>NZ_NXGV01000001.1:1877814-2216721 GCF_002407605.1 Marinobacter sp. ANT_B65 | reverse complement strand
GCACGAATGGCGTAACGATGGGGGCGCTGTCTCTACCCGAGACTCAGTGAAATTGAAATCGCCGTGAAGATGCGGTGTATCCGCGGCTAGACGGAAAGACCCCGTGAACCTTTACTATAGCTTCACAGTGAACTTTGAACATGTTTGTGTAGGATAGCTGGGAGGCTTTGAAGCGTGAACGCCAGTTTGCGTGGAGCCAACCTTGAAATACCAGCCTGGCATGTTTGAGGTTCTAACTCTGTCCCCTTATCGGGGATGAGGACACTGTGTGGTGGGTAGTTTGACTGGGGCGGTCTCCTCCTAAAGCGTAACGGAGGAGCACAAAGGTGGGCTAAGTACGGTCGGACATCGTACGGTTAGTGTAATGGCACAAGCCCGCTTAACTGCGAGACAGACACGTCGAGCAGGTACGAAAGTAGGTCATAGTGATCCGGTGGTTCTGTATGGAAGGGCCATCGCTCAACGGATAAAAGGTACTCCGGGGATAACAGGCTGATACCGCCCAAGAGTTCACATCGACGGCGGTGTTTGGCACCTCGATGTCGGCTCATCACATCCTGGGGCTGAAGCCGGTCCCAAGGGTATGGCTGTTCGCCATTTAAAGTGGTACGCGAGCTGGGTTTAGAACGTCGTGAGACAGTTCGGTCCCTATCTGCCGTGGACGTTGGAGATTTGAGGAAAGCTGCTCCTAGTACGAGAGGACCGGAGTGGACGAACCGCTGGTGTTCCAGTTGTCTCGCCAGAGGCATTGCTGGGTAGCTACGTTCGGACAGGATAACCGCTGAAAGCATCTAAGCGGGAAGCCCCTTCCAAGATGAGATCTCCCTGAGGCCTTGAGCCTCCTGAAGAGCCGTTCAAGACCAGGACGTTGATAGGTCGGGTGTGTAAGCGCTGCGAGGCGTTGAGCTAACCGATACTAATTGCTCGTGCGGCTTGACTATATAACACCCAAGACAATTGCGGATTTCGCAACGAAAAAATCAATATTGCTGTTCTTTCTCATCCCCCAGTGATCGACCGTTTTGTCTGACGACCATAGCGGCCTGGTACCACCTGATCCCATCCCGAACTCAGAAGTGAAACAGGCCTGCGCCGATGGTAGTGTGGCATTGCCCATGTGAGAGTAGGTCATCGTCAGACTCTTAATACCAAAAACCCCCTGCGGAACACCGTAGGGGGTTTTTTTTGTCTGAAAATTGCACCTGTGCAACGGGGAACTCTGTCTGTTATTTGGTGTTATGGCAGCCAGATTTCGAAAACTCCTCCTCCAAGATGTCCGCCATTGTGAAGCTTGATACAGCCCCTCCGTTCTCCCTCGCTGTGGAGGTCTGCTACTGCAGAAACAAAGAACAGGCCAAGGCTTGTACTACCAGTGGCGAAGTCCAGTGATTTAAAGCTCAGAGTGCTCGTATTCTGCATGCTCTCCGGATACCCCTCGCCATCATCTTCGACCCCGATGACAAGATAACCATCGCGCTCATCGGCGGTCAGTCTGATTCTGGTCTTTGTGTAGCGGATCGCATTGTTGATGGTGTTATTCAGGGCTCCTGTAAGCAGATCAGCGTCAAAAAAACCGTTTATGGCTTCGGCATCAATGGAACATTCGATTCCCAGGCCATCCAGTAGTGGTGTGTGCCTGGCAAGGTGTTCTGACAGAAAGTCAGGAACAAAGTGCTCTTCGATGTGGGCAGAAAGGTTGTTTTCGCCCAGTCTGTAGAGCCCCAGAAGTTGTACGAGATCGTTATGTATTCGCTCAGCTTCGTACTGCAGGGTATTGAACCTTTTAGAGTCGTTGAGCTTGTCCTGATTCTCCGCTCTTAGCTCATCCAGGGAATTGAGTAGCATTCCCAATGAATTTTTCATGTCATGCACTGCCAGAGCGAGAACCATGGAGAAGTCGATATTCCGGTTTTTCATAGGCTCAGTGCCTTCAGTTTACGTTGTAGTGCAATGTAGCGCCGGTATTGCCCATGCTGAGCTGGCAGGCCATCCAGGTGGTCGAGGTGTTGCTGACAGCGTTCCAGAAGCGCTTTGTTTTGAGTGTTGTTATCGTATTCCTTCATGAGTACCTGGACTTGATTCAGGTTCAGGGCAGGGTGATCCGGAATCATCTCCAGAGCTTTTGTGAAGATGCTCGCAGCCTCTTGGAGGTTGCCTGATTCAAAGGCGTTTATTCCATCCCGATTAAGGCGACGGGCTTTCACCTTCATGCGAAAGCTGACAGGTTCATCCAGCAGGCTTTCGATTTTTTTGAGAATGGCAGGGTTTTCGCCAAACTGTTCCGCCAGTTTTCCGAGCAAGGCCTTTGCTTCATTTCCGTGGCCGAGGCGAAACAGGGTTTTGGCGTAGTCCAGGCTGGTCTCCAGATCCGGGATATCACCCTTCTTCAGTTCCAGACGGATGCTTTCAAGTATTGATTCTGCTTTCAGGGTTTGCTCCTGGCCTGCGTAAATCCGGCATTGGATAATATGACTGCGAAGCGCAAGACTGCTGTCCTCCGGAAATCGCTTCTCCATACTGCCAAGAACCGACACGGCTTCATTGGCAAGTGTCTCGCCCTCTGGTCCGGTGTTACCTTCACTGAGGTCACATAGGGCATGGCTGAGGGAGAGGTAGTGGGTTGAACTGTCGTGGATGGAGTAGACCCCCAGGTCGACAGTATGCCGCCATGCCTCTACAGCCTTATCCATGTCCTGATTTGATTCAGCCAGTTCAGCCAGGTGTTTTTGGCGAAGCAATGCATTAGGGGAATAGTCAGCAGCCTGTTCGAGGACTTTCTGGGCCATTCCGGGCTTGTTAAGGCGTTCCAGGCCTTCTGCCAGAAGGTCGTAGGCTTCCATGTAGTCCGGGTGATTGGTTATCAGGCGTTGCAGGCTCGCTACAGCCTCATCGTAGCGATGGTTGGCCAGCAGTACTCTGCTACGTCCGAACTGAGCCCAGGATAACTCGCGCTGTTGAAGTACCTCGTCATATACCTTAATGGAATGGGAAAGGTCACCTAGCAGAAAATAGAGCTCACCGAGGGTTTTCATGAGCCAGGTTTTGTAGCGTGGGAGTCTGGGGATAGCCTGAATGCAGAGTGATATGGCTTCCGGATAGTTTTCCCGGTCAATTTCCCGGTTGATCGGAAGTAAAGCACTGCGTTGTCTGATCAGACTACCTAAGCGTTTCTCCAGCATGGTGCGGTTAATAGGCTTTGTCAGATAGGCGTCCGGCTGATACTCACGAGCGCCCATTACCATTTCCCTCGATGTTTCCGAGGTCACCATAAGAAACAATGAGGAGCGTTTCAGAAGCTTCTTGTGGCGAAGTTCTTCCAGAATATGCTGGCCGTTTTTGCCTTCACCAAGATTGTAGTCACACAACACCACGTCAACATGATTGTAAGTGCAGTACTGCACGGCCGGTCTGGCGCGTGCAACGAGTTCTATGTTGTCAGCCCCGCAGCTACGAAGCATATGACGCATGGAAAGCCGGAAGTTTTCGAAATCATCGATCACAAGATAAGCGAGCTTCCCGAATGCGCTTGTGCTGGAGTCTGGTTTTTTATCCGACGGGGTCATGAGCGTTTTTGTTTCAGCAGCTTGTTCACCATTGCCCTCAGTGCGGCTGGTTTCACGGGTTTGTATAGAATCTGATAGCCACGCTCTATTGCATCCTCCCGTACTTCAGTCGCCATATAGCCGGTTATCAGGATGCCTGGAATCTCGCGCCCGACGGCATGCCGTATAGAGTCCATTGCGTCCAGCCCATTCTTGTCGTCATCGAGCTGGTAGTCCGCAAGTATAATATCGGGTTGTTCTCCGTGCAGATGTTCCAGTGCCTCTTCGAGGCTCTGGGCCGCCGTAACATCGCACTGCCAGTTATCCAGAAGGGCAACCATCCCCCGGAGAATTGCCGGATCGTTATCAATACAAAGTACGCTTAATCCCCCCAGGCTGGAAACCCGCCGGGAACTTGTCGCAGCTGTTTCGGCTGCCTTGTAGGCCTGATCTGCCGGTGCAAGGGGTACTGTTATACCGAATACACTTCCTTTGCCCTGAACGGACTGGACACTCACTGGGTGATTCAGCATACCGCTGATTCGATCAACGATTGCGAGGCCAAGTCCCAGCCCGTTTTTGTCTCTACCGTGCTGAAAGCGCCGGAACTCTTCGAAAATAAAGGCGAGCTGGTCTTCTGGTATGCCTGGGCCGGTATCCCACACTTCTATACGGAGATACCCTTTGAGGCGGCGACAACCCAACAGAATTTTTCCCTCCGGGGTATAGCGTAT
Organism: Marinobacter sp. ANT_B65; assembly: GCF_002407605.1. Taxonomy (NCBI): domain Bacteria; kingdom Pseudomonadati; phylum Pseudomonadota; class Gammaproteobacteria; order Pseudomonadales; family Marinobacteraceae; genus Marinobacter; species Marinobacter sp. ANT_B65. Next base: position 2,212,445 of record NZ_NXGV01000001.1, on the reverse strand, counting down.
CGCGTTAGACAGGAAGTTTTGCACCACACGGCGCAATAGTTTTGAATCTGAACGAATCCAGGCGCTGCTGGGCACAACGTGAAGCTTGAGCCCCTGGTCTTCCGCAATGGCAGTAAAATCTGTGGCCAGATGGCGCATGATGTCGTTTACCGGGAATACCCCAATGTCTGATTCCAATGCTCCAGCATCGAGCTTGGAAATATCGAGCAGGGTGCTGATTATTTCTTCGGCTGCGCCGAGTGAGCTATCAATATGATTTACGAGTTCTTTGGTTTCGGCGTTATTGGCTTTTCCGGCAAGCGCAGAAGTAAACAGCCGGGCAGCATTCAGCGGCTGAAGCAGATCGTGACTGGCTGATGCAAGAAAGCGGGTTTTACTCTGGTTTGCCTGCTCGGCAACAGATTTTGCTTTGAGCATCTGCTCGTTGATTACCTGCAGCTCCTGGGTACGCTCTTTGACCCTTTGTTCGAGATAGGTATTGGTTTCCTTGAGCGCCTGTTCAGTCCGGCGCATCGCTGTAATATCCTGAAATGTGGTTACGTAGCCGCCACCAGGGATCGGGCTGCCGTCTACTCGAACGATCGTTCCATCTGGCCGCTGGCGTTCGTAAGATATGGGCTTACCTTCGCGCATGCTGGAGTAGTGGTTTGTAATAATTTCATCGATGCGCCGCGCCGGGAGGTTCGCGTTGGTGAGGTTATAGCGCATGAGATCTTCAGCCGGGCGTCCAACTCTTACAAAGCCTTTCGGGTAAGTGAAGAGTTCCAGATAACGGTGGTTCCAGACCACCAACTGCTGTTGCTGGTTCACCACAGACACGCCAAGACTGATATTCTCGATGGCTGATTGCAGAAGCTCCCGGCTGAAGGTCATGGCTTGAGATGCTTCGTCAACAATGCTGACTACATCTTCTATCTGCATGTCGCGACCCGTAAGGGTCGACTCCAGAACAACCCTTGCGGTAGAGGCACCAATTACAGACGCCAGCTGGCGTTCTATGTATTTCATCAGATGAGATGAAGCCGGGCGATGTGGGTGGAGCCTTATAGCATTACGCCGTCCGTAATTCAGGAAAATGGTTTCGGAGCGCTCCTCTCCCATGAATCTGTCAGTAAGAGCTTGCAGATCTGATGTGAGAATTTCTCTTTGCCAGCTTTGATGCTGAACCGTATCGCCCTTGGGATGGGGGTCGCGGAAAAACGAGGCGATCTGGATCTTTTCGCGCACTCGTTGGCGGGTCACCAGAGAGAGTGTTACGTAGGCCAGTGTATTGATGCCCAGGCTCCAGATAATGCCATGGCTGGTCTGGTCGAGCTCAAGTCCGAATAATGCAGTGGGGCGCGTCCAGCTTAAACCCCAGATTCCCTGGTTGATCAGCGAATCGGTAAACCAGCCTGTTGATGTCAGGGCCGGGAGCAGTAGGGTGTAACACCACATGAGAAAGCCGAGCCCCAGTCCCCAGGTGGCACCGGTAGCATTGCCGCGCCTCCAGAGTATGCCACCCACCAGTGCCGGCCCGAATTGCGCGGCTGCGGCAAACGATAGCAGACCGAATGAGGTCAAACTGTAGTCTTCACCCGCCATACGGTAAAAACCATAGGCAGTCAGAAGAACGACAAAAATCGCCACTCTGCGAATGCCAAGCAGCAAGGAACTCAGGTCAGCCTGCCGGTTCATTCGTGGCCGGAAAAACTTGAGAAGTGCTGGCATGATGATTTCGTTGCTCACCATGGTGGCAATAGCAACCGAGCAGACAATAACCATGGCAGCAGCAGCGGATCCACCACCAAGGAATGCGAGAATAGCCAGCCATTCTTTGCCTGCCATAATGGGCAGTTGCAGGATCAGTATGTCGGGATTACTTGCTATTGCTTCAGGAGCAAGAAGGCCTGCTGCTGCAATGGGTAGTACGAAGGCGCTGGCCACCACGAGGTAAATCGGCATCGCCCAGCGGGCAACTTCAAAGTCCCGGGAGTCGGCATTTTCGACCACCATGACGTGAAACTGTCTTGGCAGGCAGATGATGGCAAGCATTGCCACCAGGGTTTGAGTGATGAACGCGGGAGCTTCAATCGCCTCTGTTGTCAGAATGCCCGTGAGGTCTGCCTGCTGGATATTTGCGAACAAATCACCAAAACCGTTGTAGAGCCCATACCCGACAAACAGACCAACGGCTACGAAAGCAACGAGCTTGATCAGTGATTCAAAAGCAACGGCCTGAATCATACCGCGATGATGCTCGGTAGATTCCAGGTGGCGAGTGCCAAAAAGTATGGTGAATACGGTGAGCGCAAGGGTTATATACCACGCAGCATCATTCCAGGCAGCGGAACTCAGCTCTCCCGCACCTGCACCTGGGTCGGACAACACACTGAAACCCATGGCGATAGCTTTCAGTTGCAGTGCGATGTAGGGCACGCTGCCGATCAGCGCGAAGGCTGCAATCATGGCAGCCAGCAGCTGGGATTTTCCATACCGGGAGGCGATGAAGTCTGCTATGGATGTGCTGTTGTTTCGTTTACTTATGTGAATAATCCGGCGCAACAGTGGAGCGCCGAAAACGAAAACCAGTAGAGGTCCGAGATAGATTGGCAGGAAGCCCAGCCCCTCCTGGGTAGCACGGCCGACGGCGCCGTAAAATGTCCAGGAAGTGAAGTAGACGGCCAGTGACAGCGAATACACATGGGTTCGTGCCAGTCGCTTGCGATAAAGCCCGGGATGTTTATCACCGGCCCAAGCGATGATAAACAGGATAGATATGTAGGTGATGGAAATTAAAACCAGCAACCAGGCACTAATCATATTTATTTATTTCCGTTATGTCGGGCGGCTTTATATTGCCCATTGCCGGAATATCAACCAGCACATACGGTGGAGAAAAGCAGGTCTTCCCGGTCCAGGACTTTCAGGTTGTCTACCCGTGGGGTTCCATCAGAACCGATGGGAACAACCTCTCGAGTCGTGCAGTTAATAATATGAACCCGGTGGGCGACTGTGTCTGTCATTTTCTGTTCAAAGCGGTAGAGCGTAAAACGGATGATATCCGGATTGCTCGTGTCGCGTGCGATGCTGTTCGTGTCTACAGTGGAGAACGCCGTTACGTACGGGTAAACCAGTGACCAGGGGCGCCAGAATATTCCTTTGCTCTCTGTACTCACGACTACTGCCTCTTCTGGCAGGCGTGACTGTTTATGATCGTACCAGATGTATTCACCATAGATCAGATAACCAAGCATGCCTGCTCCGGCAAATACCGGAATAATCCATTTCGGTGCCATATTGCGGGTAGCCGCCCGGATTCCGAGAGCGATACCTGCAGCACCCAGGCCACAAAATACGGTGGCGACAAGAGTCCAGAACATAAATGTGTTTCCTTAAAAAAGAACGGGCTTCCTCTAGGAGGAAGCCCGTTCAGTAACAACCTGTCAACACAATGAGTGGAACAGGTTAGGTTGTTGCTTAGTGGTCTTGAGCCTGTCCTGCACCGCGTGGGTAACGAACACTCTCAACCAGCTCCTGAATCTCAACGGGCGGCTCTTCAGTCGCATTGGATACAGCGAAGGCTACCGCAAAGTTGACGATGGCACCAATTGCACCAATAGACAACGGAGAGATACCGAATACCCAGTTCGCCGGAGTGTCAGCGAGGTTGGCTGTACCTGGTATGAAGAACCATCCTTTGTACACGAAGATGTACGTCAGAGTGAACGCCAGACCGCACAGCATACCCGCGATGGCACCGGTATTGTTAATGCGTTTCGAGAAGATACCCATCATCAGAGTCGGGAACAGGGATGCAGCTGCAATACCGAATGCCAGTGCCACAACCTGAGCAGCGAACCCTGGAGGATTTGCACCGAGGTATGTTGCCACAACAATCGCAACGGCCATCGAGATACGGGCTGCCAGCAACTCGCCTTTATCTGAAATTCCCGGATTAAGCGAACCTTTGATCAGATCGTGACTGATTGCCGAAGATATCGCGAGTAGCAGGCCGGCTGCTGTTGAGAGTGCAGCTGCCAGACCACCCGCGGCGATCAGACCGATAACCCAGCCAGGAAGATTGGCAATCTCCGGGTTGGCGAGTACCAGGATGTCACGGTTTACGTCCAGTTCGTTTCCTTTCCAGCCGCGGGCATCAGCCTCAGCCTGGAATGACGGAGCATCATTGTAAAGCTGGATGCGGCCATCTTCGTTTTTGTCAACAAACTTGATCAGGCCGGTGACTTCCCATTCTTTAACCCACTGTGGACGATTGTCGTATTCAATCGGCTCAGCAGCGGTACCATCAGGATAAATGGTTGTCATCAGGTTCAGACGAGCCATGGACGCTACAGCCGGAGCTGTAAGGTACAGCAGCGCAATGAATACCAGAGCCCAGCCCGCTGACCAGCGAGCATCAGCAACCTTGGGAACGGTGAAGAACCGAATGATAACGTGCGGAAGACCAGCAGTACCGATCATAAGCGTCAGAGTGAACAGCACCATGTTCAGGTGGCTATCGACATCTGCAGTGTACTCATTGAAGCCTACGTCACTGATGATCTGATTCAGTTTGTCGAGAATCGGCATGCCTGAATCGATGTGTGTGGAGAACAGACCCAGTGCAGGGATCGGGTTACCGGTCAGTTGCAGCGAAATGAACACTGCGGGAATGGTGTAGGCAATAATCAGTACAACATACTGGGCAACCTGAGTGTAGGTGATGCCTTTCATGCCGCCGAGTACTGAATAGATAAAGATTACGATAGCTGCGATGATCAGGCCGGTTGTTGAATCAACTTCCAGGAAGCGGGAGAAGGCAACGCCGGCACCAGCCATCTGGCCAATAACGTAGGTCAATGATGCAACGATCAGGCAGATAACCGCTACCAGACGTGCGTTCTTGCTATAGAAGCGGTCGCCGATAAACTCCGGAACCGTGAACTTGCCGAACTTGCGCAGGTAAGGCGCCAGGAGCATAGCAAGCAGAACGTAACCACCTGTCCAGCCCATAAGGTAGGCTGAGCTGGCGTAGCCACTGGCTGCGATAATGCCGGCCATGGAGATAAAGGACGCTGCGGACATCCAGTCTGCACCAATTGCCATACCGTTGGTGACAGGATGAACGCCGCCGCCGGCAACGTAGAAGTCTTTTGTGCTTCCGGCCTTGGCCCAGATAGCGATAAGGATGTAGATGAGGAATGACCCACCTACAAACATGATGTTAATTCCGAATTGGCTCATACGCTTATTCCTCGCTCACGCCGAATTGTTCATCGATTTTGTTCATTCGCCACGCATAGTGGAAAATCAGACCAATGAACGTGAGAATTGAGCCCTGTTGAGCGAACCAGAAACCCAAATCCGTGCCGCCGATAGGGATACCGGAGAGCATGGGGCGAAGAAGGATTGCGAAGCCATAAGAAACCAGAGCCCAGACAATAAGGCTCCCGAATATCAGGCGAAGATTCGCCTTCCAGTATTCTTTAGCGTCATAGTTGTGACCTGACATAGGATTACTCCTGTCTTGTTGTTGTTGATCTATGATGGTTTTTCGGTGAGCTGAGCGAACCAGAGAGTTTATTATTCATATTAGTATTTCCCCTACTTGTCCTCCTCTACGACTCTACCCGTCGGTTGATTTATAGATATTGGCAAAAAGTCTAATTTTGAGCTTATTGCTGTGACAGGCATCTGTTTCTTCAGGATTTCCCGTGTGGGAGTTACATTCGGTGCAGGCTTTTCAGTTGGCGGTGGTATCGCAATTTGTCGTGCAGTTCCTTGAGGGTCCTGAGGCCATCTTTGTGGGCTTTGTTAAGTGCAACAAGGGTCAGCTCGGCGGTAGCCAGTGCATCTGAAGCCGCATGATGTCTTTCGTTTACCTCCAGGCCAAAATGGTCTGCCCAGTTATCCAGGCCTTTGCCGTTGGTGAGTGCGTCCGGGAAAAATGCAGGCAAGAGGTCAGCCACGTCCATCCATGTATGACTTTGGGTATAGCCAAGTTCCGCCTTTAGAGTCTTTTCGAGAAACTTCTGGTCGAATGCGGAGTGATAGGCAAGCACAGGGGCGCCATTCATCCACTCAAGCAGAAACAGCAGTGCATCTTCCGTCTCATGTCCCTGAGTAAGGGCTTCCGGCCCTATGCCGTGAATCAATACTGTTTTGGTGATGTCCAGTTCAGGGCGTCTCAGGATCAGGTCGAACTGATCACTGAGGTCGATTGCTCCGTTGTTGATTGCAACTGCGCCAATGGCGATGACTTCATCCTTTGTTGTATGCAGCCCGGTGGTCTCGAGGTCCAGAACAATCAGGCGACATTCCGAGAGCAGTTGATCCCCGGGGATTTTAGGGGAGGGCATATTCGCAGGTCCGGCGTGGCCCGTCTGGCCTGCCCGGCGACGTTCAATCCATTGTCTGAGCTGTTCAAACATGAGGCGGCGACCCGGGTTTATAGTTGATAGGTAACTTCGAGTTTCTGTTGCAGGCGCTGAGCCTGGCGGAACGATTCACGTAGAATGCGCCTGTCCAGCGGATTCAGATCGTCCGGATCTATGTAATTGGTGAGTTCTTCACCCTGGTCCAGCATTTCCTGATGTGCCCGCATGCGAATAGCCTGGATAAGGCTGTAGGCTTCTTTCCAGGCGTTGGCATCCTTGGCATCAAAAACACCTTTCCTGACCAGCTCATCCATTCTTTCAAGTGTATTTGCACATTCAACACCATTGGCAAGCGCAAACACGCGTACGGCTTCCACAAAAGGTGCGAGGCCCTGACGCTTAAGGTCCACGCTGTGTTTCTTACCCTCAGAAACGTAGCGGAAGCTGCGGAACATGGTCAGCGCTGGTTTTCTCTGGAATGCGTTGCCTGCAAGCATTTTTTGGAAAAGCGCGTTTTTCTGGATTCTTGTGAGCACTTTTTCAAAGAGTTTGTGTAAAGGGTCCATCGGGCCGAACACTGCTCTCATGTCCAGAAAAATGGATGAGTAGACAAGGTTTTGCGGAGTGGATGCGTCAATAAAACGGATGAACCAGTCATCCCACTCGCGGTCGCTCAGGCACAGCTTCGGGTTGCTTGCCATAATATTACCTTTGCACAAGGTAAAGCCGCATTCGGCAAGCTCGTCGTTGACTGTCCGGGCGAATGGCAGCAGCTTTTCTCTTACCTGATCTTCAGTCATACCCTCCGGCGTCTGGAAAAGGATGCCGTTATCCTGGTCTGTAAGCAGTGTCTGTTCCTGCCGTCCTTCGCTGCCAAAGGTGAGCCAGGTGAATGGAATGCCCGGGTCGTTTTTCTTGATATTGAGTTCCAGGACACGCCTGACAGTAACGTCGTTGAGCGTTGTGATGATCTTTACTACCTGTCCCGAATCTGCGCCATGGGCCAGCATGGCATCTACCAGGCGGGAGACATCCGCGCGCAGGCTTACCAGTGTCCGCAAATGTGTGGCGGTGCCAATGGTGCGTGCGAGGTTAACCAGATCAACCCGTTGCAGCGAGAACAGGTCACGTTCAGACACCATTCCGATCAATTGCTTATCCTCATTGATCACGCAAAGGTGTGCAAAGTGGTGTTCTGCCATCAGCATGGCTGCATCGAAAGCATCTGCATGGGCGGGAAGGCAGCAGGGGGTTTTCGTCATTATCTGGCGGACGGGAGCCTCCAGCGTACAGGTCTCTTCCGCAATCATTGTGCGTAAATCGCGGAGGGTAAAGATTCCGGTCGGGTGTCTGCTGTCATCGGTGATAACGATACTGCCGACATTGTTTTCATGCATGCGGGCTACCGCTTTGCGGATTGGCAGGTCTGGCGAGCATACAATAGGGTTTCGAAGGGCGTAGCGTTCGAGCGGCGTGCTCAGGGATATGCTTGAGCCAATGGACGCCATCGCGCCCGTTTGTATACGCTGGTTTACCTGGTCCAGCAGGCTGCTGACACCGCGCAGGCAGAAATCACGGAACGGCTCGCTTTCGGATATCAGAGTTACGAAAGCATCCTGCTCAATGCTCAGGCAGAAAGTGTCACCAGCGGCACGGTGTAGCGTCCGGGTAGGGCGTTCACCTATGATGGCCGCGAGGGGAAAACACTCACCCTGGCTTATTTCAAACGTAGTTTCGGTTTTGTCGGCTTTCTCGTTGTGGCGCTCTCCACGGATCCGCCCCTGTTTCACAACATAGAATCTTCGGACAATACCTTCGTCGGGCGACAGAACAACGTCACCATCGGCATAGAATCGCAACGTGGCGTGTTCGGCAAAGTGTGCGAGATGATCGTCATCCATGCTGGAGAAAGGCGCGTGCACCCGCAGGAAGTTCATAATAGAGCGGGTATTCTGGGGGCGTGTGCTGTCCTGATTTCCTGATGACATAACCGGTTCCATGTGATGGTTATTATTGTCTGCTTACAGTGTAGTTCACTGACGCGGAGGATCACTCTACGATTTTGGTCGCAGTGTATGGTTACAACATTGCAAGGTCCTCCTGCTTTCTTTATGGCAAGCGTTCCGGGTGGTAAAGTTCTTTCATTCAACAGGTTATTGAAAATAGGGCCATGACTACGAAAAATGATCGCCTCAGTTTTCTTGAGGAAATGAAGGACGTCCGGCGCATTCGCAAGACCAATCGCGCCGAGATAACCTCGCCCCGGGAGCTGACGCCTGGCCACCTGGAGCGTCAGCGATCGGCTGTTGAAAAACCGTTCAGTGACGCAAACCCACTGACCTCCGACACGGTCGATCCTCTGACGGCGCATGACATACTCTGCTGGCAGCGCCCAGGTATTCAGAATGGCGTTTTCCGCAAGTTCAGGCTGGGACAATATCCCATTGAAGCAAGGCTGGACCTGCACCGGATGACAGTTGAACAGGCACGCAAGGACGTATACCAGTTTATCGGCGATTGTGTCCGTTACGGGTTGCGCTCCGTCATAATCCTTCATGGTAAGGGTGAACGTAATCCAGATGGTGTGGCCATGCTCAAGAGCTATCTTGCGAAATGGTTGCCGGAGCTTACTGATGTGCTCGCATTTCATTCGGCCCAGAAACGCCATGGTGGAACCGGTGCCGTCTATGTCATGGTGCGCAAGGGTGAACGCGAGAAGCGACTCAACAGGGAGGTCTATGGCGCGGGTTAGGACCCTTTGGTGCCGGAAATTATAAATTCTGCTTTAAACTATTCTGAACTCAGGAGTTTCTCATGAAGAATGCAGTATTGGTGATCTTTGCGGCTCTGGTTCTGGCGGGGTGTCAGGACCGGGTAATCTGGGATGATCAAGGCAAGGCTGAAAGCGCAACCGAAAACCGTGAGGTTTGGGATTCCAACGGAAAAATGAAGACCGGTGAGCGCAAAATCTGGGTCAACAAAGACGGCGAACAAGTTGTTAAGTAAGGCTTGTTAAAACAGGTATGTTGCTGAAAACAGATGCCCGGCACCCGCCCGGGTATTACACTTGGCAAAGATAAACTGCTCCACATACTGATAGCTGGAGAGCACATGAGCTGGCGCGATTCATTGCGAATAGCCTGCGAGCCCTGCGCCCCACCTTAGGGAAGTTACACTGTGTTCGATGTTAGCCGATATTCTGTTGTTGCCGAATCCATTGTGAGTGCCGGGCGCGCTCTTTATAAACGTGGCTGGTCTCCCGCAACAAGCAGCAATTATTCTGCCCGGCTGGACAGTAAGCATATCGCTATTACTGTATCGGGGCGTCATAAAGGGCAGTTGGGTGCGGCTGATGTAATGGTGGTCGACCTGCAGGGGAGGCCAGTGCAAAGTGATTGCCGCGCTTCTGCGGAAACCCTGCTGCATACCGCGTTGTATCAGGTGTTTCCGGATATTGGTGTGATTCTTCACACGCACTCAGTTAACGCCACAGTGCTCAGCCGGTTGTTGCCTGCGGGAGGTCCTCTGAAGTTTGAAGGCTATGAACTGCAAAAAGCTTTCGACGGGGTTGAGACCCATGAAACCGTTGTGACAGTTCCTGTTTTCGAAAATACTCAGGATATCGAAACGCTCGCCCGGGAGACTCGCGAGTGGTTCCTTGAGCACCCGGAACAGCCTGGCTATCTGATCCGCGGGCATGGACTGTACACCTGGGGCAGAACCATGGCTGATTGTCTGCGGCACCTGGAAGCTTTTGAATTTCTGTTTGAATGTGAACTTGCAACCATGAGGGTTCGCCCATGACGACTCTGAGTATTTTTGACGCACATACCCCGGACGTAGCCCGAACGGTAACGGATGACGCTGCAGAAATTGGCCGGTTGCTGGCGGGCAAGGGGATTCGTTTTGAACGTTGGCCAACGCAAGATCTGCCCGTGGATGCGGCGCCGGAGCAGATACTGGAGGCATACAGCAGTGAGATTGCGAGGCTGAAGGCAGAGAGCGGTTTTCAGACCGCCGATGTGGTGAGTCTCAATCCGGACAATCCCCAAAAGGCCGCTTTCCGTCAGAAGTTTCTTGATGAACATACCCATAGCGAGGATGAGGTACGCTTCTTCGTGCGTGGGAAGGGGATATTCTATCTTCATCTTGATGCTCAGGTATTTGCAGTCCAGTGCGAGAAAAACGACCTCATCAGCGTGCCCGAAGGCACCATGCACTGGTTTGATATGGGCCCGGAACCGGAATTTACCTGCATTCGGCTCTTTACCAATCCTGAGGGCTGGGTAGCGGATTTTACCGGAGAGGATATTTCCGGGCGCTTGCCGCGTTTTGAGGCGTTGGAAGGAGCGGGGTTATGATCCGTGTAATTCTTACTGATATCGAGGGCACAACCAGTTCGATCTCTTTTGTTCACGATGTGCTGTTTCCTTATGCAGCGGAGCATTTGCCAGAGTTTATCCGCGAACAGCAGGATAATCCTGAAGTATCCCGGGAGCTTAACCTGGTGGCAGAAGAATCCGGCACAGATCGTGATGATACGGAGGCGTTGATCGGGGTGCTCCAGGGCTGGATCCGCGAAGACCGCAAGGCAACCCCTCTTAAAGCCCTTCAGGGGATGGTCTGGGAGCAGGGGTATCAGCAAGGCGAGCTTAAAGGCCACATATACGATGATGCAGCGCATTATCTGCAGCAGTGGCATGACCGTGGCCTGCGTTTATATGTTTATTCTTCAGGCTCGGTTAAAGCCCAGAAGCTGATTTTTGGTTTTACCACTGAGGGTGACTTTACGCCGTTTTTCTCCGGTTACTTCGATACCCGGATTGGCGGCAAGAAAGAACCGGAAGCTTATGGCAATATTCTCAAAGAGTTGGGTGTAGACGCCGGGACGATTCTGTTTCTTTCGGATGTAGAGGCCGAACTTGAGGCCGCAGAAGCTGTGGGTATGAAAACCGCCTGGCTGGTCCGGGATGGAGAGCTGCCGGAAACTGAGCGTTATGTGGCCCGGAATTTTGCGGAAGTAGACGCCGCTCTGCTGCTGAAACGATAGGCTTTCCCAGGCTGGCGCCATCTGGCACGCATTCTGCCACGGGCCGGCATGGGCCAGAACCATTGTCCAAACTTGTGGCTGTGCGGGCCGGTGTGATGCCGGACTAATTTAAGAGCGGGTTTCAGTCAACGTTGGCTTTCTGGCGTTACCCTGAGAATTTCTTCGACGGTAGTCTGGCCGCAGGCCACTTTCTGGGCGCCGCTTAAACGCAGTGATTTCATGCCCTCCCGGTAGGCGTCGAGCCGCAGCTGTTCCAGCTCGCACTGAGCATTGATCTGGCTTCTCAGCGAGCTTGAAAGGGTCATGATTTCGTACACGCCTGCACGGCCGAGGTAGCCGGTATTGCGACATTCCAGGCAGCCTACGGGTTGGTGAAACTGTTTTGGTGGCGGCGCTTTCCAGGGTTTGGTCAGAGTCTGCCATGCCTGGAGGTCTACGGGGGCCGGGGCCTTACAGTGAGGGCATAGAGTGCGGACCAGACGCTGGGCCATAACCCCTAGCACGGTTGCGCGAATCAGGTAGGGTGGGATTCCCAGTTCCAGCATCCGGGTCAGAGCACTGGGTGCATCATTGGTGTGTAGGGTGGAAAGCACCAGGTGCCCGGTCAGCGCGGCCTGCACCGCCATTTCAGCAGTTTCCAGATCGCGGATTTCGCCAATCATGATAATGTCCGGATCCTGTCTCAGTAGAGCCCGGACGCCGGCAGCAAAGGTCAGATCGATGTTTGTCTGAACCTGCATCTGGTTGAACGCTGGTTCAACCATCTCGATTGGGTCTTCAATAGTGCACACGTTCAGCTCGGCAGAAGCGATCTGTTTCAGTGTGGAATACAGGGTTGTGGTTTTGCCGGAGCCTGTTGGGCCAGTAACCAGCACAATTCCGTGGGGCTTTGACGTTACCTCCTGCCAGCGCTCCCGGTCTTCGCGGTTGAATCCCAGTTGCTCGTAGGATTTCAGCAGGACATCCGGATCAAATATCCGCATCACCATCTTTTCCCCGAATGCAGTTGGCATGGTAGCCAGTCGCAATTCCACCTCACTGTTGTCGGGCTTTCGGGTCTTGAGGCGGCCATCTTGAGGCCGGCGTTTCTCTGCTACGTTCAGCCGCCCAAGAATTTTTAGCCGGCTGGTAATCGCCATGCCCACATGCTCGGGAAACTCATAAACACTGTGCAATACGCCGTCGATGCGAAAACGGATATGTGTCAGCGTGCGTCTTGGTTCAATGTGAATATCGGACGCGCGTTGATCAAACGCGTACTGCAGTAGCCAGTCGACAATGCGCACAACATGCTGGTCGTTGGCATCGGCGTTGTCACTTATGCCCAGGTCCAGTAGTTGTTCCAGATTCTGGTGGCTGGCGCTGTTGCCCGGTGTCTGGCCCCCGCTGGCTTTATTGACGGAGTTTGCGAGCTGATAGAACTCGACGGAGTAGCGGCGGATATCTTCAGGATTGGCGACTACGCGGCGGATATCTTTGCGCACTGCCTGGCGCAGGTTCCCCTCCCAGTCACTTTTGAAAGGTTCGGCACTGGCTACCAGGATTTCGTCTGGCCGGATCTCTACCGCAAGGATATTGTGGCGTTGGGCAAATGCATAAGACATGACCCGGGCAATTGCGGGTGTGTCTATCTTCAGCGGATCAATGTGATAGTAAGGTTGATCACCCCAGTGTGCCAGCCACTGCGTCAGTCGGTCGAGATCCAGGGTTTTCCCGGTTTTCATGCTGGTCAGTGCTGCTATTGCTACCAGCTCAAGAGGGTGACGTTGTGATGCCTGATTGCTGGCGGCCCCCAGGTTGGCAGAAAGCACCCGCTCTGCGTTTTCGGGGCTGATTTCACCATCGCTGACCAGGGCTGTGCATATGTCCCGAAGCGTCAGAGTGCTCCGTGGCGGTGCGGGTGGTCGTGCCTGAGGCGTTGTTTTATTAGACTCGGACATAGAGTGTCATTTTCCGGTGCTGGAGGGGTTTAGTCCACAACTGGCCGGTTTACCTTAAGGTGAACCATTGCCATGATAAATAACACGAGAGTCAGAAGCAGCAAAGTAACCGGGCCTGGTGCTCCCTTGCTGAGCCAGGCAGAAACCACCGCCTGAGTGAAATAGAAGATCACCACAAAAGCCAGCCAGATATAACCGCGATTGTTGCCCTTGAACACTGGTATTGCCAGTCCCAGCAGAGGGGTCAGTTTGACTGAAAGCATCAGCACTATCGAAACCCCTTCGACCGGCGCCGGGTAAAAGGTTGTAATCAGCAGCGTGGCCAGAACAGCCAGGTAAAGAAACTGGGTTGCCCGCGCGGTGTGCCGGGCTTTGGGGTTATGTAGCATTATCGGGTTCCAGAAAAGTATAGAGCGCTATACGTGAGCAACGGTTTTCGTATCAGTCTTTGAGCCTGAGGGCCAGTTTTGCCAGGCGTTCTCCGAAAAGCTGGCAAAGAGCTTTTTCATGTTCGCTCAGAGGCTGCTGTTCAGCAGTTCCAGCCCAGTGTGACGGGCCATAGGGCGTGCCTCCGGTTGTGGTTTCACTCAGGTTTCCATCTGTGTAAGGTAGTCCACATAAAACCATACCGTGATGAAGCAGTGGCATCATCATCGTCAGTAGGGTGGTTTCCTGGCCTCCGTGCAGACTCCCGGTTGAAGTAAATGCCCCCGCTGGTTTGCCGACCAGTGCACCGCTGAGCCAGAGATCGCCTGTGGTATCCAGAAAGTACTTGAGTGGCGAGGCCATGTTGCCGAACCGGGTCGGGCTGCCAATTGCCAGACCTGCACAGTTGGCCAGATCGGACTTGCTGGCATAGGGAGCACCTGCATCCGGAACGGGGGGCAGGGAGGCTTCGGTATCCGGCGATACTGCCGGAACAGAACGCAGCTTTGCTTCAATACCATTGACTCTTGCGACTCCCCGGCCTATCTGGCTCGCCAGTTCTGCCGTCTGCCCGCTGCGGCTATAGTAGAGAATCAGGATATAGGGCAGTTGCTCTGGCATTTTGGCTTCCTCAAGTTAACAGTCGTAAAATCAGAGAATTGTCAGAACGCTTTCTGGTGGCCGGCCAACGGCTGCTTTGCCGTTTGCCAGTACAATAGGGCGCTCAATCAGCTTGGGTGTGGCTACCATAGCAGCAATCAGCTGGGCACGGCTCAGATCCGGGTTGTCCAGGCCAAGTTCCTTGTATTCTTTTTCGCCAGTACGCATCAGTTCACGGGGCTGGCGGTCGAGGGCTTCCAGAATATCGGAAAGTTCCTGCTCTGTTGGCGGTGTTTCCAGGTAGCGTATAATCTCCGGTTCAATGCCTCGATCGGTTAACAGTTCGAGAGTCTGGCGGGATTTTGAACAGCGTGGGTTGTGGAAAATCCGGATAGGTTCTGTCATGTTCGTGCCTGTTTGTTGAAATGGAGCTGCAGTTAACTGTGGCGAGCAGTCTAACAGGAGGTTTTCCCGTGCAGAACCCTGACATCCACCGGTCACTCCCAAGAGGCGTTTTTTTGGGTGTGCTGAGTTTTATCACTTTAATGGCGGGCTGCCAGAAGGTTGAGCTGGAGCGGGCGGAAGGGCCGGGCCTTGCATGGAGTGACCTGCGCGGTCAGTGGGTGCTGGTCAATTACTGGGCCGAATGGTGTAAGCCCTGCCTGGAAGAAATTCCGGAACTGAACGAGCTGGACAAGGCGCCGGATATTATGGTTCTCGGTGTCAATTTTGATGATGTGAAGGGCGAAGCCCTGGTGGATCTCGGCAAGCGTATGGGTATTGAGTTCACCATGCTTTCGCAGGATCCTGGCCCCGAATTCGACTGGAAGCTCCCGGTTGCCTTGCCAGCGACGTTTGTTGTGAATCCTGACGGAGATCTGCTGGAAGCACGTTTTGGCCCGCAAACGGAAGAAGATATACGGGCACTGATTGGCGGCTGAAGGCCGCAGGCTCAATCTTGGTTGCCTCTAATGAATATATATGCAGGAACTAGCTGACGTTATGTCGCAGACTTTTGTACACCTTCGCGTGCACTCTGAATACTCCATGGTAGACGGCCTTGTTCGCGTCAAGCCGCTGGTTAATCGCGTCGTGGAGCTAGGCATGCCTGCCGTAGGGCTTACCGAGCAATCCAACATGTGCTCGCTGGTCCGGTTTTACAAGGCGACAACCGCTGCAGGTGTTAAGCCCATCATTGGTGCAGATCTATGGCTGGAGAATCCGGATGAGCCGGAAAGCCCCTTCCGTCTGACCTTGCTGGCTCGTGACAACAAGGGTTACCTTAATCTCACAGAAATCATCTCAGTCGGGTACACCAAAGGACAGCACCACGGTAAGCCTATTATTCAGCGTAAATGGCTGGAGGGCAGGACTGATGGGCTGATTGCCATGTCTGGTGCCAAAATGGGGGATGTATGCAAGGCATTGCTTTCCGGAAAGCCTGAGCTGGCAAGGGAGCGGGCGGAATACTGGATGAGGCTGTACCCGGAATCCTATTATCTGGAGATTCAGCGTACTGGCCGGCCAGGCGATGAAGACAGCCTGCATATGAGTGTCGAACTGGCTCAGAATCTCGGGTTGCCCGTGGTTGCCACAAATGATGTCCATTTCCTTGAGGCCGACGATTTCGAGGCCCATGAAGCGCGGGTGTGTATCGGTGAAAGCCGGGCGCTGGACGATCCTCGCCGTGACCGCCGGTTCAGCGATCAACAGTATCTCCGCAGCGCGGAGGAAATGATCGAGTTGTTCAGCGATATTCCTGAAGCTGTTGAAAATACAGTAGAAATAGCGAGGCGCTGTTCCGTAACCGTGCGTATGGGCGAATACTTTCTGCCTAACTACCCGATTCCGGACGGAATGACGATGGACGAGTACTTCCGGAAGGTTTCGGAAGATGGCCTGGAAGATCGTCTGGCGAAAACCCTCAGTAAAGATGATCCCGAGTACGACAGTAAACGGGAAGCCTACTATAAACGCCTGAACTTCGAGCTGGATATCATTATCCAGATGGGGTTCCCCGGCTACTTCCTGATCGTAATGGACTTTATCAAGTGGGCCAAGCTGAACGGCGTGCCGGTTGGCCCTGGCCGGGGGTCCGGTGCGGGTTCCCTGGTGGCCTATGCCCAGCTCATTACAGATCTGGATCCGTTGGAATACGATTTGCTGTTCGAGAGATTTCTTAACCCCGAACGGGTATCCATGCCCGACTTTGACGTCGACTTCTGCATGGAAGGGCGGGATCGCGTTATCGCGTATGTGGCCGAAAAGTACGGCCGGGAAGCGGTTTCCCAGATTATTACCTTCGGAACCATGGCGGCGAAGGCTGTGGTACGTGACGTTGCCCGGGTGCAGGGCAAGTCTTATGGCCTGGCAGACAAACTGTCCAAGATGATTCCTTTTGAAGTGGGGATGACTCTGAGCAAGGCCATCGAGCAGGAGCCTGCGCTCAAGGAGTTTCTGGAGCAGGATGAAGAAGCCCAGGAAATCTGGGAAATGGCTCTGAAGCTTGAGGGCGTATGCCGGAACGCAGGTAAACACGCTGGTGGTGTGGTGATTGCACCAACCAAGATAACCGATTTCTCGCCGTTGTACTGTGATGATGACGGTGGGAGCCTGGTGACCCAGTTCGATAAAAACGATGTGGAAGAAGCCGGCCTGGTGAAGTTCGACTTCCTGGGGCTGAGAACCCTGACCATTATCGACTGGGCTCTGAAGATGATTAACCCACGGCGACAAACTCGTGGTCTGGCGCCCCTGGATATCAATGAAATTCCGCTGGATGATCCGGCTTCCTTCGTGATGCTGAAAAAGGCTGAAACCACGGCTGTGTTCCAGCTGGAATCCCGCGGAATGAAAGACCTTATCCGCCGCCTGCAGCCGGATTCCCTCGAAGACATGATTGCCCTGGTGGCACTGTTCCGTCCGGGCCCGCTGCAATCGGGCATGGTTGATGACTTTATCGACCGGAAGCATGGCAAACAGCCCCTGTCTTATCCGCACCCGGATTATCAGTACGAGGGCCTGAAGCCGGTTCTGGAGCCCACTTACGGGGTTATCCTTTACCAGGAGCAGGTCATGCAGATTGCCCAGGTGATGGCTGGCTATACACTTGGTGGTGCGGACATGCTCCGGCGCGCCATGGGTAAGAAAAAGCCCGAAGAAATGGCCAAGCAGAAACAGTTCTTCCTGGATGGCTGTGAAAATAACGGTATTAACAAAACCCTTGCGGAAAATATTTTTGATCTGGTTGAAAAGTTTGCCGGCTATGGCTTCAACAAATCCCACTCAGCCGCATACGCGCTGGTTTCCTACCAGACACTCTGGCTGAAGGCACACTATACCGCTGAGTTCATGGCTGCGGTACTGACTGCAGATATGCAGAACACGGATAAAGTGGTTACCCTGGTGGAGGAGTGCCGCAGTCTCAAGCTGGATCTGGTGTTGCCGGATGTGAGCCGGTCTGAATATACCTTTACGGTCAACGATGAGGGCCAGGTTGTATACGGTCTTGGCGCTATCAAGGGGCTTGGAGAAGGCCCGATTCAGGCCATTGTGGAAGGTCGGGGCAATGGCGAACCTTACAAGGATATTTTTGATTTCTGCCGCAGAGTTGATCTCAAGAAGATTAACAAGCGTGCCATGGAGGCCTTGATTCGTTCAGGTGCCATGGACAAGCTTGGGGCCGGCCGCGCTCAGCTGATAGCGAGCATTCCAAAAGCCGTGCAGCAGGCCGACCAGCAATCGCGCAACGAATCCGTAGGCATGATGGATATGTTTGGCGAAATGCTTGAGGCGGGCGACGACGGCGATCCCTATGCCGATGTGGCGGATGTACGTGAGTGGCCAGAGAAACAGCGTCTGAAAGGCGAAAAAGATACCTTGGGTCTTTACCTCACAGGGCATCCTTTTGATGAATACGAACGGGAAGTGCGGCGCTTTGTGCGTTCCTCCATTGCTGATCTCAAGCCCAATAAATCTCCACAGCGAGTCGCCGGGCTGGTGGTTGCACAGCGAACCATGAAAACCCGGACTGGCTCCACCATGTGTTTCATAACGCTGGATGACCGGAGTGCGCGGATTGAGGCTACCCTGTTCTCGGAGGCCTTTTTTGAGAATCGGGAGCTGTTGCAGTCAGATCAGGTGATTGTGGTCGAAGGTCAGGTAAGCCACGATGACTATTCCGGGCAGATGAAAATGCGCGTCAGCTCTGTGATGGATGTACCCAGCGCGCGCAAACAGTTCAGTAAAGGCCTTAAGTTGAATCTCCATGCAGACCAGTTGCAGAATGGCCTGCTGGATAAAATCGACAGTACGCTGAGGCCGTTTCGCTGTGAGGGCAGTCCGGTCTGGATAGAATACAGCAGCCCGGATGCCAGTACCCGGATTGAGCTTGGAGAAGCCTGGCGGGTTCAGCCGGAAGATAATCTGCTGCTGGAGCTGAGGTACCTGGTGGGCGACCAGTGCGTGGAACTGGTCTATGATTGAGTGAATAAGGCGAAGTGCTGCCCTGAAAGATTAATTATTTGTCAGATTGCGGACTCATACCAATGTCCGCTTTAGCCATTTACCGGGCACTGTTATCTTTGTCCCAAATTCTGTATTGGCGGCGCCTTGTCCCGCCTGGCGATAAAATGATGGAACATCATGAACCCTAATTATCTGGATTTCGAACAGCCGATTGCCGATCTTGAAGCCAAGATTGAAGAGCTTCGCATGGTCGGTAACGACACCGACATCAATATTTCTGACGAGATTACCCGGCTTAAAAAGAAAAGCGTCAGTCTGACCGAGAGTATATTCTCGGACCTCCACCCCTGGGATGTAGCCCGTCTTGCGCGACACCCGCGCCGGCCTTACACCCTGGATTATATCGAAATGATGTTTGATGATTTCGATGAGCTCCATGGCGACAGGCGCTATGCAGACGATCAGGCCATTGTGGGGGGCACAGCTCGTCTGGATGATAAACCGGTGATGGTTATCGGCCATCAGAAGGGCCGGGAAGTGCGGGATAAGGTCAAGCGCAATTTCGGTATGCCGCGTCCTGAAGGGTACCGCAAAGCCTTGCGCCTGATGGAAATGGCTGAGCGTTTCAGAATGCCTGTTCTCACGTTTATCGACACGCCGGGTGCTTACCCGGGTATCGGCGCCGAGGAGCGTGGCCAGAGTGAAGCGATTGCGTTCAATCTTGCGGTGATGTCCCGGCTCAAAACCCCGATCATTTCTACGGTGATTGGTGAGGGTGGATCTGGCGGTGCATTGGCCATAGGTGTGTGTGATCAGCTCAATATGCTGCAGTATTCCACCTACGCGGTCATATCACCTGAAGGTTGTGCCTCCATTTTGTGGAAAAGTGCCGAGTACGCTTCCCTTGCAGCTGAAGCTATGGGTGTGACTGCGGGCCGCCTGAAAGATCTCGGTCTGGCAGATAATGTCGTTTCCGAGCCTCTGGGTGGTGCTCATCGTAATCCGGCGCAAATGGCTGAAGCTTTGCGTGAAACCCTTTCTGCGGGGTTGGCTGAGCTCAGTCGCCTGCCTCTTGATGAGTTGGTATCCCGTCGTTATGAGCGGTTGACCCGCTATGACACTGGGCGCTAAGCCCTTATCAGGGGTCGCCTTTTCGGAGGAATTATGTGCGCCGGTGAAGTCTGTTTCAGGCTACCGGCGGCTTTGGGTAGCTCTTAGTGGCGGCCTGGACTCCACCCTTCTCCTGCACCTTGCCGCGCACTGCCATTCAGGCGTGCGGGCAGTGCACATCAATCATCAGCTACAGCACAATGCCGGCAAGACAGAAAACTTCTGTCGGGAGTTGTGTGTCAGGCTGGGCGTCTCTCTTGTGGTTCAGCCGGTAGATGTCAGGCTTGCGTCAGGGTCTGGCGAAGGCCTTGAGGAGGCGGCGCGGGAGGCTCGTTATGAGGCCTTTGAGGCGCTCCTTGAACCCGGCGATATTCTTCTGATGGCGCACCATGGTGATGATCAGGCTGAAACCGTTCTTTTTCGGATGATTCGTGGAAGTGGTGTGGCCGGTCTCGCGGGTATGCCCGGAAGTCGCGCGTTGGGTGCAGGCCGGCTTGTTCGCCCGTTACTGGGCTTCGAACGATCGGAACTTGAAGATTTCGCTAGCAGCGCTGGAATTTCATGGATTGATGACCCAAGTAACACGGATCAACGATTTGACCGTAACTTTCTGCGCCTCAGTATTTTGCCTGCCCTGAAAAAACGCTGGCCGGGTCTGAACCGCAGGTTGCAGCACAGCGCTGGCTCCTGCGCTGAAAGTGATTTTTTAAATCAGCGTCTTGCAGAATTGCAATGGCAGACACTGGGTGGGCACAGGCATCGTCTTCCTGTCGAAGGGCTGAGTCTTCTTTCTCTTGCAGAGCAGAAAAATCTTCTGCGCTGGTGGGTGCGGCACTCCGGTTACTCTCCCCCTTCCATCAGTGACTGGTCGCAGGTATTGAATGATTTATTGTTCGCAGCGGAAGACCGGTCTCCCGAGCTGCGGGGAGATGGTTTCAGTCTGCGGCGTTTCCAGGGCGAGCTTTACCTGGTCGCGGATATGGCGTGGGTGCCGGAAGAGTCTGTGGCTCTTGAACCGGGCCTGCCAGTGAGTTGGGGCAGCTGGAAAATCCGGCTGGAGCCAGTAGCTACTGCGAAAGCTGATGTGCCGCCAATACGAATATGTACGAGGCAGGGGGGAGAGCGCATCCGTTTTTGCTCGGTAGGCCCTTCAAAATCACTTAAAAAATGGCTGCAGGAGAAGGCAGTGCCACCATGGGAAAGAGCCCGTCTGCCCCTTGTTTTCGGGGCTGCAGAGGGGGAGGGCGAACTGATTGCCATTGGCGATTTATGGTGTTCTGAACAATACTGCGGAAGCGCCCCTGCTGCAGGCTGGAGGCTGACTGTAGAGCGGGATTGTGATTGAGTCGTTTGGGGCTTTCTGGTAGTCTGGCGTCCCATCTTGAGATGACAATCTCCCTCCTTCACAGAACCTGATAATCATGGAATCTGCATGACGCGTTATATTTTCGTCACCGGCGGTGTTGTGTCCTCACTGGGGAAAGGAATCGCATCGGCCTCTCTGGCTGCGATCCTTGAGGCGCGTGGCCTGAAGGTCACTATCCTCAAGCTGGACCCATACATTAACGTGGATCCGGGTACCATGAGTCCGTTCCAGCATGGTGAAGTCTATGTCACCGAGGACGGCGCTGAGACCGATCTTGATCTTGGCCACTATGAACGCTTTATCCGTACGCCGATGAGCCGTCGTAATAATTTCACGGCTGGTCGTGTATATGAAGAAGTTATCCGCAAAGAGCGCCGCGGCGATTACCTGGGCGGGACCGTTCAGGTTATTCCCCATATCACTGACGAGATCAAGCGCCGCGTTGTAGAAGGCGCCGCCGGTGCTGATGTGGCGCTGGTTGAAGTTGGCGGTACTGTTGGTGATATTGAGTCCCTGCCGTTCCTTGAGGCATGCCGCCAGCTGAAGGTTGAAGTTGGTTCCTCCCGGGCGTTGTTCATGCACCTTACTCTGGTGCCATACATTGCGACTGCTGGCGAAATCAAAACCAAACCGACCCAGCATTCCGTAAAGGAAATGCGTTCTATCGGTTTGCAGCCTGATATCCTGCTTTGCCGTTCCGAGCATGAAGTGGATGTCAGCTCCCGTCGGAAGATCGCGCTGTTCACTAACGTGGAAGAGCGTGCAGTCATTCCGATGCGTGATGCCAAGTCCATTTATGCCATTCCGCGCATGCTGCATGAGCATGGGCTGGATCAACTGGTTATTGAACGCTTCAATCTTGATGCCCGCGAGGCCGATCTGAGTGAATGGGATAATGTCGTCGATTCACTGATGAACCCCGAGCACGAAGTGACGATTGCCATGGTCGGTAAGTACATGGAGCTTCTTGAGGCATACAAATCACTGATCGAATCTCTGCTTCATGCCGGCATAAAGACCCGTACCAAGGTAAAAATCAATTACATCGATTCAGAAGACATCGAGCGCGACGGCACTCAAGTGCTTGAAAGTGCCGATGCCATTCTGGTCCCAGGCGGTTTTGGTGAGCGCGGTGTAGAAGGCAAGATTCGCACGGTGCAGTACGCCCGTGAGAACAAGGTTCCCTATCTGGGTATATGCCTGGGTATGCAAGTAGCTGTTATTGAATACGCCCGGAACAAAGCCGGCCTGGTAGATGCCCACAGCACGGAATTTCGTGCCCATACGCCGGAACCTGTCGTTGGCCTGATTACCGAATGGCTGGATGCTACTGGCGAGCGCGAAGAGCGCACCGACGATTCCGATCTTGGCGGGACCATGCGTTTGGGGGCTCAGGACTGCGTTCTGACCGAGAATTCGAATATTGCCAACTGTTATGGCAGAAAAACCATTCGCGAACGCCACCGTCATCGTTACGAGGTGAACAACCACTTCCTGCCGCAGCTGGAAGCAGCCGGTCTGCAGGTTTCCGGACGTTCCGCCGATGGAAAGCTGGTCGAAGTTGTGGAAGTTGCAGACCACCCCTGGTTTGTTGCCTGTCAGTTCCACCCGGAATTTACCTCGACGCCTCGCGATGGACACCCGTTGTTCAAAGGCTTTATAGAAGCGGCGCTGGCGAACCGTAAGGAATCCTGATAATGGCACGGAGCACCGTTACTGTAGCTGATATTGATATCGCCAATCATAAGCCGTTCGTGCTGTTTGGTGGTATGAATGTTCTGGAGTCCCGGGAGCTGGCGTTTGAAGTTGCGGAAAGCTATGTAGATGTTTGCCGCAAGCTTGGAATTCCTTACGTATTCAAAGCGTCTTTCGATAAAGCCAACCGCTCTTCGGTTAATTCCTTCCGGGGGCCGGGGCTTGATAAGGGCTTGCAGATACTTGCTGATATCAAGAGCAAGTATGGTGTTCCGATTATTTCTGATGTTCATGAAGCTGCTCAGGCAGCGCCCGCTGCCGAGGTCTGCGACATCATTCAGCTGCCTGCGTTTCTTAGCCGGCAGACCGATCTGGTGGTTGCCATGGCGGAAACCGGCGCGGCGATCAATATCAAGAAAGCCCAGTTTCTGGCTCCGCAGGAAATGAAGCACATTATTGCCAAGTGTGTGGAAGCCGGAAACGACAGGGTCATTCTGTGCGAACGTGGCAGCAGTTTTGGTTACAACAATCTTGTCGTGGACATGCTTGGCTTTGGTATTATGAAATCCATGGATGTGCCGGTGATGTTTGATGTAACCCACTCGTTGCAGATGCCCGGTGGGCGCGCTGATTCTGCCGGCGGTCGCCGTGCTCAGGTGACGGATCTTGCTCTGGCGGGTATGTCTCAGGGGTTGGCTGGGTTGTTTCTGGAAGCTCATCCGAACCCGGATGAAGCCAAATGCGATGGCCCTTGTGCGTTGCGTCTGAGCCAGCTGGAGCCATTCTTGCAGCGGGTCAAGGCTGTTGATGACCTTGTGAAGAGTTTTAAACCTATCGATACCGCCTGATTGGCGGTTTTCGCGTTATGGGTACAAATTATGGGAGAGAGCGGGACACGGCTTTACGAAAATGTGCGGAGCCATGGATGGCGGAGCCAAGCGCACATGGATGTGCCTGTAGCGGTTTTCGTAAAGCCGTGTCCCGCTCTCTCTTACACCAGATCGTGTTAATGACTTTAGACATTGAAAACCTGGAGACTTTCTAGAATGACCAAGATTGCCAATATTAAAGCTCGTGAGGTTCTGGATTCCCGTGGTAACCCTACTGTGGAAGCGGACGTAATTCTGGAAGACGGTACTCTTGGCCGCGCTTGCGCGCCCTCTGGTGCGTCTACCGGCTCTCGCGAAGCGCTGGAGCTGCGCGATGGTGATGCGTCACGTTATCTGGGCAAGGGCGTACTGAAGGCAGTTGAGGCCATTAACGGCAAGATTTTTGACGCACTGAAAGGCAAAGATGCTGCCGACCAGCGTGGGCTGGATAACATCATGCTGGAGCTGGATGGCACCGAGAACAAAGCCAATCTGGGCGCGAACGCCATTCTTGCTGTATCGCTTGCAGCGGCGAAAGCGGCGGCTGCGTCTCTTGGAAAGCCGCTTTATGAGCACATTGCTGAAATCAATGGCACTTCCGGCAAATTCAGCATGCCCGTGCCTATGATGAACATTCTCAATGGCGGTGAGCACGCGGACAACAATGTTGATATCCAGGAGTTCATGGTTCAGCCGGTTGCTGCCAAGAGCTTTGCTGAAGCGCTGCGCATCGGTGCCGAGATTTTCCACAGTCTGAAGAAAGTGCTGCAGTCTCAAGGCCTGAACACGGCAGTCGGTGACGAAGGCGGCTTTGCTCCTGACCTGCCGTCGAATGAAGCGGCTTTGGCTATTATCAAGGAAGCTGTTGAAAAGGCCGGTTACAAACTCGGCACTGATATTACTCTGGCCCTGGACTGCGCGGCTTCTGAATTCTACAAAGATGGCCAATATGTGCTGGCGGGTGAAGGCAAGAGTTTTGACTCTGCCGGCTTTGCTGACTATCTGGCTGGTCTGGCCGAGCGTTACCCTATTGTGTCTATTGAAGATGGCATGGACGAAAGTGACTGGGATGGCTGGAAAGTGCTGACTGACAAGATTGGCGAAAAAGTACAGTTGGTGGGTGATGACCTTTTTGTCACCAACACGAAGATTCTCAAGCGTGGTATTGATACAGGAGTCGCTAACTCCATTCTGATCAAGTTCAACCAGATCGGCAGCCTGAGCGAAACTCTTGATGCCATTAAAATGGCCCAGGATGCAGGCTTTACAGCGGTTATCTCTCATCGTTCCGGTGAAACGGAAGATACGACCATTGCAGACCTTGCCGTTGCTACCTGCGCCGGTCAGATCAAAACCGGTTCTCTTTGCCGGTCTGACCGTGTTGCAAAGTATAATCAGCTGCTGCGTATTGAAGAAGTGCTGGGTAGCCTGGCCCCTTACCGCGGGCTGAGTGAGATCAAGGGGCAAGGCTGAATTCAGCAGCTTCCGTTTGGCCTGATCCTTCGGGTTTCAGGTAACAAAATGTTAAGGCCATCGTGTTTTGAATGAAAGTTCAGTCACGATGGCCTTTTTGTCCAAGTAGTTAGAAGAATTTGTTGCTAGTTTACTCTAAGGTCTATACTTAGCGTCCGGTGTTTGGTTTTTGATCATTTAACTCCTTAACGGAATCGGTATTAATGAAGTTGCTCTGGGCTTTCATGGTTGTTCTTATTCTCCTGCTACAGGTACGTCTGTGGGTCGGGGAAGGCAGCTTTGCGCAAGTCTGGACGCTGGAAAAATCGATCGCGAAACAGCGTGAAGAAAATGCCGAACTGTTCGCCCGGAATGAACGCCTGTATGCGGAGGTACGAAATCTTCGTAACGAACAGGAGGCTGTTGAAGAGCGGGCCCGGATGAATCTTGGTCTGATTCGAGATAATGAGACTTTTTTCCTTGTTGTTGAGCAGTGACTTCTGGGTTTGGCGCTCTCCAGGCCTTGTGCGGAAAGCTTATGACTCCTCCACGATTCTGGTTGATTGTTCCCGCCGCAGGCATCGGTCAGCGTATGCAGGCAGAATGTCCCAAGCAGTACCTCCGTATTAATAACCGCTTTATTCTGGATGTCACCCTTTCCCGGTTGCTGGGTTCCGGTCTTTTTTCTGGCTGTATGGTTCCACTTCATTTAGATGATCATTGGTGGGCGGATACTGATGCCAGCGATGATGATCGTATTCAGTCGTGCAGTGGAGGCCAGGAGCGGGCAGATTCTGTTCTCTCAGCGCTGCATGCACTGGAAGAACAGGTTTCAGCCGATGACTGGGTGCTGGTTCACGATGCGGCACGCCCTTGCATTCATTTGGCTGACCTTGAGAATCTCGTTACAACGCTGTCTGATCACCCCGTGGGTGGCCTCCTCGCGGCTCCGGTTGCAGATACGCTTAAAAAGGCGGAGCCGGGTCAGTTGCCTGATGTTATCGGAACCGTGGATCGCAGTCAGTTATGGCGTGCGCTGACGCCTCAGATGTTCCGCTATTCCATGCTGGTTTCTGCATTGGAGACAGCGTTAGAGGAAGGGCAGTCGGTTACGGATGAGTCCTCTGCTATGGAGTTTTCCGGTAACATGCCTGTTCTGGTTGAAGGTCGGTCGGACAATATCAAGATTACCGTGCCCGCTGACCTGGATCTTGCCGGCTTTATTCTCAGCCGGTTCTGAGTTTTCTGGATTTCCCGGAGTGAATTATGCGAATTGGTCAGGGCTTTGATGTTCATGCCTTCGGTGAGGGTGATGCTGTCATTCTCGGGGGTGTTTCCATACCTTACAGCCAGGGTTTGAAGGCTCACTCCGATGGTGATGTGTTGCTGCACGCACTGGCGGACGCCTTGCTTGGGGCGGTTGCCCTGGGTGATATTGGCCACCTGTTCCCGGATACCAGTGCCGAATGGGCAGGTGCGGATAGCCGCGATCTGTTGCGCCGAGTCATGGCACGGGTGGTGGATGAAGGTTTCGGCGTTCTGAACGTTGATACAACAATCATTGCTCAGGCACCCAGAATGGCGCCTCATATCGAGGTAATGCGCCAGAATATTGCTGCGGACCTCTGCATTCCCGTCAGCTGTGTAAGCGTAAAAGCGACTACTAGTGAGAAGCTCGGATTTACTGGCCGTGGTGAGGGTATTGCCTGTCAGGCTGTGTGCCTGCTTGAGCGGGTAGCATCGTGAGCGAGACACAAGCTGGTGCAGGGAAATGGCGGCTGGACTGGCCTGTTTCGGGAGGTTCACGCATTGCCAGCGCTCACCTGAAAACTGTGGCGGAAGACTTCCGGGTTAGCGAAGTTCTGGAGGAGTTCCCTGAGCAGACAGAGGCGCCCAATGTTGCTGGTGAGGGCGAACATTTGTGTCTGCGCCTGGAAAAAACCGGAGACAATACCGAGTTTGTGGCGAGAGAGCTTGCAGTTCTTGCTGATTGCCGGACCTTTGATGTGGGATTTTGCGGACTGAAGGATCGCCACGCGGTTACCCGTCAATGGTTCAGCCTGTACCGTCCAGGTATGACGGAGAATGATGCGGCGCTCATCGAAAAGATCTCGGAGCGCTGGCCAGTAAAATCCGCATGCCGTAGTGTGCGAAAACTTCGCCGTGGCGACCATCAGGGTAATCATTTTACCATCAGGCTCCGGGAAATCAGTGCAGATCGGGAGGTCGTCGAGAGTGCTCTTGAGCGCCTGAAAGTACAGGGTGCGCCCAACTACTTTGGTCCTCAGCGCTTCGGATTTGATGGTGCTAATCTGGACCGTGCGGTTCATATCGATCCCGCTGCACTGAATCGCCGCGGAGGGCAGGGCAGACGCAGGGGCCGGGGGGCAAATAAGTCAGGCGGTGGCAGAGATGGCCATAAAAACGTATTGTATTTTTCGGCTGCGCGTTCCTGGTTATTCAATGAAGTTTTGGCGTCACGTGTAGCTGAGGGCTGCTGGCGGACGCCGATTGAGGGTGAACCTGCTGAGACGGCTACAGGTCCTTTATGGGGGGATGGCGGTACAAGCGCTTCAGGAGAGGCTGGTCGCCGTGAACGTGACACTGTGGCACAGACTCCGGAACTTGCTGCGCTGTTTATGACCACCCGGATGAAGCCTGAACGTCGCCCACTGGTCGCGATGCCAGAAAGCCTGAGTTGGTCCTGGCTCGATGAAGGTGATCTTGAACTGGACTTTTTTCTTGCTCCAGGCCAGTACGCCACTACGATTTTGGGCGATATTTTTGAGCTGGAGGACGAGAGCCTCAGCCGTCATAACAAACAATCCGGCTAGCGAATTCTGGCTAGCGATTTATTGGAGAGCACTGTGCGTATTCTGTTATCAAATGATGATGGTGTTCATTCACCGGGACTTGTGGCCCTCTATGAAGGCCTCAAAGGCCTGGGTGACCTCGAAGTAGTGGCGCCAGACAGGGATCACAGTGGTGCAAGTAATGCGTTGACGCTCAACCGCCCCCTGACGGTTGAGCAGCACCTGAACGGTTTCCGGTCTATTGATGGGACGCCTACAGACTGCGTACACCTCGCGGTTAACGGCCTGTTCCGTGAACCCTTTGATCGCGTGGTCTCAGGCATTAATACCCATGCCAACCTGGGGGATGACATTATCTACTCCGGCACCGTGGCGGCCGCAACGGAAGGTCGCCATCTTGGGTTGCCGGCCATTGCCGTCTCTCTGGTGAACGAGGGCCGCAATCATTTCGACACAGCTGCGAGAGTTGTGCGTATGCTTCTGGAAAGTGAACACCCTTTTGTTCTGGGGCCTCGCTCCATACTGAACGTAAATGTGCCCGATGTGCCCTGGGAAGAACTTGCCGGGTTCCGTGTTACCCGGCTGGGCGACCGGGAGCGGGCCGAAGGTGCTGTGCCTATGACCTGCCCACGAGGCCGGGAGCGCTACTGGATCGGTGCCGCAGGAAAAGGCGGCGATGCCGGTCCTGGGACCGATTTCCACGCTGTAGCGGAGGGATACGTTTCGTTGACGCCGGTTCATATTGATATGACTCGCCATGAAGCGCTTGTGTCCCTCAGGAGCTGGGTAGACTCTCTCCAGGAAGGTGTCGGAGGCGATGCGTGAGCAGTGAGCTTCAGGGTATAGGGATGACCTCCCACCGTACACGCATGCGTCTGGTGAAGCGCTTGCAGGAATATGGTATCGAGTCAGATCGCGTGCTGGACGTCATGGGGCAGGTGCCGCGCCACATTTTCCTGGATGAAGCCCTGTCACATCGGGCTTATGAGGACACGTCGCTACCTATTGGTTATGGTCAGACATTATCCCAGCCCTACATTGTTGCCCGTATGACCGAGCTGCTACTCAGGCATGAACCTGCCAGAGTGCTGGAGCTGGGCACAGGGTCAGGCTATCAGACAGCAGTGCTGTCGCAGCTATTCGGCCAGATTTACAGTGTTGAGAGGATCAAGCCGCTTCAGGACCGAGCCCGGGAGCGACTGCGACAGCTCAACATCCGGAACGTCATGCTAAAGCATGCCGACGGAGGTATGGGGTGGCCTGAAAGAGGCCCGTTTGATGGAATTATTGTTACCGCTGCGCCGAAGGAAGTACCAGCCGAGCTGCTGGACCAGCTGGCAGATGGAGGCGTGCTTGTAGCGCCGGTGGGCGAAGAGCATCAGGTACTGGTGGAGATTATCCGTAACGGTGACCGGTTTGAGCGTAGCGAACTGGAACCGGTTCGTTTTGTCCCCCTGTTGGGTGGAGTTGTCCGGTGACGGGGTGCTCGCAGGAAACCAACACCCAGAGCGGTAGCCGCGGACAGCATCCAGCTTCTGTTTTTTTGAGGGGCATGGCGATGGGGGCGGCAGATATAGTTCCTGGCGTGTCTGGCGGAACTATTGCGTTTATAACCGGCATATATTTCCGGCTTCTGGAAGCAATTAACGCTGTTCCGGGAGCTATCTTCAGAGACCTGTTCCGAGGTAAACCAAGGGCTTTCTGGCTGGCCTGTGATGGTTCTTTTCTTGCAACGCTGCTGGCGGGCATCCTCGTCAGCGTAGCGGCTTTTGCATCGGCTATCAGCTTCCTGCTGGTGGCATATCCGATTCTGATCTGGAGCTTTTTTTTCGGGTTGATTCTTGCGTCTGTCTGGCACGTTGCCCGTCAGGTCCGGCATTACCGCATAGCCTTGCTTGTTCCCCTTGTATTCGGGACCGCTTTCGCGTGGTGGATTACGACCTTGTCTGTTGGTCAGCTTAACCCTTCGGCGCTTAACTTTTTTGCGGCAGGAGCGGTGGCTATATGTGCCATGATCCTGCCCGGTATTTCCGGCAGTTTTATTCTGGTTATTGCCGGGATGTATGCTCCGGTTCTGGCTGCGATCAAATCCTTTGATATCGCTTTGTTGTCGCTGTTCATGGCAGGCTGTCTGGTGGGCCTGTTATCGGTTGCGAGGCTGATAACCTGGGCTTTTCATAAATACCACGACCCTGTACTGGCGCTGCTTACCGGGTTCATGATCGGGGCACTGAACAAGGTATGGCCGTGGAAGGAAACGCTGAGCTGGAGAACTGACAGTTCGGGCAGGCAAATGCCCTTGAATGAGGTCAGTATCAGCCCGGGGGCATTTGCGGATGTTACTGGTCTGGATCCGCAAGTTGTGGCAGCAGCGACAATGATTTTCGCGGGTGTTGTTCTTGTGTTGCTGGTTGAATGGATTGGTGGGCGTAATCATAAAGTGGGGTAGCCAGCATGTAGCAGTACCGGGCTCACCCCATGTTACCTTTACAGGCACCTTGTTGTTCCCACCCGTAACAAAGACAACGGCAGGTAACAAGGGTGGGCGGTGAGTAACTTGGATTTAGGTTCAAAATGTGCAATAAATTAGCGAGTTACTTTTGAAACTTCAGGGATTTCTTTGAGCATATTCAGAGCCTGTACAGATTACTCCTAACCCGGCCGGTGTTATTCAGTGAGATTATTACGTGGGTCAGTTCGTGCCGTATTGTCGGCCTCCCCGCGGTTCCTTTTTGGTGCCAGGTCTTCAGCCTGTGTATCTGAAACCGGTAAATTCTGGCTTTTTCTGATTGCTTCCCTGTTTCTTTCCGGTGCAATGAGCGGATGCAACACTCAGGCGCTTCATCAGGACGATATCTATAATCCGCCGGTTTATTGGGGGCGCCATATTGTCCGGCAAGGTGAGACTCTATACGGTATCGCCTGGACCTATGGCCGTGACTATCGGGAGCTGGGCAGTGCCAATGGAATCAGCGCGCCCTGGACTATCCGGGCAGGACAGGTGCTCCGCCTGGACCGTCGCGGTACAGTCACCTCCACTCGTAGCGGTGTAACTTCGGCAAAGGTTTCCAGACCATCTTCAAACACATCCTCCCGGGCACCAGCGGCCCGTTCTTCTGCTCCGGCAGCAGTAACTGCCCAGAAGCCAGCAGTCACCCGAAAGTCTGATACGTCAGCCCCACTGGCAGCGCGCACCCAAACGGTAGCCGGTATTCCGTGGAGATGGCCGCACTCTGGCACCGTAATTGCAGGTTATTCAGCATCCGGAAAAGTTAACAAGGGCGTTGATATTGCCGGTAAAGCCGGGGATGCTGTAAGAGCTGCCGCAGATGGTAGTGTGGTATATGCAGGCAATGGTTTGTTAGGTTATGGGAACCTGATTATTGTAAATCATAACGAGCACTATCTCAGTGCGTATGCCCATAATCGGAAGATTCTGGTCAGTGAAGGGGAGGGAGTGAAAGCTGGACAAGTCATAGCAGAGCTCGGAGGCAGTGGTTCAGAACGTCCGATGTTACATTTTGAAATTCGGAAAAATGGTAACCCGGTTGATCCGATCCATTACCTGCCATCACGCTAATGACATATAAGGTGCTTAAAATAAGAAGAAATAATGGCCGCAGCAGATGAACTGGTCATTGAAGCCAATAAAAATATCCTGAAGAGAAAACAGATACCCAATGCCCGCAATAAAAAGAAGTATCGGGCGACCATCCGGGATTGTTGAAAGGCGGGGCAAGAGATATGTCAGCAGAACAGGAAAGTATCATTGTTGATCGTGTAACAGATGTTGATGACTCCGAGGACCAGTTGCTCGCAGAAGAGCAGGTCGAAAAGAGCTCATTGAAGGCCGAAGTCAAGGAAGGGTTCTCCACTCAGGGCCGCTATTACTCCAGCTCAAAACAGCTGGACGCCACTCAGATTTATCTCAACGAAATTGGTTTTTCACCACTTCTGACTGCGGAAGAGGAAGTCTATTTTGCGCGCCTGGCGCGTAAAGGTGAGGAATCCGGCCGTAAACGAATGATTGAGAGCAATCTCCGGCTGGTCGTAAAAATTGCCCGCCGCTATGTCAATCGTGGGCTGACACTTCTGGATCTGATTGAAGAAGGCAACCTTGGACTGATCCGTGCGGTTGAAAAGTTTGATCCCGAACGGGGCTTTCGTTTCTCCACCTACGCAACATGGTGGATACGGCAGACCATTGAACGGGCAATAATGAACCAGACCCGTACGATCCGCTTGCCTATCCATGTAGTCAAAGAATTGAACCTGTACCTGCGGGCCGCTCGTGAATTGACTCAGAAGCTTGATCATGAGCCTACGGCGGAAGAAATCGCAAGGCAGGTGGATAAGCCGGTTAATGATGTAAAGCGCATGCTGGGCCTCAATGAGCGTGTTGCCTCCATGGATACGCCTATTGGTGCAGGTGGCGAAAAGTCCTTGCTGGATACTGTGGCGGATGAGGGCGCGTCTGACCCTGCTGATGTATTGCAGGACAATAATATGTGTTCCTGTCTTGGAAAATGGATAGATCAGCTAAGTGACAAGCAGCAGGAAGTTCTGTCCAGACGGTTCGGTCTCAGAGGTTACCCGGTCAGTACGCTGGAGGAAGTCGGGCAGGAGATTGGGCTTACCCGGGAACGGGTTCGTCAGATTCAGGTAGAAGCGCTGCGCCGCTTACGTGAAATCCTCGAAAAAGAAGGGCTGACGGGAAATCTTTTGTTCAAATAACCTTTCAGAACATTACTTCAGAAAGCCGGCCATGGTTTCCATTGCCGGCTTTTTATATGGGGGCAGCAGGTTACAGGTAATCGTTTTTCTGTTTGAACTCGCAAAGGTCTTCAATAATACAGGCGCCACACCTGGGTTTTCTGGCCAGGCAGGTATAGCGCCCATGAAGGATAAGCCAGTGGTGGGCGTCCTGAAGAAACTCTTTGGGTACCAGCCGCATCAGGCGGTTTTCCACTTCCAGAACATTTTTACCCGGTGCGATGCCTGTGCGATTGGATACCCGGAAAATATGGGTGTCGACAGCCATGGCCAAGTGTCCGAACGCTGTATTCAGAACCACGTTCGCAGTTTTCCGGCCGACTCCGGGCAGTGCCTCAAGATCTTCCCGGTTGTCAGGAACAATGCTGTCATGTTTCTCAATCAGTATGCGGCAGGTTTTGATGATGTTCTCTGCCTTGCTGTTAAACAGCCCGATCGTTTTGATGTAGCTTTTAAGACCGTCGACACCCAGCGCAAGTATGGCTTCTGGTGTATTCGCAACAGGAAAGAGCTTGTCAGTGGCTTTGTTGACACCTACATCTGTTGCCTGAGCGGAGAGAATAACCGCAATGAGCAGTTCAAAAGGGTTGCTGTAATTCAACTCTGTTGTCGGGTGGGGGTTGGCTTCCCGTAAACGCGAAAAAATTTCAATACGCTTGGCTTTATTCATGGTGTTTCATTACCACTCTCGCTGTAGCTCATGAGACATTTCCGGTAACGCGCACACGCTTGCTGCCTGGTGCCGCTGCGGGCTGAGTTGCATGCTGGCGCTCCTTCAAGTGGTTGTCGATACCGTTCTTCATGGCAATCAGTAAGCCTAGACCAACGAAAGCGCCGGGCGGTAATACCATGAACAGCATGTCCGGGTAGTTGGAAAAAGGTTCTATGACCCAATCCGCTGCCATGGGACCGAGCAGCAGATGCATATCGACGAACAGGGTGCCCTGGCCGATCAGTTCGCGCATGCCGCCGAGAATAATGAGCACTATCAGAAAGCCCGCGCCCATCATTGCTCCATCAAGCAGTGCCGGGCCGGGTGGATTGCGCGAAGCAA
The DNA here is from genome assembly GCF_002407605.1 of Marinobacter sp. ANT_B65. Classification (NCBI taxonomy): domain Bacteria; kingdom Pseudomonadati; phylum Pseudomonadota; class Gammaproteobacteria; order Pseudomonadales; family Marinobacteraceae; genus Marinobacter; species Marinobacter sp. ANT_B65. The sequence continues at coordinate 2,178,471 of NZ_NXGV01000001.1, read as the reverse complement.
AGGCATCGGCACGGCCGAGAATGGCGCAGTTGGTTACAATGAGAGGGATGAAAATACCGAGAATCTGGTATAGCTCGTAGGTGTAGGCCTGCATCAGTAACTCGGCACAGGTTACAAATGAGGCAATGATCATCACGAATGCCGGCAGGCGTACTGATTCGCTGACAAAGTTCCGGATCAGTGACACTGCAAGGTTGGAGCCCATTAGCACCATCAGTGTTGCCAGTCCCAGGCCGATTGCATTGACTACGGTACTTGTAACCGCCAGAAGAGGGCACAATCCCAGTACCTGAACCAGCGCCGGGTTATTGCTCCATAGCCCGTCACGGATAATTTCACCGGAAGTTTTAGTTGCCATTATCAGGATTGCTCCAGGTTCAGGGGGGTGTCCGTCAGATCCCCGGGGGTAATCTCAGGGCCTTGTCCTGACGAAGGTCTGTTCAGGCTGGCCCGGATAACCTGACGGTTCTGCCGGAAATAAACCAGCGATTTCTGTACGGCTTTTACCACTGCTCTCGGAGTTATGGTAGCACCGGTAAACTGGTCGAAAACGCCGCCATTCTTTTTGACGTTCCATTCACGGGGCTGCGGGTTATTGAGTGAGCGCCCTTCAAAATCCTTGATCCAGTCAGACTTTCTGGTTTCAATCCGGTCGCCCAGCCCCGGTGTTTCTTTGTGGCTGATAACCCTCACACCGAGAACAGTGCCTTCCGGGTCTATACCTACAAGCAGTTTGATAGTGCCTGAATAACCATCTGGTGCAACGACGGGCATAATTATTCCGACAGGTTGGCCGTCCTGGCGAGCTACCCAGGCAGTCACAGATCCGTCAATCGACAGTCGGTTGTTTGCGGGCAGAACCACCGTGTCGTTGAGCAGGTCGTTATTGTGAGTGCTTTCAGGAATGATCTCAAACAGTGCTTTGGCTTCTGCCCTGGCCGCCTGTTCCGCTATACGGTCGCTGGTGAGAGCCTGAGTCACCGCAATAGTACCGCCGGTAATCACGGCAAACAGTCCCAGACCGATTGCGCTGCGGCGAATGGATTGAGTCATTGTGGCCATGGTTCAGCTCCTGCCCCGGCCAGACAGTCCGCGATGAGCTTTGTGGTGCCCATAGGTTCTTGGCGGAGTGTAGTGATCAATAAAGGGCACGGCAAAATTCATGAGTAAAACGCTGAACGCCACGGCGTCGGGATAGTTACCCCAGCTGCGGATCAGATAAATAAGTACGCCAATACCCGCTCCGTAAATAAGTTTTCCCTGATGGCTGGTGGCAGCTGATACCGGATCGGTGGCTATGAAAAAGGCTCCGAGCATGGTGCCCCCGGCAAGCAGGTGCAGAGACAGCGGAGCGTATTGGTCTGCGTTGCTGCCGAAAGCCAGGCTCATCGCAACCAGTCCGCCCAGAACAGCGACCGGAATATGCCAGGTGATAATTCTCAGGCAGATAAGCAGGATTCCGCCGGCCAGGAAAGCCGCGTTGACCCATTCCCACCCTCTCGCAAAACCTTCGCCAAACGTGGGGTGTACCAGAACTTCGGCTGCAGTATGGGTAGCAATTTTGTGTTTGTATTCGTCCAGTGGCGTGGCCATGGTCCAGCCATCGACGGCGGTTTGCTGCCCGGATGCGATAGCGGTCAGAGTATCTCCAAAGCCGGGGGCATTGCCCCAGAGCAGCGCCGGCTCCGCCCAGTTGGTGGTCATGGCAACCGGGAACGAAATCAGTACCAGCGCATAGCCCACCATAGCCGGGTTGAACGGGTTGGAGCCCAGCCCGCCGTAAAGCTGTTTGGCAACAACAATGGCTGAAACCACCGCCACGGCAGAGACCCACCAGGGTGCGAATTGCGGCAAGGAAAGTCCGAGTAATAGCCCGGTTACTGCGGCTGTATTGTCTCTGAGAAAAAACGCGACCGGTTTGCTGCGAAGTTTCAGGATGGCTGCTTCCGAAGCCAGGGCAATGGCAATACACCAGACAACGTTAATCAGGTTGCCCCAGCCAAAGAACAGGGTCTGTGCCAGCAGGCCGGGCAACGCCGCAAGGATGACCCAGAGCATCACCTTTGATGTAGGTCGTGCATTGTGAGCATGGGGTGAGGACTGTTGAACAAACGCCATGAAAGTCGGGCCTGATTCGGGTTATTTAATGGGCTGGGTTTCGGACCGGGCTTCAGGTTGAGGCGCCAGCATTCTGCGTGCTTCTGTCAGAGCATCTTGTGCCCGTTTGACCCGGTCATGGTTTTTGGCGACAGCACGTTCCAGCTTGTCCAGGTTGTCTGCCTGCTGGGCTTTTGCATCTTCGAGCATTGCCTGCATGGTTTCCAGTTTGGTCTGCGCCTGAGTGAGCTGCTTTTCCAGTGCTTCAATGTCGGGCTCTTCCGGGGCAGGCTCAGGGAGTGTTGCAGCTTCTGGTTTGTCGGCTGGCTGTATCCGGGCTGCATTGGTGCTGGCCTTTTTCCGTGCCAGAGCCTGCTCTACCAGAGCAGATCTCGCCCCTCGTTCGTCTACAGCTTCGCCATTGGCGGCGGCTTTTTCTGCGTCTGCTTTCTTTTTAGCCTGAGCTTCGGCTGCGGCTTTGGCGCGTTCCTTCCTTCGCTGGTCTTTCTCCAGTTGTTCCCGTTCCAGCCTTTGCTGGCGGGCTTCAAAACGTTCTCTGGCGCGGTCCGCTTTGAGCTGCTCTGCACGCTGCAGGCGTATTTCGCCTTTGGCGTAGCGGTAGTACTGCACAAGCGGGATAGAGCTTGGGCATACGTATGAACAGGCTCCGCATTCAATGCAGTCGAACAGGTTCAGATGCTCTGCTTTTTCAAACTCTTCTGCCTTGGCGTACCAGAACAGCTGTTGTGGCAGTAGTTCCATCGGGCAGGCTTCGGCGCACTGGCCGCAGCGGATGCAGGCCTGTTCCGGCGGTGGTGCAGGTAATTCGCTGGCGGTAGCGGCAATGATGCAGTTACTGGTCTTGATAACCGGCACTGCTGTGGTAGTGAGCGTATAGCCCATCATTGGTCCGCCCAGAATCAGCCGGCTGACATCGTCTGGCTGCAGGCCTGCCTGGTCCAGCAGGTATTGCACAGGAGTGCCAAGCAATACATCAAAATTTCCAGGAGTTTCCAGCGCCGCACCGGTCAGGGTCACAACGCGCCTGATCAGCGGAGTTCCCTCAAACACGGCTTGTGCAACGGCAACGGCGGTTCCGACGTTCTGGCACATGACGCCGATATCTGCAGGAATGCCACCGCTGGGTACTTCCATTCCTGTCAGAATACGGATCAGCTGCTTTTCGCCACCGGAAGGATATTTTGTCGGGATGACTGCAATTTCGATTTTTGTGCCCTGGGTAGCTTCGCGCAGGGCAGCCGCAGCCTCGGGTTTGTTGTCTTCAATGCCAATAACACAACGCTCAGGGCGAAGAATCCAGGCCATGACTTTGAGCCCGTCCACGACCTTGTCAGCTCTCTCCCGCATGGTCATGTCATCGGCGGTTATATAGGGTTCACACTCGGCGCCGTTGAGAATCAGTGTATCGACCTTGCGATCACGGGAGGGCTTCAGCTTGATATCTGTAGGAAAACCCGCTCCGCCCATACCTGCAACACCTGCAGAATGAATGATCCCGAGAACTTCATTCCGGTCCAGTTTCCGGTAGTCACTGAGAGGGTAACGCTCGCACCATTCATCTTTGCCGTCGGGCTTCAGAACGATGCATTTATCCGCCATGCCTGAAGGGTGGGGCACAGGATAGTCACCGATACTTGCAACAATGCCAGAGGTAGGAGCATGGACCGGAACGCCCATGCCATGGCTGACATCGGCGATTTTCTGGCCTTTCAGTACATGGTCGCCAAGCGATACCAGAGGCTCTGCAGGTTCACCTATGTGCTGCTGAAGTGGCAGTACCAGTTGGGAGGGAATGCCAGCAGTCCGAATAGGCCGTCCGGTAGAAAGCTGTTTGTGTTCTGCGGGATGAACGCCACCGCTGAAGTCCCAAAGCTGAGTCATCAGGCGCTGGCCTCCTGGCGGTCAGTTGCAATAATCCCGGAAGTGGGTGGTGTCCAGACCCAGGATCGTATATCGGGTTCAATGGTGATCATGTCAATACAGTCAACCGGGCAGGGTTCGACGCACAGATCACAGCCTGTACATTCACTTTCGATAACCGTGTGCATATGCTTTGCAGCACCCAGAATGGCGTCGACAGGGCAGGCCTGAATGCATTTAGTGCAGCCGATGCATTCATCCTCCCGGATAACGGCGACGCGCCTTGCCTGTTCGACACCGTGCTCTGCGTCCAGTGGCTGAGGCTCTACGTCAAGCAGGTCGGCCAGAGCCTTTATGGTGGACTCGCCTCCGGGAGGGCACTTGTTGATAGCATCGCCATTGGCGATGGATTCAGCGTAGGGGCGGCAGCCCGGAAAACCGCACTGGCCACACTGGGTTTGTGGCAGCAATGCATCGATTTGCTCTACCAGCGGGTTGCCTTCAACCCGGAACCGTTCAGAGGCAAAGCCCAGCAAGCCACCAAACACCAAGGCAAGGCCGAGCAGAACCAGAACGGCAATAAGAATGCCTGTCCACATAAAAACGTGTCTCCGTTAAACGCTGACCAGGCCGGTAAAGCCCAGAAACGCCAGTGACATCAACCCTGCGGTAACCATGCCAATGGCCGCCCCCTGAAAGGACACGGGTACATCGGCTACTGCAATGCGTTCGCGCATAGCGGCAAACAGCACAAGCACCAGCGAAAAGCCGGCAGCAGCGCCAAAGCCGTAGAGTACTGATTCAACGAAGTTGTTGTTTTTATTAAGGTTAAGAAGTGCCACGCCAAGCACGGCGCAGTTGGTGGTAATCAGAGGCAGGAAAATGCCCAGTACGCGATAGAGCAGAGGGCTGGTTTTGCGCACGACCATCTCGGTGAACTGAACTACCACGGCGATGACCAGAATAAAGGTGATGGTTTTCAGAAACGCTAGATCCAGAGGTGCGAGCAGGTAAGTGTAGGCAAGATAACTGCACACCGACGACAGCGTCAGCACGAAAGTGGTGGCAAGCGACATGCCCATGGCGGTTTCCAGCTTGCCCGAAACCCCCATAAAGGGGCACAGGCCGAGAAACTGAACCAACACGAAGTTGTTCACCAGAATGGTGCTGACCAATATCAGTAAATAATCTGTCATTGTTGCGTCATCGGAGCGCTTTGCCTCGACCTCTGTTTACATTATCCGCATGCCGGGTACCGCACCTGAATCCGGAGACAGGATAAAGATATCCTTGCCGCCCGGGCCGGCTGCCAGAACCATGCCTTCAGACATACCGAATTTCATTTTCCGGGGTTTGAGGTTTGCAACCATGACGGTAAGGCGGCCCTCAAGATCTTCCGGATTGTAAGCAGACTTGATACCAGCAAACACGTTGCGTTCGCCATGCCCCAGATCAAGCGTAAGGCGAAGAAGCTTGTCTGCACCCTCTACGTGTTCGGCTTTCACTATTTTAACGACCCGGAGATCGACTTTCGCGAAATCATCAAATTCGATTTCATCGGCAATCGCTTCGCTCTTTTCGGATTGGGCGGGCTCGGCCGGTTTACCGATCGCTGCAGGCATTTCCTCTTTGGAGGCATCCAGCATTTTTTCGATCTGAGCCATGTCCACCCGGTTCATCAGTGGTTTGAACTTGCTGATACTGTGGTTTTCCAGCCGCACATTACGGTTGTTCCATTCCAGTCTGACGTTAAGGAAGTCTTCTGCTGCCTTTGCTGTATCTGGCAATACCGGAGCGAGGTATGTCATTAACAGCTGGAACATGTTGAGAGCATTGGTGCAGATAGCCTGAAGTTTTTCATCCTGGCCTTCCTGCTTCGCTATTACCCAGGGCTGCTCGTCATTAACGTATTGGTTAGCAATGTCGGCCAGTTCCATGATGCGACGCATGGCCCGGCCAAATTCCCGGGCTTCGTAGAAGTCTTCGAGCTCTTTACCTGCATCTACAAATTCTTTCAGCTTGTCGAGCTCGGTCACTTCGCCAAGCTTTCCGTCAAAACGCTTGGTAATGAAGCCTGCGCTGCGGCTGGCAATGTTGACTACCTTGCCGACCAGATCCGAATTTACCCTGGCGGCAAAATCTTCCAGATTCAGATCCATGTCGTCCACGCCACCTGTGAGCTTGGCAGCGAAGTAATAACGCAGATACTCGGGGTTCAGGTGGTCCAGATAGGTGCGGGCCATGATAAAGGTGCCGCGGGATTTGGACATCTTCTTGCCATTGACCGTAACAAAACCGTGAGCCCAGACCGCTGTTGGTGTGCGGAAACCGGCATCGTAAAGCATTGAAGGCCAGAACAGGGCGTGGAAGTTAATGATGTCCTTGCCGATAAAGTGATAAACCTCAGCGGTGGAGTCGACTTTCCAGAAGTGCTGGAAATCAATATCTTCCCGGTTGCACAAATTTTTAAAACTTGCGAGGTAACCGATAGGCGCATCGAGCCAGACATAGAAGTATTTGCCGGGAGCATCCGGAATTTCAAAGCCGAAGTAGGGCGCGTCGCGGCTGATATCCCATTCCTGAAGGCCAGCATCCAGCCATTCATCCAGTTTGTTGGCAACCTGGGGCTGGAGAGCTCCACTGCGGGTCCATTTAGCCAGGAAGTCGGCAAACTCGGGCAGTTTGAAGAAGTAGTGTTCTGATTCTTTCTCAATCGGCGTGGCACCGGAGACTGCAGATCGCGGGTTAATAAGCTCTGCAGGCGAATAGGTTGCGCCGCAGGCTTCACAGTTATCGCCGTACTGATCCTCGGTTTTACACTTGGGGCAGGTGCCTTTGATAAACCGGTCCGCGAGAAACATGTTTTTCTCGGGGTCATAGGACTGGGTAATCTTGCGGGTGGCAATGTGGCCGTTCTGTTGCAACTGACGGTAGATATATTCGGAAAAATAGCGATTCTCTTCCGAATGGGTGGTGTAGTAGTTGTCAAAGCGGATATGGAATCCACTGAAATCTGTCTGATGTTCCTCGCGAATCCGGTCAATCAGGCGTTCCGGTGTAATGCCCTCACGCTCGGCACGAAGCATGATGGCGGTGCCGTGGGCATCATCAGCACAAACGTAGTAGCAATTCTGGCCCCGCATTTTCTGATAGCGTACCCAGATGTCCGTCTGAATGTATTCCAGCAGATGGCCCAGGTGAATGGGGCCGTTGGCGTAGGGCAGGGCGCTGGTAACCAGAATATCGCGCTGTTGCTTTGAACTCGCTTGCGTCATGGTGTGTCCGAACCTTTCATCAGATAAGGGTTGTATGGTCAGAAACGGGCTCAGATGATACCTTTCGGGCAGATAATTTTCACCCGAAACACCTGTTTTCATGTTGATAAATCAACATGACCTTAATTCCGGAGATCCAGATGACACAGATTTCAGAGCAGGCCCTGCAGGCAGCGGTTCGAGAATACCGGGATCCGTACCTTGAAAAGGATCTTTATGACCTGGATGCCGTAAAGTCGCTGGAAGTCGACGAGGCGGGCAAGGTAACGCTGATGGTGGAGTTGCCATACCCGTCAAAAGGTATTGCTGGTGGACTGAAACAGCTGGTAGCCAATGCACTGGAGAATGTTGACGGGGTTTCATCTGCGGATGTTCATGTAGGCCAGAAAGTACATTCCTATAAAGTCCAGAAAGACCTGCCGTCTGTTCCCGGCGTCAAAAACATCATAGCTGTTGCCTCTGGCAAGGGTGGTGTTGGCAAATCCACCACAGCAGTCAACCTTGCTCTGGCACTTCAGGCTGAAGGCGCTCGCGTCGGCATTCTGGATGCTGATATCTACGGCCCCAGCATAGGCATGATGCTCGGAGTTCCCGACGGCAAGCGCCCGGGTGTGCGGGAAGAGAAGTATTTTCTGCCAATGGAGGCCCACGGCCTTCAGGCTATGTCCATGGCCTTCGTAACGACAGATAAAACTCCCATGGTCTGGCGTGGTCCCATGGTCAGCGGCGCAGTCATGCAGCTCCTGCAGCAGACCTTGTGGGATGAGCTGGACTATCTCATTGTTGACATGCCGCCAGGCACAGGGGATATCCAGCTTACCCTTGCCCAGAAAGTGCCGGTCACCGGTGCTGTTATTGTCACCACCCCGCAGGATATAGCGTTGCTTGACGGCAAGCGAGGTATAGAAATGTTCCGCAAAGTCGATATCCCTGTGCTCGGTGTAGTGGAAAACATGAGCGTACATATCTGCAGCAATTGCGGCCATGAAGAGCATCTGTTCGGCGAAGGAGGTGGTGAGCGCATCGCTGATGAGTACGAAACAACGCTTCTCGGTCAGCTACCCTTGCATATGACGATCCGCGAACAGACCGACAGTGGTCAACCCACGGTTGCGGCCGAACCTGATTCCGAAGTGGCCCGCCGCTACCGTGACATTGCCCGCCGGGTTGGTGCAGAGCTTTCGACAAGGGAGCATAACCTGAGTGGTGCGATTTCAAGTGTTTCCGTGAAGTCGCACTAACCCGGACGCGGTTTGCGCGGCGGCCAACTCAATAGCCTGATCGCAGGCGCAGGAAAGGCAGTTCAAAATGTCGGAGGCCAGGGATGGCCGGAGGCAAGCCCACAGGGATGTGCTTGAAGCGGTTTTTGAACTGCCTTTCCTGTGACTGCAGCCGCCAAACGCCAGCAATCAAGAGCTTCGACAGAACCCCGTTGAACAGGTAAACTACGCCCCAATTTTCCCAGTGAACACGAGACTTAACCCATGAGCATCAAAGCCGATAAGTGGATTCGCCGGATGTCTGAACAACACGGCATGATCGAACCCTTCGAGAGCGGTCAGGTTCGGGAAACCGAAAAAGGCCGGGTCATCTCCTACGGCACCTCCAGCTACGGCTACGACGTACGTTGCAGCAATGAATTCAAAATCTTCACGAACGTACACTCGGCCACAGTCGATCCCAAAAATTTCGACGAAAACAGTTTCGTGAACTACACCGGCGACGTTTGCATCATCCCGCCGAACTCCTTTGCTCTTGCCCGTACAGTTGAGTACTTTCGTATACCCCGCAGTGTACTCACCATCTGCCTGGGTAAATCCACCTACGCACGCTGTGGGATTATCGTAAACGTGACCCCGCTGGAGCCGGAGTGGGAAGGGCAGGTCACCCTGGAATTTTCCAATACCACCAATCTTCCCGCAAAAATATACGCCAACGAAGGCGTTGCCCAGATGCTCTTCTTTGAATCTGATGAAATTTGCGAAACCAGCTACAAGGACCGGGGCGGAAAATACCTCGGTCAAACCGGAGTGACCCTTCCAAGAACATGAACGCCAACCAGTTTTTAAAAGCTGTTTCCCAACTGCAGGGATGGCGCGAATGTGCCTTCCTGCTGGCCCTTGCCGAACGTTCATTCCCCAACTACGCCCTGTTTGCCGAAGCGGTCGGCCTGAAAACCGGCGGAAAAATGCACCAGATCCTGGACCTCGCCTGGGGCGCGCTTCAGGAAGATGTGGCAGAAACGGCAATCCCGCAATTATTGGTAAAACTGGAAGCTCTGTCTCCGGACGTAGAAGCCTATGATGCCTATGGCGTTTATCCGGCTTTCGATTTCTGCCAGCTACTGGAACAGGCGTTGCTCAACCGCCTGAATCCATCCAAACACCGGGCTACTGATGCCTCGCGGCTCGCAACCGCTACAGTTATGAGTTTTATCGAACTGTCGGAAGGTGAAGGGCTGGAAGAGGATGAGCTTGTTCGTATACTGGACTCTCATCCGCTGATGAAAGAGGATAAAACTTTCCAGCGAGATCTCGTTCTGGCTCTTAAACGCCAGCGCACTCCTCTGGAGGCGTTTATTGCCGGAATCCGCAAAGATGCCGCAAATGAGGGTGTCAGCAATCTTGGTATCTCGCTGGGGAGCTGACCCCCTCGCTGGCACAGCATGCGCCCGATGCCTTTAGTACCTGTTCACTGTACGTTACCGATCAGAGGGATCTAGCCCCATGAAACTCTCCGCTTTTGGCCGTAAATTTACCGCTGACGCCGGCATAACTTCGTTGATGGATGACCTTGGTAATGCGATGGCCTCCGGCGACGATATGATTATGATGGGTGGGGGAAACCCTGGGCACATTCCGGAGATTCAGGCTCGGGTGCAGGAAATTCTCGCTGACATGAGTCGCAGCGAAAGTGATGTGCGACGACTGGTTGGGGTTTATGATCCGCCCCAGGGGGAAAAGCAGTTTATTGCTTCGCTGGCAGAACTGCTCAACCGTGAATACGACTGGGGGCTTAAACCTGGCAATATAGCGCTTACCAACGGCAGTCAGGCTGCTTTTTTCATGTTGTTTAACATGTTTGGTGGCGACTATGGAGAGGGGCGGCGCAAGCATATATTGCTGCCATTGGCTCCCGAATACATTGGTTATGCGGATGCCGGAATAGAGCCCGGTCTGTTTCATGCCGTGCAGCCGGACATTTCGTTCACCGATGCCCACGAATTCAAGTACCGTGTCGATTTTGATGCGGTAGAAGTGACAGGGGATACCGGAGCCATTTGTGTATCCCGGCCAACGAATCCTACAGGTAACGTGATAACTGATGAAGAGCTGGCGCGGCTGGAGGAAATGGCGCGCCAGCATGATGTACCACTGATCGTCGACGGAGCCTACGGTACGCCTTTCCCAAGCCTGCTGTTTGTAGAGGCCCGGCCCACCTGGAATGAACAGATTATCCTGTGTCTGAGCCTGTCCAAGCTTGGCTTGCCAGCGGCGCGAACGGGAATTGTGATTGCCGCCGAGCCGGTGATCAAAGCCTTGTCTGGAATTAATGCCATCATGAATCTCGCGACAGGCAGTTTCGGCGCCATGCTCGCCGAGCCGCTGGTTCGGTCCGGCGAGATTCTGTCTCTGAGCCGGGATGTGGTCTGCCCGTTTTACAAGCGGAAAATGGAGTTGGCTGTGGCAGCATTTCGTGAGGCCATGGGCGAGGACAGTTGTCGTTGGTATGTTCACAAGCCTGAGGGGGCGATGTTCCTGTGGCTGTGGTTCCCGGACTTGCCCATTACCAGTCTGGAGCTCTACCAGCGCTTAAAAGCCCGTGGCGTGCTTGTGGTATCTGGCCATTACTTTTTTCCGGGGCTGCCGGAGGATGGCTGGCAGCATCGCCATGAATGCCTGCGCGTAACCTATTCGCAGGACGACGAGCGTGTGGCGCAGGGGCTGCGGATTATTGCGGATGAAGTCAAGGCTGTCTGGGCGGAGGCTGGCCGGGAGGTTTAACCTCCCAGGTCAACGTCCTTGAGTTCGAGTTGATAGCGACTGCCATCGGGTTCAACCTGAAGCAGGCGCACCAGTACGTATTTGTTGTCCGGATCAAACCACATCAAGGTTTCCCGCTGGGAATTTTCACGAACCTTTTCGGCTTTGAGATAAGAAGACTGAGTGCTGTCCGCGCCCCTGGTGTTGTCACTTACGACAGCAAAACGCTCGCTATCAATATTGCCGCGATCCAGAACCTGATATTCCATTTCCCTCATGCCGCTCCGGATGTCCTGATGTAGCTGGACCTGGAAGCCAAGGGGGTCGAGAGTGCCTTCTTTCAGTTCTACCCGAAAAGGTTTTTCACGGTACTCACCGGTGGCGACGCCTGTCTTCCAGTCGAAATCAATTGACTGGTTTCTGTCCTTGATAAGAAAACCCGACAGGCGATAGCGGTATCTGAGTGGAATGACCTGTCCATCTTCCCATTTGAAAATCAGCGACTCATCGATATCAGCAATGAAGGAATCTACGTCAGTGCGATATAGCCAGACATCACTGCCCTGAGCCGTCAGGATGCGTTTGGCGCTGCCGTTAAGTGACAGCCCCTTGTCCAGAACCGCGTCATAGCTCACTTCAAAAGGGAACAGGGCGGGGCCGGTTTCGGCTTTGGTGGGCGTGCCCAGAAGCATTGCAACCGTTGCCAGAAGTGGCATCGTTGTAATCCGGCTTCTTTCGAGGACTGATTTTGTCCATCGTGCTGAGTGCATCTGGTTGACCTCTAATCCTGCATGAATGCTGAAAGTCTAGCGGGTCAGCAGGAATTACGGGGTGACAGTCTGGTAAGGCGGCTCAATTGTCCGGGAGGCGCATTGGGGTGTTCAGGGCCTGACCGTCGAACATTATGTGCTCGCCGCCCAGCTGAATCCGGCCTTCACAGAACCAGCGCACGACAATCGGGTATAACAGGTGCTCTTTTGCCTGAACCTTTTCCGCGAGAGTCTCAGCCGTGTCTTCCGGGACTACTGCCACCTCTGCCTGAGCGATCACGGGGCCGCCATCAAGCTCTTCGGTTACGAAGTGAACGGAAACCCCGTGGATCCTGTCGCCGGCATCAAGCGCTCTCTGATGGGTGTTCAGGCCCGTATGCCGGGGCAGCAGAGAGGGATGTATGTTTATCAGCCTGCCGCGAAATGCCCGAACAAAATCGGTTGTGAGAATCCGCATGAACCCGGCGAGCACGATAAGATCCGGATTGTGGCGAAGGATATGAGCCATGAGCGCTGCGTCGAACTCTTCCCGGGAGCTGAAATCCTCATGATTGACCATAAAAGTTTCAACATTTGCCTGGGCAGCCCGTTCGAGTGCAAAAGCTTTGGGCCGGTTGCATCCCACGGCAACAATCTGGCCAGGAAAGTCACGTTCCCGGCTGGATTCAATCAACGCCTGCAGATTGGTTCCGCTTCCGGAAGCCAGAACCAGAATTTTGGGGAGAGTTGGTTGGTCGGCCTTCATTCTGAAAGCAGCCCCGGTGCATAACGCACTTCAGCATCTGTTTCCGCGTCTTCAGTACGCTCTATCAGCCCCACCTGCCAGGCTTTCTCACCCAGTGTTTTCAGAGCCTCCAGTGCCAGGTCTTTCTGACTTGCCGGAACACAGACAATCATGCCAATGCCGCAGTTAAAGGTACGATACATTTCGTTGCTTGCCACGCCGCCAGCGTCCTTGAGCCACTGGAACACCGGAGGTAATTCCCAGCTTGTGGTGTCGATGGCTGCAATGGTGCCCTTTGGGAGAACCCTTGGAATGTTTTCCGGCAAGCCGCCGCCGGTAATGTGAGACAGGGCGCGCACATCCACTTTGCGAATCAGTTGCAGCAGATTTTTGACATAAATCCTGGTTGGTGCCATCAGGGCATCTGCCAGAGAGGTATCGCCGACAGATTGACTGAGGTCGGCTTCACTGACTTCAAGTATTTTCCGGATCAGTGAATAACCGTTGGAGTGAGGTCCTGAGGATTCAAGCGCCAGTAGCACATCGCCTGCCTGCACTTTACTGCCGTCAATGATTTCGCTGCGCTCTGCAACGCCTACGCAAAAACCGGCGAGATCGTAATCGTCGCCCTCATACATGCCAGGCATCTCTGCGGTTTCACCGCCAACCAATGCGCAGCCAGACAGCTCGCAACCCTGTCCAATGCCTGCAACCACGTTTGCGGCTATATCGACATTAAGCTTGCCGGTGGCGTAGTAGTCGAGGAAGAACAAAGGCTCTGCGCCGCCCACGATAAGATCGTTAACGCACATAGCCACAAGATCGATACCAATACTGTCATGCTTGCCAAGTTGCATGGCCAGCCTCAGTTTGGTTCCCACTCCATCGGTGCCGGATACCAGCACTGGCTCCTTGTACCCGGCTGGAATCGCTACCATGGCGCCAAACCCGCCAAGGCCTCCAAGAACCTCGGGGCGCCGGGTGCGTGCGGCGGTTTCCTTGATGCGGCTGACAAGTTCATTGCCTGCGTCAATGTCAACGCCTGCGTCGCGGTATGTCAGGGAAGGCTTCTGTTCGCTCATGGTGTTCTTAACCGTTGGCCAGTGGGTCAGGCGGCGGATTTTAGCAGGTGCAGTGTAGCGCTCCAAGTGCAATTACCGTGAGCAGGCTTTGATTCCTGTGGCGGGGCACCTAACAGGTCGGCAAGATTGCATTTCTGAAACCTGTGTCGGCTACTCAGGCTCGGGGGCATGGTGTATCCTGTTCGCCATTAATACGAACTGCAGGGTGTTTCATGCCAGTATCAGACCAGATCCCGGTTTTTAAGCGGTTACCAGTCTTATGTCTTGCCGCTTTTTGTGCGTTTATGTTGGCCATCGTGCCAGCCCCTGCGGCTGCGGTAACGGTGTCCGGGCTTTATTCTGTCGATGTTCCGGTATCAGGTTCCGGGCGGAATGCCCTCGCTCAGGGGTATGCGGATGGTCTCTCCCGGGTCTTTGTGCGAATTTCAGGTACCCGGGAGGTGCTTGCACTGGAGGGGGTGCAGGACTTGCTGGCAGATGCGGAATCCTTGTTGCTGTCCTATCAGTTGCTTCGGAGCAATACTGGATCTAGTCGTTTAAGGATGTCCTTTGGCGCTGTGGGCGTGAACCGGGCTCTGGCATCTTTGGATGCGCCGGTCTGGGGCGCTAACCGCCCTCTGACGCTGGCCTGGGTGGCAGTGGAAGATCGCGGAGTTCGCAAACTGGTTACAGGTGATGGCGAAGGTCTGGATAATGGTGGCGATACCGGTGTCTGGTCGTCAGCATTTGCTCGTGCTGCCCGTGAGAGAGGGCTGCCGGTAGCTCTGCCGCCAAAGGAGTTTGGTGGAAACCGGGAGTTGTTGTCGGACATATGGGGGCAGTTCACCGGGCGCGTACTCAAGTCTTCTGAGGGTGTGGAGCACGATGTTCTTGCTCTGGTACGCGTCAGCCGCTCAGGTGGTCAGTGGCGTGCAGGTTGGGTCTTTGAAGGCGCAAAGCTGAACAGCAGTGAAGAATCAGTCAGTGCGGATACACGTGAAGCCCTGGCAGAGGTGCTTGTGGATCGTTGGGCGGAACTCTATGCCAACCGCTACGCAGTTGCAGCGGGAGAGGTTGGAGACTTGCCTCAGGTCGATATCGTATTACGTGGTGTAACGTCTGTTTCAGACTATGGAAAAGCCAGCCAGGCTCTTGAAGGCCTGACTCCGATCGTAAAAGTCGGAGCGTCCCGGGTGAAGGGTGAGCAGTTGACGCTGAGAGTGGCTTTCTCTGGAGAGCTTGATCAGCTTCGGGAATATGTTGCGCTGGATTCACGATTTGTGCCGGTTGAAGGTGAGGTCAGGGAAATGAAAGCTGCAGAGCCCCGGCCAGAGACGGTTTCGCAAGAAGATGCTGGTGCGACCTCGTCTGAGCAATCCGTGTTTACCTATCAGCCATCGCCTGTGGATGAAGAAGATGCCGAACAGGCATTCGAATCGCTTTATCAGGTTCTCTATTACCGGTGGCAACCCGCGCCGGTTATCGGAAGTGATGGCGCACAGTAAGCAGTCGCCGGAGGCGGGGCGTTGAAGGTATGTGCCTGGCGCGTGATTCCGCTACTTATGCTGTATTGGTCGTTTTGATGTGGAACCCGGTATGCCCGGCAAGTTGAATACACTGGTTCAGATTACTGTGATTCCGGGCGTTATTATCGTTCTGGTCTGGGGTATGCGGGCATGGAAGGTCTGGCAGACGTGAGCTCTTCTCAACTGGTTCTTGGTGTAAGGCTTCGGGATGATGCCCGCTTTGATAATTTTCATGGTGATCGCAACAGGGAAGCAGCGCTGAGGTTGTTGTCGGTGTTCAGCGAGCCGGCAGGCCTGCCAGTTGTTGTGGTCTGTGGTGATTCAGATACCGGCAAAAGTCACCTGTTGCAGGCGGCCTGCCATCGTGCGGAAGCTGAAGGGAGATCTGCAGTTTGTATCAGCATTGCTGAGCTGGAGCCTTTCGGGCCGGAATCGCTTGCGGGGCTCGATACCATGGACGTTGTCGCCCTGGATGATCTCGACAGGGTCGCGGGAAAGGCAGACTGGGAAGAGGCCGTTTTTCACCTCTATAACCGGCTGCACGATCAGGGGCGTATGCTGGTTGTAAGTCTCTCGGAAGTTCCTGGTTCCCTGCCTTTTCTCTTGCCGGATCTGGTCTCGCGGCTGCATCATGGGCTTATCGTCCAGCTTGGAATATACCGTGACGATGACCGTCTGAAAATTCTGATGGCCCGTGCCGAGCAGCGAGGGCTGACAATGACGGACGATGTTGCTGGCTTCATCATGCGCCGGGCACCGCGGCGTCTCGGCGATCTATTAGGTATTCTGGATACCCTTGATGAAAACTCGTTGCAGGCTCAGCGCAGGCTTACCATCCCGTTTGTGAAAACGGTGATGCAGTGGTAGGAACAAAGATGCCAGGCACACCAGAGCACAGATGCGGCATTCAAACGACATGGCACCGGCAAAATGCCTGATGGAGAGATGACATGAGACGGGTGGTATTCAATCAGAAAGGCGGAGTAGGTAAGTCCAGTATTACCTGTAATCTGGCTGCGATCAGTGCAGCACGCGGAAACCGTACGCTCGTGGTTGATCTGGACCCCCAGGGTAACTCGACGCATTATCTCCTGGGTAAACCGGCCAGTGAACTCAAGGATACTGTTGCAGACATGCTGGAGCAGACGGTGGCGTTCAAGGTATTCAACCGGCGTCCGGAAGAGTTTGTTCATGCTACGCCGTTCGAAAATCTCTTTGTTATGCCCTCCAGCCCGGAGCTGGATTTTCTTGAGCGCAAGCTGGAGGCAAAGCATAAAATATACAAACTCAGGGAAGCGCTGAAAAAACTGGGAGAGTCCTTTGATTCAATCTACATTGATACGGCTCCGGCGCTGAATTTTTATACCCGATCGGCACTTATTGCTGCCCAGCGCTGCCTGATTCCGTTTGATTGCGATGATTTTTCCCGACAGGCGCTTTATAACATCCTTAACGAGATCCGTGATCTTCAGGAAGACCATAACGAAGAGCTTGTTGTTGAGGGGATTGTGGCTAATCAGTTTCAGCCCCGGGCCAGCTTGCCCCGGCAACTGGTAAAGGAGTTGATTGAAGAAGGTTTGCCGGTATTGCCGGTGCGCTTGTCAAGTTCGGTAAAAATGAAAGAATCCCATCAGTGCCGGCAGCCGCTCATATACATGGCTCCGAAGCACCCGCTTACACGCCAGTTTGAAAATCTGTTCAGTGTATTGCACGGTGAGGCTGTTGAGCTGGAACCGCTGGGAGATTAAGGCAGGATTTTATGAACAATTCCGGTGACGTTTCTGGACAAATTGCCGACTGTCTTCTGGGTGTCGAGATGGAACTGCGCCGGCTCGGATTATGGGAGAGCGAGCGCCCTGATGAAGACGCCTTCAGGAGCACCGAGCCGTTTTGTCTCGATACACTGGCATTTTCCCAGTGGATGCAGTTTGTGTTTCTGGAACGTATGAAGCTGATCATTGAAAATGACCATCCCTTACCCTCGGTTTCGGGCATTGCTCCCATGGCTGAAGAGTATTTTCGTGGCCGCCCTGAATCAGGACAACGCCTGATCAGGGAACTGGAGGCCTTTGATCAGTTGCTGTCGGGCAGCTGATCGCTGTCCAGGCGCATGGACAGGTCTACGGCCCTGACGTCCTTGGTCAGGGCTCCGATAGAAATATAGTCAACGCCGGTTTCGGCAATGGCTACCAGTGTATTTGCGTTGATGCCTCCGGACGCTTCCAGCTTCGCTCGCCCACCGTTCATTGCGACTGCAGCATGCAGGTTCTCCATGGAGAACTCATCGAGCATGATGATGTCGGCTCCGGCGTTGAGCGCCTGTTCCAGCTCTTCCAGATTCTCGGTTTCAACTTCAACAGGTCTGCCCGGGGCAATTCTGCGGGCTTCATCAACTGCTTTGGCGATAGAGCCGCAGGCAGCGATATGGTTTTCCTTGATTAGGAACGCGTCCCAGAGGCCGATCCTGTGATTGTGGCAGCCGCCGCAGGTCACCGCGTATTTCTGGGCAAGGCGCAACCCGGGCAGGGTTTTTCGGGTATCGAGAAGGCGCACGCCCGTATGAGCTACCTGTGCGGCATAGCCTGCACAGTTTGTTGCGACTCCGGATAGAGTCTGCAGCCAGTTCAGCGCAGCTCTTTCGGCGGTCAGAAGGCTTCTGGCTGTTCCCTTCAGACGGAACAAAACCTGGTCCGGGGAAACTGAGTCTCCGTCCTTGACCAGCCACTCCAGAGATACCGAGCTGTCTACCTGGCGGAACACTTCGTCCACCCATTCTCGTCCTGCTATGGTCGCCTGTTCACGTGTTATTACCTGCCCCGTGGCCTGCTTTTTCAGTGGGATCAGTCGGGCTGTGATATCGCCGTCACCTATATCTTCGCGCAGGCTTACTGCGACGCTTTCTATTCGTGACTGGCGTAGGCGCTCAGTGAAGTTCATGATGATGCATCCGCTTTTGTCAGGGGCCAAATACTTCGGGGTCACGATTCTATAGTTCACCAGGGATTTAGCCAAATGTCGAAAGAATTGTGACCCAGGTCCGGTTTACACAAAAGGTGACAAATTCTGACACAAGGTGACGTGATCAGCCCGTATGATATGTAATCAAGAATAGTTTCAAACCTATGGCCAGTCGATTCATCCGCTCTGGTTCGGAGTCGTTCAATGAAGCAGGATAACAAGGTTGTCAGTTTTTCTGGTCAGAAACCGTTTTCGCGGTTTGATCTGCCACCGGCCCTCGTTCGCCTGCGTGATTCATCGGGACAGTCTCTGAAAGCTGTTCTCGGACGTTTTTTCGAACGTGCTGATGACGCCCTGTTTGAGCTTGCAGACCGTGCAGGTTCCAACAAGGATCAGACGGTTTATTTTGATGCTATGCGTGAGCTAAGACTAAGACGCAAAGCAATGGCCGTCTCAGTCCTGCAGTACGTCAGCCAGGCATTTAACGATATTGGCAAGTTCCAGCCGCGACAGTCTGGCGGTGCCCTGGATGAGGTTGATCAGGATTCGTTAAGTCTTGTAGAGCATTCAGACCTTGAACAACAGGTTGCAATTGATAATCTGATCAACAAGCTTCGTAACCGTTATCAGAGCCAGATTCAGTTTTTGTCGTTGCGGGTCAATCATCTTGTGCCTGGAGTTGAGCTTTCTGATAACCAGATGCCGCTCAGCCCGGAAGTGATCTGTGGGGGGGTCGCTGACGCATGCGCGGATCTCGATATCGATATCCGCGCAAAACTTGTTGTATTGAAGCTGTTTGACCGCTTGCTGGGCGACACGCTTGGTGACTTTTACCAGGAGGCGAACCGCACCCTGATTTCTGAGGGCATATTGCCCGATGCCAAACGGGGGCAAGCCCGTACTGCTGGTAATCCCCGTGCTGAATTGACTGCTTCAACACCTGTGCCTCCCAGCCCGGGTCGGTATGGGGCTGGCGAAGATGCAAACGAACAGAATAAGCTTCAGAACCATGATCTGGTCCAGGGCGGCATTTCCAATGCGACTTTTTCTGAGCTGAGTGCACTCCTGCACCAGAGAGGAAATTCTCATTCTACGGCCGGATCTGATGCTTCAGGCGAATCCTACCTCGATACTGACCGGCTGATGGCTCGTCTCAGCGAGGCTCAGGCATCCTGTGGCGACTGGGATGAGGGAGAGGTTCCCTCCCTTGATCAGCAACTTCAGTCTATTCTTCAGGCGGCTGATGGCCAGAAAACCAATATTGGCCAGGTGGATAGTGATGTTATCAACCTGGTATCCATGCTCTTCGATTTTATTCTGGAGGATCGCCAGCTCCATCCGGTAATGAAAGCCCTGATTGGCCGGTTGCAGATACCTGTCTTGAAAGTTGCATTGAGCGACAAGAACTTTTTTAACCGGGGTGGTCACCCTGTCCGCAAGCTACTGAATGAGCTGGCTCTCTCTGCCATTGGCTGGAGTGAGAAGCGAGCTGGTCAACGTGACCCGCTGCATGAAAAAATTCAATCGGTCGTGAGTCGGGTACTGACCGAATTTACAGATAACGCGTCGATTTTTGATGAGCTTCTGAAAGACTTCAGTCATTTTACTGACCTTGATCGCCGGCGTAGGGAGCTGGTAGAGCAGCGCCTGCGGGATGCTGAAGAGGGAAGGGCCCGGCAGGAACGTGCATGTCAGGTTGCAGAGTCGCTGGTGAACGACCTCACGTCTGGCAGGGATATCCCGGAATCTGTTTTCGTGATGCTGAACGAAGCGTGGGTGAAATATCTTCAGTGGGTTGTATTGCGTGAAGGTGAGGATGGTGCGCGCTGGGCCGATGCCAGCGAACTGACTGGCCACATCGTCTGGAGTGTTGATCCTCAGCCGGTTGACGACTCAACCCGAAGCGACCTTCTCAGAGCTATTCCTGCGATTGTCGACGATTTTCGTGTGGCCCTTCAGGAAATTTCCTGGGATCCGTTCGCAACTGATACAGCGATTCGGGATCTTGAGCTGGCGCACGTTGATGTGCTGCAGCGCCTTGCGACAGCGTCGCGCCGCCGGTCATCACCTCCGGCAGCCGAAGACGCACCCCTGGCCGAAATGAGAGCTCAGCCCGAAAAACGGCCGGAGCCAGAGGCTTCGGCGTCTGAGTCAAACGACGCCGGGATTGAGCCTCCGGTGCTTTCCAGTCCTGTCATTGAAACTCCCGCACCTGAAGATGCAGAGCCGGTTTCCGAGCTGTGGCTGGACCGGGCAGACAGACTTCGTGTTGGTGCCTGGGTTGAACTTACCCGTGAGGAAAACAAATTCCGCTGCAAGCTTGCGGCGGTTATAAGAGCTACTGGGAAGTATATCTTTGTCAATCGCAGTGGTGCGAAGGTTGCCGAGTACCGTCGTCAGGAACTGGCTGCCGCTATGGCAAGCGGGGCCGTAGCCATGCTTGATGATGGCCTTATTTTCGACAGGGCCCTGGAATCTATCATTGATAACCTGCGGAGTAGCCGTACAGATTGATCCGTGGCAACAGGCCTTGCTTTGTGATTCAATCAAAGCACAAAGTAATGCTCTGACAATTATGGATTCATCTTGCCTCTTTCAACCCCTGATCATTCAGCCGCTGAGCAGTCTGGCATCGTCGTTTACGGCGAAGACATAAAGGTCCTCCGTCAAACCGGGCGCCTTGCATCTGCCCGTTGGTGCTTCTCACCGAACTACGGCCTTCGTCCCGAGGGCGCGGTTATCAGTCTTCTTGTCGTTCATAGCATCAGTCTTCCTCCTGGCCGGTTTGGCGGGCCTTATATTGAAGATTTTTTTACGAACAGTCTGAACCCTGCTGAACATCCGTACTTCTCAACCATTGCCGATATGCGTGTTTCGGCTCATGTCCT
Organism: Marinobacter sp. ANT_B65; assembly: GCF_002407605.1. Taxonomy (NCBI): domain Bacteria; kingdom Pseudomonadati; phylum Pseudomonadota; class Gammaproteobacteria; order Pseudomonadales; family Marinobacteraceae; genus Marinobacter; species Marinobacter sp. ANT_B65. The sequence continues at coordinate 2,157,308 of NZ_NXGV01000001.1, read as the reverse complement.
GATCAGAAGGGATGGGGCGAAGGTGCAGTTTGTCAGCCTGTTGGACAGAGCCTGGCATGCCGGACGTTCCAGCTTTCAGGGTGTTGATGAGTGCAATGACTTTTCTATCGGAATCGAGCTTGAAGGGGCGGATGATATTCCCTATACAGCAGAGCAGTATCGTTCACTGGCTGAATTGTCGGCAGTGATCAGCTCCGCCTGGCCGGACATTACCAATGACCGTATTACCGGGCACTGCGATATTGCCCCTGGCCGAAAGACCGATCCCGGGCCGGCATTTGACTGGCGTGACTTCCGGGTTTCTCTGCAGGCCGCTCAGTCAGACATATACCGTAAAAAACTGACTCATCTGGCCCAAAAGGGAGCTGTGTAAATGATTCTGGTGGTGTTTCTGATTGCCTACCTTGTGCGGAGAAGGCTTGATAGCCTCAATGCCATTTCCAGCGACGCACTCTGGCGGCGCTGGTTTCGCAGGGGCAGTAAAGTTAAAGCCGGCTCTGAATCAGGTATTTCAGTTGGTCTGTTTCTGGTGGCGTTGCCCGCAATTCTGGCGGCTGTGTGTGTGTATATTCTATCGATGTACGGCTGGCGGATTACTGCGTATCCACTTGAAATTTTTGTTCTTGTACTGATGATGGGGATGCCAGGCTGGCGGCAGTCGGTTGAGTCCTATGCAGATGCCTGGCAGAGGGGCGACATGCAGGCGGCCTGGCACCATATCCAGAAGCGCCTGCCTGCAGCGGAGCGTGGAGCTGCAGCTTCACCGGAGGTTATGCACCTTTCACTGTCCCGGGCTCTTATGATGGCGGCCTTTGAGCGTTTTTTCCTTGTTGCATTCTGGTATGTCGTGGGCGGAATCGGCGTGGCAATTTTCGTGCGGGGGCTTGTGGCTCTGTCCGAACAGTGGCCACAGGCAGCCGCGAGACCCAGGTATCTTAAAGCCTGTGAATGGGTGAGCTGGATCCCCGCAAGGCTGCTCGCCTTAACATTCGGAATTGCAGGTGACCTTTCAGGCTGGCTGGCAGAAGCCAGACAAGCCATTGCCGAAACGACTAAAAACACCTCAGAAGTACTCATGATCGCGGCCAATGGGTCTTTAACCGGGTACGCGCTTGATCCTGCCAGGTTTTCCCGGGTTCACCTTGATGAATGGGCTGGTTTCGGCGGCCGTAGCCTGAATGCAGTAAGGGATCTGCTGAACAGGAGTATGCTGGTCTGGATCTGCGCACTGGCGTTAATGGTTATTGCCGGGGTTGTCTGAAGAGTTCCGAAACGAAAGGCTGCACTCAAGTTTTCAGGCGGCAGGGCGATAAAAAATAAAAAGAGTCCAGCCGTTCAGGTTTCAGAGAGAGGGCCGATGTGAACCAATTCATTTCTCCTGCAGTAGCACTGATGAACCGGTTGCCGATGCTGTATAAGTTCAGTCTTATCAGTATTCTGTTTCTCTTGCCGATTGGCGGGCTGTCCTGGCTTGTGATGACCGAGCTCAACCGTTCTGTTGAAGCCGTGACGCGCGGCGTGTCGGGCCTGGAGCAATTGCGCCGGATAGACCATCTTGTAGATGTCTCAATGGACTACCGGGATTACCGGGCGCCGGCGGTGACAAAAAACAACGAAGCTATCAGGGCCCGCTCAGATAAAGCTGCCGAAGAGATTACTTCTGTTCTGGAAAGGCTGATATTGGAGGCGCGCTCTTTTGATGCATCTGGAGCATGGGCTGAACAGGTCGAAGCCCTGCAGGCTGACTGGCAGACTCTCCGCGCAGATGATCACTACCAGGGCAATTTCGATCCGCAGTTCAAGTACTACCAGGAGTTTGTCCAGAAAGCACTGGCGCTCCTTCCCGCAACCATCGAGACGTCCGGGCTGGGCCAGGGGACATCGAGGGAAAATCAGGTGGTTCTGGGGCTGATTCGTGAAACCCTTCCTGACGCCCGAAGTGTCATCGGGCAGGCGCGTTCCTACGGCTCCTATGCATTGGTCGAAGGGCAGCTAGGCTATGCTCTCAGTGAAACACTCAACGAAATCTATGATGGTCTTACCAATCGCAGTTCGCTGCTTTTACCAGCTCTGGCACTTGCTGCAGACGTTTCTCCTGCACTGGCGTCCCGGGCAGGCGATGCCCTCCCGAACGTAGAAGAAAGTCTTCTTGGCGTCCGTGAGTTGCTGGACGTAAATATTATTACACCTATGCGGCTGGAACTTTCCTGGCAGGAATATGATTCGCGTCTTTCCGCACAGCTGGAGAGCTACAGTGAGTTGAAAACAGCTGTGTTTGATGTGATAGAAACCAGTCTTAATGCTCGCCTGGGGCAGGAAGTAAGCCAGCGTCGTCTGATCATGGTGTCACTTGTCGCGGTTCTTCTGATTGTCGTATATCTCTATATTGGCTTCTTCATGTCGGTCCGAACTGCTATCAACCGCTTCAGTGAGGCTGCGCGCAAGGTGGCTGCAGGCGACATGACTACCCGGATTTCCCTGGATAACCGCGATGAACTCGGTGAACTGACGGTTGAATTCAACAGTATGACGGACCGTATAGCCGAACTGATACGTTCTGTCGGACAGACGACATCGGAGGTTGATCAGCAGGCAGCGAAGGTAAAGGATACCGCAGCAGCTAACAGTGAGGCGGTGGCGCGCCAGATGGCGGAGAGTGGTCAGATCAATGAAGCCATGAATCAGATGGTTGAAGCGGTGAACGAGGTGACAGAAAGTGCTCGCCGGGTTGCAGACAGTGCCACAGCTGCAGAACAGGATACAGAAACTGGCCGCGACGTAGTTTCGGATACGGTGGAGACCATCAACAGGCTGGCAAGTGAGATATCCGGGGCAGTGGATGTGATCAGCCGGGTTAGCGCCGACAGTGACAGCATCAGTCAGGTTCTGGTGGAAATCAAAGCCATAGCTGCGCAAACCAATCTTCTGGCGCTGAACGCGGCAATCGAAGCGGCTCGTGCTGGCGAATATGGCCGTGGTTTCGCCGTTGTGGCTGATGAAGTGCGCTCTCTTTCCCAGCGCACGCACAAATCTACAGAGGAAATTGAAGGCATGATTTCACAGCTTCAAAGTGGCGTGAAGGATGCTGTAACGGCCATGACAAACAGCCGCGATGTGACTCAGGTAACCGTTGAAAAGTCTGGAGAGGTGACCGAAGCACTGAGCCGGATTGCTCAGGGTATCTCGGTGATTGTGGATATGAGTCACCAGATTGCCCAGGCAGCGGAAGAGCAGTCTGCGGTGTCGAAAGACGTCAATGCCAGTGTTGCACACATTGGCGAGCTGGGGGCATCGACTGCCTCTAATGCTGAAGAAACCCTGATTTCATCTCAGGAGATGTCTGATCTGACGGCTTCACTGCAGAGGCTTGTTGAGGCGTTTAAAGTCTGAATTATTGGATAGACGGCAAGGTGTGGCGCAGAGGCTCGGGAAACACGCTGTGAATACGTCCGTGTACGCTTGGCTCCGCACAGTTTCCGGAGCCTCTGCGCCACACCTTGCCTGATTATGGTGAATGCAATGTTACGCTCAGCGTGACCGTTACATTCCTGATTTTTTTTGATCCCAAAGAATCTCTTCAGCGCCTTCCCGGCGCGCTAACACCCTCGAAGCTACAAACAACAGGTCTGATAGACGGTTAAGATACTGGCGTGCCAACACGTTTATTGAATCCTCCTGGCTGAGGGCAACCACTACACGCTCCGCACGGCGGCAAACTGCGCGGGCCAGATGGCACTGAGCTGCGGCCGGGCTACCGCCGGGCAGGATGAAGTTTTTCAACGGCGGCAAGGGCTCGTTCATTTCATCCAGCAGATCTTCCAGCCAGCTGATGTGATCATTGTTGATTGCCTCACTGCCAGGAATGGCAAATTCACCGCCAAGATCAAACAGGTGATGCTGAATGCGACGCAAAGAGTCCAGCATGTCATCGTCGCTATCCAGAGTTTCAATCAGCAGGCCAATGTGGCAGTTCAGCTCATCGGTCATTCCCATTGCTTCAACACGTGGGGCGCTCTTTGGCAGGCGGTTTCCATCGGCCAGGCCGGTAGTACCGTCATCACCGGTACGGGTGTATATCTTGGAAAGGCGATTGCCCATGAAAGTGCTCCTTATTGGTGAGATGATGCGGAATCGTTAAAAACGGTACAGAGTTTGTACTCGTTCGGTCAGCATTTGGTTTACCGGCGTGGCAACACCGTGGCGCTTTCCGCATTGCACAAGATAGCCATTGATAAAATCAATCTCGGTTTTGCGCCTTGCCATCACATCCGCGCGCATGGACGACGTATTGCTGGCGGTATTTCTTGCTACTGTTTCGATTCGTTCCCGAAGAACCTCCGGCGCAACAGCCTCAGAGGTTTCTGCTTGAAGCAGAACAGATATCTCTGAACAAAGCCCGTCAATGTTCTCCTGATAGAGAGGCAAGCCCAGAATGTCTCCGTTAGGGCAGTCGAGCAGGGCTGTAAACGGATTGATCCCCGCATTCACTACCAGCTTCTGCCAAAGTCTCTGCAGGATGTTCTCCTCAGCATGAATTCGCAAACCGGTCTCAGCCAACTGTTCGACAATACTTGCCGTGTAGTAAGTAGCGGAGTCTGTTAGTGCTCCTACCCAGGTATCACCAGCTCCGGCATGAACCAGAGCATCCGGGGAAGGTCTGTTTGCACCTTCGGTAGTGCTGGCCGCTAAAATCGGTCGGCCCGGCCAGCGCTCAGCAACTGTATGTTGACTGCCTAAGCCGTTCTGAAACAAAACAACGGGGGTGTCGTTCGGAATATGAGGCAACCAGTCATTCAGGGCAGTAAGCGTATCGCTAGCCTTGGTGGTTACGAGAAGAAGCTTTACATTCTCAGCTGACCTGAACCAAGGCAAATCAACATGGATGCGGGCTTCACCAAAGGGCGGAGCAGAGCGTACAAGGATGTATTCACAGCGTGTTTCGGGAGGGGTTTCCTGAAGGCTGAAGCTTCTCCGAAGTTCACCACCAGAGAGCCGAGGCAAAAAGCCACAGTGGGCAGACGGCAAAAGGGCGGCCCAAAGCCGCCCCAAAGAACCCGCTCCAAGAATGGCGATCAATCCGCCACTCCCGGAGCGCTCACCCGCAGACGCCATAGCTACATGGCCTCAATATCTGCGCGCTGCAGCTTCAGCCGATTCAGGTTGCCCTGAGCCTCTGCAAGCTTCTCCTGCTCCTTCGCGACGACCTCAGCCGGTGCTTTGGCAGTAAACTTCTCATTGTTCAGCTTGCCTTCCAGGCGTCCGATTTCCTTTTGCAGGCGCTCAAGCTCCTTGTCCAGGCGCTTCAGTTCCGCATCTTTATCGATCAGCCCGGCCATAGGAACCAGAACTTCCATATCGCCAACCAGTTGAGTGGCGCTCATGGGTGCATCACCACCTTCAAGCCACTCAAGGCTTTCCAGTTTGGCCAGAGAGCTCAGGAACTGACGGTTTTCATTCATCCGTCGCTGACCTTCTGCACTGTTGCCACGGAACAGAACCGGAATCTTCTTCGCTGGCGAAATGTTCATCTCGCCGCGAATATTGCGCACGGCCACGATTACACCCTTCAGCCACTCAATATCCTCGACTGCCGATGAATCGTGCTTGCCGGTATCCGCTTGTGGATATGGCTGCAGCATGATGCTGTCACCGGATTTACCGGCGAGAGGTGCAATGCGCTGCCAGATTTCTTCTGTGATAAACGGCATGATCGGATGTGCCAGGCGCAAAACGGCTTCCAGCACGCGAACCAGGGTACGGCGAGTACCACGTTTGGCTTCAGCGCTGGCGTTGTCGTTGCTCAGGGAAGGCTTGGAAAGCTCCAGATACCAGTCGCAGTATTCGTTCCAGATGAACTCATAAAGTGCCTGCGAGGCCAGATCGAAGCGGTATTGGTCCAGGTGGCGGGTTACATCCTGCTCGCATTGCTGCAGAGCGCTGATGATCCAGCGGTCAGCCAGTGACAGTTCTACTGGTTCGCCATTTACTCCGCAGTCTTCGCCTTCGGTGTTCATCAGTACATAGCGGGCAGCGTTCCACAACTTGTTGCAGAAGTTGCGGTAGCCTTCGAGACGCTTCATATCCCAGTTGATGTCACGACCGGTAGTGGCCATGGCTGCCAGGGTGAAGCGGAGGGCGTCTGTGCCGTGGGCAGAGATGCCCTCGGGGAATTCTTTCTCGGTCTGTTTGGCTATTTTCCTGGCCAGCTTGGGCTGCATGAGGTTACCAGTGCGCTTTTCCAGCAGCGGGGCAAGCTCGATGCCGTCAATCATGTCCAAGGGGTCAATTACGTTGCCCTTGGACTTGGACATCTTGTCGCCGTGCTCATCGCGAATCAGGCCGGTGACGTAAACCGTCTTGAAAGGAACCTGGGGCGTACCGTCTTCATTTTTCATGAAGTGCATGGTCATCATGATCATCCGGGCAACCCAGAAGAAAATGATGTCGAAACCGGTAACCAGAACATCCGTTGGATGGAAGGTTTTCAGGCGCTCTGTGATTTCGGGCCAGCCGAGCGTGCCGAACGTCCAGAGTGCAGAGCTGAACCAGGTGTCCAGTACGTCGTCATCCTGTTTCAGTGACACTTCTGCAGGCAGATTGTGCTTCTGGCGCACCTCTTCTTCATTGCGGCCTACATAGATATTGCCGTCGGCATCATACCAGGCCGGTATGCGGTGGCCCCACCACAGTTGACGGGAAATACACCAGTCCTGAATGTCACGCATCCAGGAGAAGTACATGTTCTCGTATTGCTTGGGTACAAACTGGATGCGGCCGTCTTCAACGGCTTCGATAGCCGGTTTGGCCAGTGTTTTCGCATCAGCAAACCACTGGTCGGTCAGCATCGGTTCAATGATCAGGCCGGAACGGTCACCGCGGGGGACGCTCAGTACGTGGTCTTCCACCTGTTGCAACAGACCAGCGGCTTCCATATCAGCCACAATCTGCTTGCGTGCGTCTTCCCGGGTCAGGCCGGCATAGGCTGTCGGGAGGGACGCGTCCAGTTCAGTGTTTTCACTGCCGTCGCTGTTGAATACTTCGGCGAGCTCACGGATGTCGGCATCCTGAGTCAGCACGTTCATCATCGGCAGGTTGTTACGTTTGCCCACGGCATAATCGTTAAAATCGTGAGCCGGGGTGATTTTTACGCAGCCGGAACCTTTTTCGGGGTCAGCGTGGTGGTCGGCAATAACCGGAATGCGGCGGTTCACCAGCGGCAGCATTACGAACTTGCCAATCAGGTGTTGGTACCGTTCGTCGTCCGGGTGAACCGCTACGGCGGTGTCTCCCAGCATGGTTTCCGGGCGGGTGGTGGCAACGACCAGGTAGTTTTTGCCATCCTGTGTCGTGGCGCCGTCTGCCAGCGGATAGCGCAGGTGCCAGAAAAAGCCCTTTTCTTCTTTGTTTTCCACTTCCAGGTCGGAAATGGCGGTGTGCAGCTTGGGATCCCAGTTCACCAGGCGTTTGCCACGGTAAACCAGACCGTCTTCGTACAGCCGTATAAACACTTCCTGCACGGCTTTATAAAAGCCATCATCCATTGTGAAGCGTTCGGTATCCCAGTCTACGGAGTTGCCTAGCCGGCGCATCTGGCTGGTGATGGTGCCGCCAGACTCTTCTTTCCATTCCCAGATACGTTTTATGAAATCGTCGCGGCCCAGATCGTGGCGGGTTTTGCCTTCTTCCGCAGCCAGTTTACGTTCAACCACCATCTGGGTGGCGATACCTGCGTGGTCACTCCCTACTTGCCACAGAGTATTGTGGCCCTGCATACGTTTGTAGCGGGTGAGGGTGTCCATGATGGTGTGCTGGAAGGCATGCCCCATGTGCAGGCTGCCGGTCACATTGGGTGGTGGTATGGCGATGCTGTAGGACTGGCCTTCACCGCTGGGGCGGAAGTACCCTTTGGATTCCCAGTTCTCGTACCACTGGCGCTCGATATTTTCTGGCTGGTAGGTTTTTTCCATGGGTTTTTACTGGTGACCGTTTGGTTGATTCACAGGAGGAAATTGAAACGCTCGATTATACATGGTCGGCCGGATTGCGGCGAACCCGAATGAAGGGCTAGCGCTTTCTTTGGTCGTGAACCCGGGGCTGGATACCCAGTGTTCTGAGTTGCCTGAAGTGTGACCGGGCCTGGTTGAGAACTTCGGGGTCATTGTGGGCGACCAGGGCGAGGCGTTTGAAGCTGTCTGCATTTGCCGGAAGAGTGTCGGAGAGGATGATCACGGTATCCCAGTCCTCAGCCCTCGGCGGGCATAACAGGATGCCCACGGGGTCGCTGCAGATTGTGGCGGATTCGGCCACAATGCTGTGGGGGATAAACGCCTCCGGGCTGAAGTTCCAGAGCAGTTCGTCGAGCTCCCCCGCCTGTTCCGCAGTGTCGCATACAATGCACACTCTATCGCCCTGCTGCCAGGCTTTATTTGCCAGCTTGACCGTATGCAGATTGCGGGCAACCGGGGTGTCCTGCAAGAGGATGTGGAACCAGTAACGCTGGTTTTTGTCTTCTTGTCTGGAGCCCGGTTCCGCCTCTTGCCCGGAGGCACCGGCAGCGTTGCTGCCGGTTTGTGGCGCAGGATTATTATCCGGCATGGGACATCAGGTAATTTACCAGCAGAGGGACCGGCCGGCCGGAGGAGCCTTTGGCTTTGCCGGAATGCCAGGCGGTGCCGGCGATGTCCAGGTGCGCCCAGCGATATTCCTTGGTGAAACGCGAAAGGAAGCAGGCTGCGGTAATGGTGCCAGCCGAGCGCCCACCTATGTTGGCCATGTCTGCAAAGTTGCTGTCCAGCAGGTTCTGGTACTCATCCCAGAGAGGCAGGCGCCAGGCTTTGTCACTGGCGCGATCGCCGGCAGCCAGCAACTCGTTGGCAAGTTCGTCGTTATTGGCCAGCAGGCCGGTAGCTTCGTGGCCAAGGGCGACAATGCAGGCACCGGTAAGGGTGGCCAGATCAATTACCGCTGCAGGGTCGAATTTCTTCACATAGGTGAGGGCGTCGCACAGTACCAGGCGTCCTTCAGCGTCTGTATTGAGGATTTCTACCGTCTGGCCTGACATTGTGGTCACTATGTCGCCCGGGCGCGTAGCGTTGCCGTCTGGCATGTTCTCAGCTGCAGCTATAACGGCAACTACGTTGATTTTCGGTTGTATCTCTGCGAGTACCTGCATGGCACCGAACACGGCTGCAGAGCCTCCCATGTCGTATTTCATTTCATCCATGCCGGCGCCTGGCTTAAGGCTGATGCCGCCACTGTCGAAAGTGATTCCTTTGCCAACCAGAACATGAGGCTTGTCTTTCGCGTTACCTCCGCGGTACTCCATTACGATCAGGCGCGGGGGCTGAGTGCTGCCCTTGCCAACAGCCAGAAGGGAGTTCATGCCCAGTTTTTGCATCTGCTTTTCATTGAGGATTTCAGTCTTGATGCAATCGTGGTCGGCTGCCATTTTGCTGGCCTGTTCGGCAAGCCAGACCGGATGGCAGACATTGGGGGGCGTGTTACCCAGGTCGCGGGTAAGGTTCATTCCACGGCCAGTCGCCAGACCCAGGTTGAACGCTGTTTTCTCGGCTTTCCCGGTGGCCGAAGCAGACACAAGGATTTTGCTTAGTTTACGCGCAGAAGGTTTCTCGCTCTTGTACTCGCTGAAGGTGTAGAGCTGGTCTTCCAGGGTGCGCCCAATGAGGCTTAGCTTTGCCAGTTCTGAGCTTGTGTCTTCGTCTCCAGTAACGGCTGTGTCCGAAAGAGTGATCAGAACGCTTTTTGAGGGGCCGTCCTTAAGCAGGCCTGCCATTGCAATCAGTGCCTTACGGAAGTTTGCGGGATTCCGGTCGGCATCTTTGCCTGTGCCGACAATCAAAAGTCTGCTCCAGGTCTGATCGCTTAATGGAATCAGGGTTGCCTGTGCATTCTTGCCACTGATGTCGCCGGCTTTCTGGAGTTTGCTTATCAGCCCTCCCAGCGCACCGTCTGCCTCGGTAGTGGAGGCTGGCCAATCGCCTTTTTCCGGCAGGGCGACGACCAGGCAGTCGGCTTTGGTATTCGCAATGGCTTTGCTGTTAAGGCTGAAGTTCATGGAAACTCCTGTTACGTGTCCGGGGAAGCCGCAGTCGTCAGCGGCAGGAATGAGTTCTTTCAGTTCATGCAAGCATTGGGGCTGACCAGTGAATTATCAAGCTGCAGGCCAGGGTTACTTCGCTTTACCGATGCATAATCTGTCGTGGCCTTAACGTCTCTGCACTGTCATTCAGTCCCAAGGTTACATAGAATACGCGCAGTTTTCCTATTCCTCCATGTTCCGGTCTATGCGGGCAGAGAAACCGTTTTGAGCATTATTTTCCGCTATCTCATACGTCAGGTTATGGTCAGCATGATTGCCGTTTCGGGCATTCTGCTGCTTGTGTTCATGAGCGGGCGCTTTATTAAATATCTTGCCGGAGCTGCTGAAGGCAAGATCGCCCCTGGCGTACTGTTTGAAATCATGGCTTACCGCTTCCCGGGGTTTCTGGAGCTGATTCTGCCGCTGGGGTTGTTCATCGGGATACTGCTGGCCTATGGCCGGATGTACCTGGAAAGTGAGATGACCGTACTCCATGCCTGTGGCGTGAGTGATCGACAGTTGCTGGCAAAAACGCTTATGGGCAGCCTGGTTGTCATGCTTGTGGTCGGGAGTATGAGCCTGGTGGTTTCTCCCTGGGGCATGGGACAGGTGGAGAAAATTTTTGCCGAACAGGCGAAGGCGACGGAGTTTGATCTGCTGGCGCCGGGGCGCTTTCAAAAGTTGTCGTCAGGTGGGCGAGTAACCTACACCGAAGCCCTCAGTGATGATAAACGTCGTCTTGAAGGCGTGTTTATCGCTGAGTACGGTAGTGATGGAACCGGTGTGAGCGTTATTACCGCCGATTCCGGATCCCAGTTGATCGATGAGGAAACCGGTAGTCGCTTCCTCATTCTGGAAAACGGTGCTCGCTTCGATGGTATACCTGGAAAACTCGATTACCAGATTACCGGTTTTGAAGCCTATGGCCTGAAGATCCTCAGTGGCGGCAGCGGTGACGTAGAGCTTGATGAAGGAGTTACGACTGGCCAGCTGATGCGTTCAGATGACCCGAGAGACCGGGCTCTGTTGCACTGGCGTTTTTCGTTACCATTGATTGTTCCCATTGTGACCTTGCTGGCAGTAAGGCTTAGCAGGGTTAATCCAAGGCAAGGACGGTTTTTCCATCTGTTGCCGGCCATGCTTGTTTATGTTGCTTATCTTGGTCTGCTTATTGTTGCCCGCGATGCCATGTCTGATGGCAAGGTGCCGGAGTGGCTGGGCATGCTGTGGGTGCACGCTATTTTCCTAACTCTTGGCCTCTGGCTTCAGTTTGGACCTGCATGGCTTCACAAAAGAAAGCTGAAGCGGGAAGGGGGCGCTGCCCATGCGTAAAATTGATCACTATGTGATGCGCAATGTTGGCGGAGCCATGTTACTGGTAATGCTTGTGGTGCTGTCTCTGGACCTGATTTTCGCCTTTGTTGGGGAGCTGGACGACACCCGGAACAGCTATCAGATTATGGATGCGCTCTGGTATGTGTTCCTCACTCTGCCACGCCGGGTCTATGACTATCTGCCATTGGGGGCTTTTATGGGCTGCCTGGTAGGCCTGGGTGCAATGGCCAGTTCGTCAGAACTCACTGTAATACGTGCGGCAGGAGTTTCTATCAAACGGGTTGTCTGGTCTGCCATGAAGCCTGCGCTGGTGATTGTGCTGACTGGTGTGATTATTGGTGAATACCTGGCTCCGCCGGCGGAGCGGACTGCCCAGAGTTATAAAGCGGTTGCCCTCGGCGCTGGCCAGAATGTCGCTGCGGCCCACGGGGTATGGCACCGGGAGGGGAATATTTTCATGCACCTTAATGCGGTACAGCCGAATGGGGTGCTGCATGGAGTTTCTTTGTTCCGCTTTAACGATCAGCGGCAGTTGATGGCCGCCAGTTTTGCCGAGCGGGCCATCTATCAGGGCGATCACTGGTTACTGGAAAACTCAACCACTACGCGCCTTGAGGGCGACTCAACGAGCCGGGAAGATCACAGGTCTCTGCGCTGGGATACTGGCCTTTCGCCGAGCGTGCTGAGTGTGCTGATCGTTAAACCGGAAAATCTTTCAATGACAGGCTTGTATACTTATGCAAGCTATCTTGGTGATCAGGAGCTGAATGCCTCCCCATACTGGCTGGCGTTCTGGAAGAAAGCCCTGATGCCGTTGGGCACAGGGGTAATGGTGCTGGTGGCGATTTCCTTTATATTCGGGCCACTGCGTTCGGTCACTATGGGGTTTCGTGTATTTACCGGCCTGCTTGTGGGGTTGGTTTTCAAATATATGCAGGATTTATTGGGCCCCATGAGTGTGGTTTACGGATTCAACCCGGTTCTGGCAGTTCTCGTGCCCATTGCTATCAGTGCAGTCTTCGGGGCAGTGCTGATGCGCCGGGCAGGGTAGAAACTCTGCGTCCTGGCTCACTCTGCTCCAGGTTTCTTCTGCAGGGCTACGACAACGCTGTCCGACAGTCTGTCTGTTACTGAAAGTCCGTTTATCGGGTAAAACAGTGCGATCATTGCCGGAATGGTCAGGAAAAGTGTTGCCACACCGAGGTAGTAGCCTGCCAGCAGGGCCAGGAAAAATACCGCCGCAGCTGTCACATAACGGCGCAAGGCCTGGCTCCAGTTTACTGAGGACCCGTCCAGGTTTTCTATGCGTATGCGCCATACCTGCATGCCAAGTGTCTGTCCGATTCGTGTCCAGAAGTAGGCAAAGAAAAGGTACATCACCAGAAACAGCACAAACGTCAGGCCCGGATCGCCGGATAACTGGCCAGCTTCTGCTTTCTGTTCGAGGCGGTCCCAGCCCGTAATCCAGCCGGTAATCATGGTGTAAATCCATGTTGTAACCAGAAGCACGGCAATACTGATAAGGCCATCGTAAACGACGGCAAGCAATCGTTTGAGAAACGTCGCCGGGGGAAGTAGTTCTTCAGCGGCGTGGAAGCGACGGGGCATGGGGTCTCCTGTGATGTTTCACGTTTTTCCTGTACTCAGCGTGTGCTAGAGTAGCGGATTTGCACACGCATGTAAGTATTCGTATTCAATCGCGGATCCGGCCGTTTCAAGGCAGGGTTTCTGGAAAGGTATCAAAGGGCTATGAAAACCGCAGAGTTGCGACAGGCATTTCTTGATTATTTCAAACAGCAAGGTCACACGATTGTTTCAAGCAGCTCGCTGGTGCCAGCGGACGATCCGACACTGCTGTTTACGAATGCGGGAATGAACCAGTTCAAGGACGTGTTCCTTGGCCGTGAAGAACGCGATTACAGTCGCGCAACCAGTTCCCAGAAATGCGTCCGTGCCGGCGGTAAGCACAACGATCTGGAAAACGTAGGCTACACCGCCCGTCACCACACATTTTTTGAAATGCTGGGTAACTTCAGCTTCGGTGATTATTTCAAGCGCGAAGCTATTAATTATGCCTGGACATTCCTGACTGGCGAACAGTGGCTGAACCTGCCAACTGAGAAGCTGTGGGTGACGGTCTACGCCGACGACGATGAAGCCTACGATATCTGGAACAAAGAAATAGGTGTGCCAGCAGACCGTATTGTCCGCATCGGAGACAATGGTGGTGCTCCTTATGCTTCAGACAATTTCTGGCAGATGGGCGATACCGGCCCCTGCGGTCCCTGTACAGAAATATTTTTTGACCATGGTCCGGATGTAGCCGGAGGCCCTCCTGGAAGCCCGGAAGAGGACGGCGACCGCTACATTGAAATCTGGAACGTGGTTTTCATGCAGTACAACCGTACTGCCGATGGCGAAATGCTAAACCTGCCCAAACCTTCCGTTGATACGGGTATGGGGCTGGAGCGGGTTACGGCTGTTCTTCAGGGTGTACACAGCAACTACGAAATCGATCTCTTCGACGATCTGCTCAAAGCTGCTTCCGCTATACTCGGTGGCGCTGCAACCACTGAAGCCAGCCTGCGTGTGGTTGCTGACCACATTCGTTCCTGTGCGTTCCTGATTTCTGACGGCGTCATGCCATCAAATGAAGGCCGTGGTTTCGTGCTGCGGCGCATCATCCGTCGTGCGGCTCGTCACGGTAACAAGCTTGGAGCTACCGGGCCGTTTTTCTACAAGCTGACGGGGGCGCTGGTTGCACTGATGGGCGAGGCATTTCCGCAGCTGGTCAGTAGCCAGAAGCAGATAGAAAGAGTGCTGCTGCAGGAAGAGGAGCAGTTTGTAAAGACTCTGGATAAGGGCTTGCGTCTGCTTGAACAGGATATTGCGGATCTGAAAGGAGACGTTATTCCGGGCGAAACCATTTTCACATTATACGATACCTATGGTTTTCCGGTTGATCTGACGAACGATATAGCTCGCGAACGCGGTTTGACTCTGGATTACGATGGCTATGAAAAGGCCATGGAAAGTCAGCGTGAACGTGCAAGGGCAGCAAGCAAATTCGGTATTGACTATAATGCCGCTGGGCTGGGTATCGACGGAAAGACTGAGTTCACCGGTTATGACAGGGTTGATGGCCACGAGCGCATCCGCGCGGTGATCGTCAACGGTGAGCAGAAAACCGCCGAAGCCGGAGACGAAGCCGTTGTAGTGCTGGAGCGTACACCCTTTTACGCTGAATCCGGTGGCCAGGTAGGTGATACCGGGCTGCTGACCTGGAGTGGTGGGCGTTTCAAGGTAACCGATACACGCAAGGACGGTGATAACCACCTGCATGTAGGCACCCTTATTGAGGGTGAAATGTTCCCGGGCCTGGAAGTGGATGCGCGTATCGATCACGTCCGCCGTGACCGGACTCGCCGGAATCACTCTGCTACGCACCTGCTGCACGCAGCACTGCGCAACGTACTGGGCGAGCATGTCGGGCAAAAGGGCTCACTGGTTGACCCGGACAAGCTGCGTTTCGACTTTTCACACTTTGAGGCCGTAACGCCTGAGCAGCTGAAAGAAATCGAACGTCAGGTCAATGAGCAGATTCTCAGCAACACCGCGGTTCAGACTGACATTACTGATATGGAGCAGGCGCAGGAAAAAGGCGCAATGGCTTTGTTTGGTGAAAAGTACGGTGATGTTGTCCGGGTATTGAGTATGGGTACTGACAGCTACTCTGTGGAGTTGTGTGGTGGTACTCACGTAGATCGCACAGGTGATATTGGTCTGTTCCGCATAACGTCAGAAAGCGGGATCTCTTCCGGCGTTCGTCGTATTGAAGCGGTCACTGGCTTTGGCGCGCTGGAGTGGGTGGATGAGACAGAGCGTACCCTGCGGGAAGCGGCGCGCCTGGTAAAAGGCAGCCGGGAAACCGTTGTCGACAAGGTGCAGCAGACTGTTGACCGGAACCGGCAACTCGAGAAGGATGTTGACGCACTGAAGGCCAAACTTGCCAGTTCGGCAGGGAGTGACCTCGCGGACTCTTCAGTTGAAGTGGCTGGGCTCAAGGTAGTAGCTTCCGAGCTCGAAGGAGCAGACCGGAAAACGCTTATGGATACGGCTGACCAGCTCAAGAACAAATTGGGCGAAGGTGTGGTCGTTCTCGCCAGCGTGGATGATGGAAAAGTAACTCTGGTTGCAGGTGTAACCAAATCGGCAACAGGCCGAATCAAGGCTGGTGATCTGATGAAGCATCTTGCTGGTTTGGTTGACGGCAAAGGTGGCGGCCGGCCCGATATGGCTCAGGGCGGCGGCAACGATCCCTCAAAGCTGGCGGAGGCATTAGCCGGAGTGCCGGAGTGGGTTGAAAAAAATATCTCTTAAGCAACTGTTTTTCTGAAGCGGTCGGGGTTTATAATCCTTGCCGCTTATTTTTGACGGGCAGGGCGCTTGGTTCTGTCTCAGGTCTCTGATTCGGATATTGGAAAGACAATGGCTCTGTTGGTTCAGAAGTTTGGTGGCACCTCGGTGGGTACAACCGAGCGCATAGAAGCTGTGGCTGAGAAAGTGTGCGGCTTTCGCAAAGAGGGCCACGATGTTGTTGTGGTGGTTTCTGCCATGAGTGGCGAAACCAACCGGCTGATTTCGCTGGCCAACAATATAACGGAAGACCCCACCCCCCGGGAGATGGATGTTCTGGTTTCTACAGGGGAACAGGTAACCATTGCCCTTCTCTCCATGGCATTGCAGAAACATGGTTGTGACGCCCGGTCCTATACCGGGTCTCAGGTTCGTATACTGACCGACAGCATGCACACCAAGGCCCGTATAAGGCAGATTGACGAGCAGCGTATGCGCGAGGATCTTGATGCCGGGCGCGTGGTAGTTGTAGCCGGATTTCAGGGTGTTGATGAAAACGGCAATATTACTACTCTTGGCCGGGGTGGCTCAGACACCACGGCTGTTGCCCTGGCGGCTGCCCTGAAGGCCGACGAATGCCAGATCTATACCGATGTAGATGGCGTATACACCACTGACCCCAGGGTAGTGGACAGTGCCCGTCGTCTGGAGCGGATAACATTTGAAGAAATGATGGAAATGGCGAGCCTGGGCTCCAAAGTGCTCCAGATTCGTGCCGTAGAATTTGCGGGTAAATACAATGTTCCGCTAAGGGTGCTCTCCAGTTTCGAAGAAGGTGAGGGGACTCTGATTACATTTGAGGAAAATACCGCTATGGAACAACCGGTCGTCTCCGGCATCGCTTTTAACCGCGATGAAGCCAAAGTTACGATTTCGGGGGTGCCCGACACCCCGGGAAGTGCACTGCGCATTCTGAAGCCGATAAGCGATGCCAACATTGACGTGGATATGATCGTCCAGAACGTTGGTGAGGATAACCGGACTGCATTCACGTTTACGGTTCATCGCAACGATTTCAAGCGCGCAACAGAAGTGCTTCAGCGCGTTTCGGATGAGTTGGGTGCGCGTGAAGTCAGTGGTGATATCAAGATTGCTAAGGTCAGCATTGTCGGCGTTGGAATGCGCTCTCATGCGGGAGTGGCTACCAAAATGTTTGAGGCGCTCTCTGTTGAGGGCATTAATATTCAGATGATCGCCACTTCAGAAATCAAGATTTCGGTGGTGATTGACGAGAAATATCTTGAGCTTGCGGTTCGTGCCCTTCACAGTGCATTCGAACTCGACAAACCTGGGGTGGAAGAAACCCTTTGATGTGGGCTGTAATCAGGTTTTCGGGCCTGATTTAAAAGAATTTATTTCTGGCTCCAAGCTCGCGAGTGACAGTATAAGGGAATGTGCTGGTTCTGATCAGGCATTGATCTCACTATAAACGTAGAACCAACTATAAATTTACTTGTCGGAACAGGTAGTTCTGGATAGGGAGAAGGGATATGTTGATTTTAACACGCCGTGTTGGCGAGACTCTGATGGTTGGTGATGACGTTACTGTTACCGTACTCGGAGTGAAAGGCAATCAGGTTCGTATTGGTGTGAATGCACCTAAAGAAGTGGCAGTGCACCGGGAGGAAATTTACCAGCGTATCCAGACTGAAAAAGGTGTGGATGAGCCGGAACCAGGTAATAGTTGAGTAAAAAATAGACCGTTCAGGTATAGCTTGGGCGGTTTTTTTGTTTTCTGGGCAAACGAATGCTAAAAAAACTCTGTCAACCCTATGAAAACAGAAAAAATATGGTAGTATACGCCCCGTTCTGAAGGAGAGGTGGGTGAGTGGCTGAAACCAGTTCCCTGCTAAGGAACCGTACGCGAAAGCGTACC
Organism: Marinobacter sp. ANT_B65; assembly: GCF_002407605.1. Taxonomy (NCBI): domain Bacteria; kingdom Pseudomonadati; phylum Pseudomonadota; class Gammaproteobacteria; order Pseudomonadales; family Marinobacteraceae; genus Marinobacter; species Marinobacter sp. ANT_B65. The sequence continues at coordinate 2,139,582 of NZ_NXGV01000001.1, read as the reverse complement.
GAGGGTTCGAATCCCTCCCTCTCCGCCATTTTCTTTTTGGGAAGGCGGAACAGGTTGAAGTAGCTTTCAACCATTGGAAGTGATCAATGCGCGGCTGTAGCTCAGCTGGATAGAGTACTCGGCTACGAACCGAGCGGTCGGAGGTTCGAATCCTCCCAGCCGCGCCACTTTTATAAACTGATGATGCGTGAGCCCGGTATCAGGGTCTACCCCGTAAGTCAGACAGGATTTGAGCCGAAAGAGGTTCAACCTAAGCACACGCAGTGTGCTGAGGAACGCCAGAGCAAAGCGATGGCGGCCCCGAAGGGGGTTAGGGTTGAATGCCCTGTTAATCCTTCCATTGGTTAACACCAATTCGGATTGATCAAAAAACTATTGGCGGCTGTAGCTCAGCTGGATAGAGTACTCGGCTACGAACCGAGCGGTCGGAGGTTCGAATCCTCCCAGCCGCGCCATATTCAAGTCAAGATGCCTCAGCTTGTGTATCCTCACAGCCTGAGGCATTTTGCATTCTACAGCTGGGAGAATTTGAACCGTAAGAGGTTCGACCGAAACCTGCAGCGCAGGTTGAGGAACGCGGGAGCGCAGCGACGGCGACCCCGAAGGGGTGAGGGCCAGAGGCCCGAATAATCCTCCCAGCCGCGCCATATTCAAGTCAAGATGCCTCAGCTTGTGTATCCTCACAGCCTGAGGCATTTTGCATTCTACAGCTGGGAGAATTTGAACCGTAAGAGGTTCGACCGAAACCTGCAGCGCAGGTTGAGGAACGCGGGAGCGCAGCGACGGCGACCCCGAAGGGGTGAGGGCCAGAGGCCCGAATAATCCTCCCAGCCGCGCCATATCAAGACCAGAACGCCTCGATTTGTGAACTTCACATGTCGGGGCGTTTTGCATTCCATATCCGGATAATCTGAACTCGGAGCAGCGATTTAACCTCTGTATGGCTGAGTGAGGGAATACCCTTATCGCCCAGTCTTCCTGAATTGATTGCCATCAAGTTTCCTTGAGTGCCTCCTGATAGGATTTTGTTAGTTGTCGCATTAACTAACCTCCAGCCTTATCGGATGTGCTAACCATGGATAAAATCCGCCGAACACTTCTCGGGCAGATCGCCAGACTGACTGCTGGAGCTGCTCTGGTTCCGTTAAGCAGCATCGCCTCTGCGGGTATTAACGAGCAACCTCCGCGTCGGGAAGGGGACCCAGCGAAACGTTACGCGATGCTGATTGACCTCAGGGCCTGTATTGGCTGTCAGGCCTGTACCGTGTCCTGCCATATTGAAAACCAGGCCCCTTTGGGCAGCTTCCGCACTATTGTTTCCCAGTACGAAGTTGAGCACGAAGAAACGGGCGGCTCGGCAACCTTCATGCTGCCACGGTTATGCAACCACTGCGAAAACCCGCCCTGTGTGCCGGTCTGCCCGGTGCAGGCAACATTTCAGCGCCAGGACGGTATTGTCGTCGTGGATAACGAGGTATGTGTTGGTTGTGCTTACTGCGTGCAAGCCTGTCCTTACGACGCACGGTTTATCAACGAACACACTCAGACCGCCGATAAATGTACTTTCTGTGCTCACCGTCTTGATGTCGGGTTGCTGCCGGCTTGCGTGGAATCCTGTGTAGGTGGCGCCCGTATTATCGGTGATCTGCGCGACCCGGACAGCCAGATCAGTCGCATGGTGAAAGAGCACTACAACGAATTGATGGTTCTTAAACCCGAAATGGAAACATCTCCACATGTTTTCTATCTCGGCATGGATGAGCGGTTTGTATCCCGGCCGGATGCAAAGCCCGCAATATGGGATGTGCGCGATCAACAGGGTGAGGAGATTGGCTATGAATTCAGCGGTCATTGAGGTTCTCGCACCTCGCTATGGCATTGCCTGGTATCCATGGGCCGTACAGTATTTCTTTATGATTGCTGTTTCTTATTCGGCGTTGTTGCTGACCGTTCCGGGCCTGCTGCTCGGTAAAAAGGACTATTTGCCCCTGGCGAAAGTGGCGTTGCTGGTAACCGTTAGCTGCACACTGGTCGGCCCGGTTGCCTTGTTGGCAGATCTGCACCAGCCGCTAAGGTTCTGGCATTTCTATGCCAACCTGACGCCCTGGTCCTGGATGTCCATCGGCAGCTTGTTGTTGCCGATGTATCTCTTGCTGGTTGTAGCATACGCCTGGCTTGCATGGCGTCCGGCCATGCAGGAGCAGGCACTGGGTTCGAACTGGATTGCCAGGTTGTCTGGTTGGATAAGTCTGGGACAAAAGCCTGCGCCACGTTGGATGTTGGTGCTTTCAGGTCTTGGTGCCCTGATTTTTTCCCTGGGCATCATGATTTATACCGGTGCTGAAGTTGCCATCGTAAAAGCGCGGCCGCTATGGGATACCCATTGGTTGCCTGTCATGTTTGTACTGACAGGTCTGGTTGCGGCTTCAGGTCTGGTTATTCTCATCAACCGTTTGATGACGGGTAATGATGAGGAGGTTAACGAACAGGGCCTGAAGGTAATCTTCATCAGCATGCTTCTGTCTGCATTGGTTGCGGCGCTGTGGATATCAGAAGGAATTACCGGCTTTAGCCCGTCGGTGGAACAGGCGTTCCTGTCTCTTCAGAAAAATCCGGAATGGCGTGCCGTTGCGATATACGGGTTACTGGTAGGCATAGCGCTTACGCTCTCTGCTGCCGTTATGTTACGGCGTTCGGACTGGCTGGGCCGTTCCTGGATTGCTGGTCTGCTGGCTGTGCATATTGGCTGGACCTTCCGCTGGATGGTGCTGATGGAAGTGCAGACAGTGGCTAAAAATACCGCCGGTTACTACCACTATGCCATCGAAGCCGGGTCCAGCGGACTGCTGGGTATTATCGGCACTTTCGGGCTATGGCTGGCTGCATTGCTGATTATCGACATTCTGGTGCCCTGGAAGAAGGGTCTCCAGGCAAGAATTCACTGATTCACGTCTTCGGAGCGAGATTATGGACAAGAATCGTCGTAATTTCCTGAAGGGTGCAGCCGCTGCCGGCGGTGCCGCAACCTTCGCCGCGGGCTATTACGACCCGCTGAAAAAGATGGGCAAAGGCCTGGTAAACGGGACCTCCGGCAAGCCTACGGCCGACCGTCTGCATGGTAATAGTCTGGCGCCGGAATATTCGGTCAATCCCGAAACCGGAGAGGTAATACTCAATCCGGACCAGCGCATCGCATTTACCGTGTGCTATGGCTGCACTACCAAATGCGGTGTACGGGTGCGTATTGATAACAACGAAGAAAAGGTACTTCGGGTTTCCGGTAACCCCTATCACCCCTTGTCTTCCGATGAACATCTGGATGAGAACACCCCGGTGCTGGAAGCATTTCGGCGTATGAGCCGTTTTCAGGATCAGGGCCAGCTGAACCGGTCTACCGCCTGTGCCCGCGGTAATGCCGCCATGGCTCAGTTAACCAGTGATCAGCGAGTGCTTAACTGCCTGAAGCGCACAGGCCCCCGTGGCAGCAATCAGTGGAAGAGTATCCCCTTTGAGCAGCTTGTTGATGAAATAGTTGCCGGTGGCGATCTGTTTGGTGAGGGCGAGGTTGAAGGCCTTCGCTCTATTCGTGATGTAGAAACACCGTTGGATCCGGAAAACCCGGAATATGGTCCAAAGGCAAACCAGCTTCTGATGATGGAAGCAACAGATTACGGCCGCTCTGCGTTGCTCAAACGCTTTGCTTTCAATGCATTTGGTACACGTAATTACGGACATCACGGCTCATATTGCGGCCTGGCTTTTCGCATGGGCTCAGGCGCGTTAATGAACGATCTGGCAAGCAACGCTCATGTAAAGCCCGATTATGCGAATGTAAAGTTTGCACTGTTTATCGGCACGGCGCCGAGCCAGGCTGGCAACCCGTTTAAACGGCAGGGGCGTATGCTGGCCCAGGCACGAACTACCGGTGAGCTGGAATATGTTGTGGTGGACCCGGCACTGACGGCTGCAGCTTCCCACTCAGCCAGTGACCGGAACCGGTGGATCTCCATTCTGCCAGGCACAGACACAGCTCTTGCAATGGCGTTGATCCGGTGGATGCTGGTGAATGATGCTTACGCCAAAGACTATCTGGCTTTGCCTGGCAATATGGCGGCCCGGCGAGCAGGGGAGTCCGGTCACACCAATGCTACCCATCTGGTTATTGAGGATGACAGCCACCCCCGTGCCGGTTACTTCCTGCGTCTGAGTGACATAGGGCTCGCTGAAGCAGGTGGTGAAAACGATTATCCGGTTGTGGTCAACAGGGCTGGCGAACCGGAAAGCTCGGAAACAGCCGACACTGCTCAGCTATTTGTTGATCGTACCCTGAACACCGGCAATGGCCCGGTAAGGGTTCGCAGTTCGCTGTTCAAGCTGCGCCAGGAGGCAATGCAGTACAGCGTTGAAGAGTATGCTGACTTCTGTGGTATAGAAGCGGATGTTATTCGTAACCTGGCTCGACGTTTTGCCAGTTTCGGACGCAATGCCGCTGCGGATACCCATGGAGGTATGATGTCTGGCGCTGGTTTTTATGCCTCGTACAGCATCAATATGATCAACCTGTTGGCCGGAAGTTTTAACCAGAAAGGTGGCGTGGCCAAAGGCGGTGGTAGCTTCAATGGTGTGGGTACCGGCCCCCGTTATAATCTTGCCGATTTCCCCGGGAAAGTCGGGCCTAAAGGGGTATTCCTTTCACGCTCGCGCTTCCCTTATGAGAAAACCAGCGAGTACAAGCGCCGTGTAGCAGCGGGTGAATCTCCATATCCGGCTCCCGCGCCCTGGCGTTCACTTGCGCCTCCGATTCTCACTGAGCACTTGCTCTCTGGCCTTGAAGGCTATCCCTACAGAATAAAAGCCATGATCGGAGTTATGGCAAACCCGATGTATGGCCAGACGGGCCTGGCATCCCTGCTTGAAGAAAAGCTCAAGGATCCGAAAAACATCGGTCTGTATGTGGCAGTTGATGGCTTTATTAACGAAACCAACCGTTTTGCGGACTACATTGTACCGGACTCGGTCATGTATGAAGTCTGGGGCTTCACGGGTGCATGGAGTGGCACGCTGACCAAAATGACCACGGCTTGCTGGCCCGTTGTTGAGCCTCGCCAGGCGAAAACTGCAGCCGGAGAACCTGTGAGCATGGATAGTTTCTTTATTGAGCTGGCTCAGCGCCTTGATCTTCCGGGCTTTGGTGACAATGCGATCGAAGGTGCAGATGGTCAGATGCATCCGCTGAAGCGTGCTGAAGATTTCTATCTGCGTGCTGCTGCGAATATTGCCATGGTGGGTAAGCCTCTGCCTGCGGCTACGAATGAAGATATCAGGGCAAGCGGGGTAGAACCGCTGATGTCTCGTATCAAGAGTACGGTAGCCGAAGATGAAGCGGGCCCTGTTGCGCATCTATACTCCCGTGGGGGGCGCTTTGAAATCATGGAGAAAGCCTACGATGGTGACAGAACAGGTCATGCCTGGGCGCGCCCATTATGTGTCTATAACGAGCAGGTCGGCACCAGCATCGACAGCTATAGCGGCAGGCGGCTCGTTGGTACGCCTACCCACCATAAACCGCGATTCTGGGATGGATCCTTGTTGAGGGATCATTTTTCCGAGCAGGAATGGCCGTTACTGGCGTTCTCGTTCAAATCTAACCTTATGAACTCTTACGCGATCGGACTTGAGCGTTTGCGTATGATCAAACCATACAACCCGGTGCTTATGCATCGTAACGATGCTGAGAAATTCGGCGTGCGTCATGGCGACACTATCAGCATTGAAAGCCCGGGGGGTAAAGTGCTGGCTCTGGCCTTGGTAGGGGATAATGTACACGAGGGTGCTATAGGTATTGAGCACGGTTACGGCCATCGGGAGCTGGGAGCTGCAAGCCACATCATTGATGGTGAGGAGCGTGCAGGCAATTCATTCCTGGCGGCTGGTGTAAACATTAACGATCTGGGCTTCTCTGACCCCACTCGCAAAGACGGTACAGCCACCTGGCTGGAAAATGTCAGTGGCGCCTCTGTCCGGCAGGGCTTACCGGTTCGCGTGCGTGTTGTGGACGATATCCTGTAGAGATACGTCTCACTGTTCCGGGCACGAGGGCTCAGAGTGAAGCAGCTGATCGTGCCGCCTTTTCGATGTGTGCTGCCTTGGTCTGGATTCAGCGAGGAGTCGTTGTTTTTTCCATGATGGGCAGGTGCTCTTTATCAGCTGTGTTTCTGTGGTTTATCCGCTTCAGATTTAGCTAGTTACCCATCTTTCCAGGCAGATAGGTCACAATCTCGGGGAAGAGGGTGATCAGAATCACGCCGCTCAGGATCAGCAGGAAGTAGGGCAGTGCTGCCCAGGCAATTCGTAGAATGTTTTCCCCGGTGAGCCCCTGGATGACGAAGAGATTGAAGCCCACTGGCGGAGTAATCTGGCTCATTTCCACAACGATCACCAGGTAAATACCAAACCAGAGGGGATCAATGCCTGCAGCTTCGACCATCGGCAGAATCACCGATGTGGTCAGCACGACAACGGAAATACCATCCAGAAAACAGCCCAGCAGAATAAAAAACAAGGTCAGCGCCATTAACAGCATATAGGGCGTCAGGCCAAGGGTATTGATCCAGGCAGCAAGCTCCCGGGGAATACCTGTAAAGCCCATCGCACTCGTCAGGAAGTGGGCGCCTATCAGAATGAAGGCAATCATTGAAGAAGTTTTTACTGTGCCCATCAGCCCGCTAACGAATGTGTGCCGGCTCATCGAGCCACTTTTCCAGGACAGCAGGAGTGCAAGCGCCACCCCGATAGCGGCTGATTCAGTAGGGGACGCGAGACCAGCATAGATGGAACCAATAACACCGACAATGAGTAGCATCACTGGAATAAGGGGGCGGCTACGACGTACTTTTTCCCTGAATGAGAAAGTCTCTGCCTCGCCTGCCGGGACTCCGGACGGGTTCATCAGTGACCAGATCATGACGTAGCCCGCAAACAGGGACATGAGCATGAGCCCGGGCAGGATGCCCGCAACAAACAGGCGGGCGATGGACTGTTCTGTTGCCACTCCGTAAACAATCAGAATGATGGATGGAGGAATCAGCAGGCCCAGGGTTGCAGATCCAGCCAGTGTCCCGAGAATCTGATTCCTGTTGTAACCGCGGTTACTCAGTTCCGGTATCGACATTTTGCCTATAGTGGCTGCGGTTGCGGCCGAAGAACCTGAGATAGCCGCGAAAATGCCACAGCCTATGATGTTGGTATGCAGTAGCCGACCGGGTATTTTACCGACCCAGGGAGATATGCCCCGGAACATTTCTTCTGACAGACGCGAGCGGAACAGTATTTCGCCCATCCAGATAAACATCGGAAGTGCTGCGAGATCCCAGGACACACTGGCGCTGTAAAATGCGGTGGAAAGACTGTCGCCTACAGGAATGCTGCTGAAAAAATACAGTGCAAGGCATCCAATGGTGGTTAACGAAAAAGCAACCCACAAGCCGCTGGCAAGAAGCAACAGAAGAACTCCCAGCAGCAGTAAGCTCATCCAGATCATTTCCATGAGCCTACTCCTCGGGCGCTTCGTTTATGAGCTGGGTGATCCGGCCACTGGCAAGCAGGAAAAGAGCATCGAGCAAGGCGATCAACAACCAGATCAGGCCGAGGGTCATGACTGCTTGCGGAATCCAGAGCGGCACGGGGACCATGCCGATAGAGAGGTCGCCAAAATCGTAGCTGTCGAGAGCCAGGCGCGCACTTTGCCAGGCGGCAAAGCCAGTGATAAAAGCCGCAACCAGGGTTACCCCTGTATCCATGGCTCTATGAAGAGGTTTTGGAAGGTACTGAAGCACCAGAGTGACGCGAATATGGCCGCCTTGCCAGAATGTATAAGCAAGGCCAAAAAACGTCGCACCAAGCAGCAGAAAAGCTGCAATTTCCGCAAGGCCCGGAACAGTAAGTCCCAGGGCATCAAATCCTGCCCAGCCCAGCAGTTTGTCGAGTACGCGGCCCAGCACCTGGGCCACGATTAATACCATGATGAGCGTCAGGTGCAGCGCGGAGAGTGCGCCGCCCAGCCTGTAAAATGCATCGAGTGTTCTGCGCATGAGCTTGTCCTGACGTCGCCTGATGGCTACTGCTTGCTGTACGCCTCAAGCAGGGCCTGGCCGTCTTCACCGGCACGCCCGAGCCATTCTTCTGTCATGGCTTCGCCGATTTCCTTCAGGTGTTTGACCAGCTGTGGAGACGGCTCGGATACTTCGATGCCATTGTCCTGCATGATTTTTATTTTTGCTTCAGTTTCCGCTTTGCTGGCTTCCCAGCCTCGCTTTTCAGCTGCTTCGGCTGCGTCTTCGAGAGCTTTGCGGGTTTCTTCGGGCAGGCTGTTAAAGGCTTTTACGTTAACAACTACCATATTTTTGGGTAGCCATAACTGTGCGTGGTTGAAGTGCGTCAGATAGTCCCATGCACGGGTATTGGCGCCGGTGGACGGCGAGGTGATCATCGCATCAACACGGCCTGTTCCAAACGCTGTTGGGATGTCCGGAACTTCGACCTGTGTGGGCAAAGCGCCAAGCAACTCAGCTAGCTGTTCGCTGGACTTGTTGTAAGCTCGCATTTTCACGCCTTTCAGCTCTTCGCCTGTCTCAACGGCGAACTGCGTATAGATGCCCTGAGGGGGCCAGGGTACGGCAAAAAGCAGCTTCAGGCGCTGGCCCTCCAGGCGTTTGGAGAGCACATCCCTGGAGGCCTGCCAGAGCTTCCATGCCTGATCGTAATCACTGGCCAGGTAGGGTACTGAGTCTACTTCAAACAGCGGGTCTTCGTTGGCCAGCCGGGACATGATCAGCTCACCAATGGGTACCAGGCCGCGGCGGACGGAGTTTTTGATTTCCTGATGTTTGATCAGCGAGCCGCTGCTGTGAACCGTGATATCAAGCTCACCGTTAGTTGCGTCCCTGACATCGTCGGTGAACTGACTGATGTTGACGGTGTGGAAATTGGAGTCGCCATAGGGCGTGGGCATATCCCAGTCAGTCGCCTGGGCGTAACCTGCAGCCAGAGTAAGGGCAGCAACAGTAAGCACTCCACCCAACTGTTTGAGGAAAGGAGCTGAAGCAGAACGCTGACTGAGAGGGGTGGTGTTTTTTATCATGATACTTGCCTCCTGGCGCTGAAATTTATTGTGAGCGGCACTCGTGCATGCTGTGTCTGATCAAAGCTAGTCGCGGGCTTTTACCCCGTCAAACTTGTTGTCATAAAGTGTGAGCATTTAATCTTTGTGATGCCGATAAAATATCGATAAATTGCAGGCGGGAGTGCAGCTCAGAGAGGGAGTGGATGAGATGGCAGAACCCGGCCGGTTCTGCCATCTGGGCTCAGCCAGTTATCCGGTTCAGGGAGCGGGGCTTCCCATTATCGCTTCCATTTCAGCAGGTCGTGGAGCGCCCTGTTTCATCTGGATATCGCCATTATTGTCCGTGTAATAAGTACTCGGAGTGGCGCTTAATCCGAGGCTGGACATCAGCTGGTTGTTCTTCTGAACTTTTTCTGCATTTTTGCTGACAATGTTGCGGTCCACCTCAATGCCACCCGAGCCATGCTTCTGCTGATTTTCCTTCAGAGCCTCGCTGGGGTTGTCCGAGCCTAGAATCGTGGCGGCCTTTGGCAGGCTATCCTGCCTCAGAATACCCACCATTACATGGCGCAACTGTACTTTTCCGGCTTCAATCCAGGGTTCTGCCGCTTGGCGGAATCTGTGACAAAACGGGCAGTTAGGATCGGTGAATGTGTAGACAATCACCGGTGCATCGGCATTCCCGTCACCTACCCAGTCAGCATCCTTCAGCAGGCTCCAGGCTTTTTCGTTCTGGGGCCCGGTGACCAGTTCCTGTATTTTTGATTCTGTAAGGTTTTCACCGCTGGCGGTCAGCATTGTCCCTACAATGACATGCTGCTCATCCGAAGTGAGGTAGAACGCAATAGGACGGCCCTGCATATTGCCAACGTAACCAGTCATGTCTCCGGGTGCCTCAAAACTGCCGGACACACTGACACCACGGTCAATCAGATTTTGAATGGCGTCGGGGTGTTGATCCTGTGACTGTGCCACAACTGGCAGGCTCAGGCTGCTGACGACCAGGGCGGTAGCAAGTAGTGAGCGCCTGGACAGGGGGTTAGGTGATTGCATAACAAGTCTCCGGGTTCAGATTCAGTCAGTGTCAAAGCTTTTAAGATTGTGGGCCAGTGATGCCCGGGACAGTTCACCGAGATGGGCGTTTACCTGCTGGCCACTGGCATCGTAAAACAGTGTTGTTGGCAAGGCCTGGCTTCCCGTAGTCCGGCCGAGGCTGGCGCTGGTGTCGGTCAGAACATTCCGGAGCGAGAACTTGTGCTGGCTCATGAAACGGCTGATCGTTTCGGGCTGTTCACCCTGATTCACAAAGACAAAGGTAATATCTGGATTATCCTGCTGGGCCTTCTCCAGAACCGGCATTTCCCTGATGCAGGGAGGGCACCAGGTGGCCCAGAGGTTAACGACCATCGGCTTGTTCCCGGCCACTTCCGAAAGCATAACCGGTGTGCCGTCAAGCAAAGAGAATCTGGCCTCGGGTATGCCTCTGGAGCTGCTTTCTATCAGGTTTACCAGTAGTGAGACAGAGCCCCAGACCAGCACGCCTGAGGCGCTGGCAATTATGAGTGACCTGCGGATTTTCGGGTGCCGCCAGAGCTTCCAGGCGATGAGTGCCAGTGCACCAGTCAGGCCGGCAATAACACTGAACCCCCCGTCCCTGATGTCGATAATACCCCAAAGGTTTTCCTGATAGTGTTCGAAGTACTGGATAACAAAACCGATGCGGGCCGCTACGAGAGCCGCCAGAAAAACATCAGACACTGTTCCGGCGATGGGAACCCCTTCCTTGCGTCCGGTGATGGCACCAACAATCAGAGCAATTACAAACGCACTGATTAACAGAAGCTGAGCCAGAGGCAGGCTCAACGGGCCGATATTGACCGATAACATCATCACTCCTTGTTTATGACTGGCCAGCCTACGACCTGCAGTTCTCGTTTGAGTTCCTGGGTCCGGCTTATGCTTAACCGTCTTATCCGCTCTCAATGGTTGCATATCAGAAAGCGCCGCCATAACCTCGGGAGCATAAAAAGCTCTTTTTGGTTTTCGAACCCCTACAGGGTACTGACATGCTATTGAATTGCGATATTGGTGAAAGTTATGGCGCCTGGACGATGGGTCTGGACGATCAGGTAATGCCGTATATCGATCAGGCGAACATAGCCTGCGCTTTTCACGCCGGGGATCCACTGGTTATGAGAAACACAGTGAGGCTGGCGCTCCAACACAAGGTCACTCTGGGTGCGCACCCGGCATACCCGGATCTGCAGGGGTTCGGGCGACGCTCGATTGCTTGCAGCGCTGATGAAGTTCACGCCATGGTGCTTTATCAGGTGGGCGCGCTGGCCCAGATTGCTGCTGCTCAGGGTGCCAGTCTGAGCTATGTAAAGCCTCATGGTGCCCTCTACAATGACATGATGCGGGATGAATCTGTTCTGCGGGCTATTCTTGATGCACTGAGCCAGTCTCCTGCAAAACTTGCGCTGATGGCGATGACGACAGCAGATAACCGTCCCCTGAAGGCGCTTTGTGCAGAGTACAAGGTCGAACTTTTACTGGAGGCGTTTGCCGATCGCGCTTATGACAAAGAAGGGTATATTGTGTCCCGCAGCCTTCCGGGCGCAGTGCATCACAGTCCTGAGGCTATTCTGCGCCAGGTATTGGCTATTTCCCGGGGTGAAGTGATTCAGACGATCGACGGAGAACCACTCTACCTTGAAGCGGATACTCTGTGTGTACACGGCGACAATCCCGAGTCTGTTGCCGCCGTGCGTGCGATCCGTAAAGCACTGGACGAGCAAGCCGTCAGAGCCTGAATCGGGAGACCAGAGCCTGCAGTTCGCTGCCAAGTTTTGCCAGCTCTGAACTGGAGCTGGCGGTCTGGTTGGAGGATGCGGCGGATTGATCGGTAACATCACGAATACTGGTGATGTTCTGGTTGATCTCTTCTGCTACGGACGTCTGCTGTTCCGATGCTGTCGCAATCTGGCTGTTGTACTGTTTGATCTCCTCCACAGAGCGGGTGATCCGCTCAATGGATGCGCCGGTCGCCGTGGCTCGCCTGAGCGTGTCAGAAGCCATGGTTGCGCTGGTCTCCATTGCAGATACAGATTCTCCAGCGCTGCTCTGCAGTGAGGTTACAAGAGTCTCGATTTCCTGAGCTGAACTCTGGGTTCGTTGCGCCAGAGAGCGTACTTCGTCTGCAACCACGGCAAAGCCTCGCCCTTGTTCACCTGCGCGGGCAGCTTCAATGGCAGCGTTCAGTGCCAGCAGGTTCGTTTGTTCTGCGACTGATTTGATGACATCCAGGGCTGTGCCTATGTTGGTTGTTTCCTGTTGCAGGCTCTGGATGATTGTCATGCTCTGGCTTACTTCCCTCGCCAGCCCATTCACCTGACTTACGGTTTCCCTGACTTCGTGTTCGCCTTCTGTAGCCTGGCTGGCGGCATCTGAGGCAACCGAAAATGCCTGTTCAGCGTTGCGGGCAATTTCCGCAACAGTCGCTGTCATCTGGTTCATCGCCGTGGCTACCTGATCGGTTTCCTGTTTCTGGCGATTGATCCCGTCGCTGGTCTGGCTGGTGACCGTCGAAAGCTCTTCTGCAGATGCTGCGATGTTGGATGCGCCGGACTCGATGTTTCTGACCAGCTCCCGCAGGCTGCTGACCATGGTTGCCAGGGCCGCCATCAAGCGACCTATCTCATCTGTACGGTTGTTGTCGATATGAACGGACAGGTTTCCAGAGGCAACTTCTGAAGCGATTGCAACGGCATTATTAATCGGGGAGGTTATAGCCCTGGTAATCAGGTAAGCCATGAGAATGCCAAGCAGCACAGCTATGGCGGTTGTACCAAAGATCAAGGTGGTTGCTTGCTTGCGGTTGGATTCCATCTTGGCAGACTGCCCTTCGCGCAGGCTGTTCGCTGATTCGATAACACGGCTGGCCGTTGCGACCATGTCCTGGGACAGCTGTTCGCTGGACTCAGTCAGTCGCACGACGTTCTGGAATTCGCTTGTGTAGGATTCAAGTGCTTTGGCAACCTTTGCTTTCTCTTCCGGGCTTATGGCTGCTGATTTCAGAGGGCTCTGTATTCGCTTCGCATCCCCAAGGTAGGACTTTACGGCTTCAGGATCGCGTTCCACGAGGAATTTGCGTTCCGCGCGACGCATATCTTCAAACATCGCCGAAGCAAAAAACAGCGAACTGTGAGCCTTGAGCGAAGACCCCAGCACTCTTGCTGTTGTTTCAAGGGTGCTGAGAGCGTCTTCTCGCAGGCTTGTGTTGGACTCAACATTGCTCATCAGCGACTGATATTGCTCGATATCAGCCTGAATGTTTTCCAGCGTGCTGATGTCTGCATTCACCGCAAGCATAGGTTTGATCCGGCGTGTAACTTCAAGAACTTCATCGCCAAGAGCCCGGGATGCGAGCATATCTTCAGCATTACCCGACAGCAGAAAATTCTTTTCTTCAACCCGTGCTTCAGTCAACCCTGTATTGACATGGCCCAGCATGGTCACAATGTCTGAACGATGGCTGTATGTCTCCAGTGCCCGGTTGCCAACAACACCTACAATAATGGTGAGAAGCAGCAGTAACGCAAAACCGCCCGCGAGTTTGCTCCGGATGGTCATGTCGCCGAAGAAGGATGCCAGTTTCATATCGATTCCTTAAGCGTGTGAGCTATGTCTGAAAGGTCATTCGGGGTGGTTCGATGGACGCCGGAAGAGCATTCCTGATACAGAATGAGATGCAGACCAAGAGCTGTCTGAAATATATTTTTATGGCTACATTAAGTCTGTTTTCGGCATCAGATTCCAGAGCTTTACGGTAACAATTGATTACCGCAAGCAAGAAAAGTGATTCATAAAAGAAGTGTGAGGGAGGGGGATTGTTATCAGAATGCTCAAAGGGCCGGTTCCTGACATGCCAGGAACCGGATTCGCAGACTGTTCAGTGATCACCACATAAGGTCGTCAGGGATTTCATAACCTGCATAGGGATCATCTTCACCCACGTCATCTTTTTTGCGGTCGTGTAGCACAACCACTGCCTGTTCATCTCGTTCTATAATCTTGCGGGCCACGCCGTCGGCGACAATTTCGTACTGATCATCGACGAATACAATAGCAAGCCGGCCTCGGGAGAGCTGGTCCGCCATGGCGTCATCTACATACAACTTTTTGATTTTTTTGTCGTGAACGAACTGGTAGGAAATTTCGCCCCTGCTGCGATCCAGCCGGTTGGTATTGACCAGCTGGCGAATCTGAGCCTGAACCGCTTTTTTCTCGGCTTCCTGCTGTCGTTTCAGGTTCAGCTGCCGATCGCGTTCGGCCTTGTCCTCACGGGCCTGACGAGCCCGGACTTCTGCTTCATTGACCTGTACAGCACCTTTCGGCTGCTGTTTGCGTTGTTTGTGTTTCTCATTGCGAATAGCCTTGGCCTTTTTCTGGTCGGCCAGGCCTGCTTTCAATAGCTGGTCTTGCAGGGACGCCATGGGATAACTCCGTTAATTGGTCACAATTTCTGATATTCTATGGTGACAGTATACGCCCTCGTGTCTACCTTCTTAACCAGCAACCGCCGATTCCGGGATTTTCTTGTATGCCTTCCTTTAAAGATCTTGATCTGTCCGCAGCCATGCAGGCCAATCTTGCCCAGCTGGGCTTTTCCAGGCCTACGGATATTCAGGCCCAGGCCTTGCCTCACTGCCTGGCCGGCCGTGACGTGATTGCTATGGCTCAGACTGGCAGTGGTAAAACGGCTGCCTTTGGTATCGGGCTGATTGAAAGCCTCAAACCGAAGTTGTTTGCAGTGCAGGGGCTGGTGATGTGCCCGACCCGCGAGTTGGCAGATCAGGTAGCTAAAGCTCTGCGGGAAATGGCGCGGGCACAGGAGAATATAAAGATTCTCACGCTGTGTGGCGGTGTATCCATCGGGCCTCAGATAGGCTCTCTGGCCCACGGAGCGCACATTGTTGTGGGCACGCCAGGGCGGATTGCGGATCACCTGCGCAAAGGAACGCTGGAGCTGAATCGTCTCACGACTCTGGTTCTGGATGAAGCTGACCGGATGCTCGATATGGGGTTTCAGGACGCCATGGAGGAAATCCTGGGCTACACGCCCAAGCAGCGTCAGACATTAATGTTTTCAGCGACCTGGCCTGACTCTATTCGTAAGCTCAGTGCAGGTTTTCAGCGGGACCCTGTAGATGTGCGGGCCGAACTTCAAAGTGTTAACTCTGATATTCGGGAGCTGTTTTACGAAATTCCTGCCCAGGAGCGTACCCGTGCGATCGTAAGTCTGCTGTCAGAACATCAGCCAGCTTCCTGTCTGGTGTTCTGTTCCATGAAGCAGCAGTGTGATGAACTGGCCGCAGAGCTGGGAGCGCAAGGCTTTTCAGCTCTGGCTCTGCACGGAGACCTTGAGCAGCGCGAACGTGACAGTGTATTGGTGCGCTTCGCAAATCAGAGTTGTCAGATTCTGGTTGCAACAGATGTTGCAGCTCGTGGGCTGGATATCAAATCCCTGCCTCTGGTTATTAATGCCGAGCCTGCGCGGGATCCCGAAGTACATACCCACCGGGTAGGGCGCACAGGCCGGGCTGGGGAAGCCGGGCTGGCCGTCACCTTATGCAGTCCGGCCCAGGGTCACAAGATCAACCGTCTTGAAAGCGAGCGCGGCAGCCCGGTTACCTGGGGGGATACGGAGATTTTGCTCTCGATTCCTCCCGAACCGGTTGCCCCCGCAATGAAAACCCTGTGCATCGCAGCTGGCCGTAAGGAGAAACTTCGTCCGGGGGACGTGCTTGGTGCACTGACCGGGGAAGCCGGGCTTGATGGCAAGTCTGTTGGCAAGATTGCATTGTTTGATTTTCAGTGTTTCGTCGCTGTAGAAGCCGCACAGGCCGGTCGCGCCCTGAAACGGCTTGAAAGTGGACGGATAAAGGGTCGAAAGTTAAGAGTGAGGCTGGTCTGAGATTAAGGTGTCACGGGCTTTTCGGTCAGGCTGGGGCTGTCTTCGGGCACTCGGAAAGTCCGTATAGTCATATGCATTTTTGTTGCTCACTGGGTGCGAAACCGGTAAATTACGCAGGATTTTGCCTCCCGGATTGCTTCGGTTCGCTATAAGACTTAGGTCTAATGCGTTTCGGTTTTTCCGGGAAAATCCATAAATCAATAACAGGTAGCTATTCAATATGGATGACCTGATGTCACAAGCCGTCGATCTGATGGTTGCGGGTATGGGGTTCGTGTTCGCGTTCCTGATTGTTCTGGTTTTCGCGACCCTGCTTATGTCCAAACTGCTTACCCGGTTTGCGCCGCCCGAGCCGGCAACCCCGGCCAAGTCACCTCGTGCCAGGTCCAAGGCGCCGGTATCAGTTGACCCTGATACGGCAGAGGCGATTAAAAAGGCGATTGCACAATTCCGGTCGCGCCACAAGAAGTGACCCGGTAACTGATTAGATAGAACCTTTAAACAGAAGGCTGACACGATGACTCATACAAAAAAACCGCTGGGGATTACGGACGTTATACTTCGTGATGCTCATCAGTCCCTGCTGGCCACCCGTATGCGGCTTGATGATATGCTGCCTATTGCCGAGAAGCTCGATAAAGTGGGCTACTGGTCTCTTGAATCCTGGGGCGGAGCTACCTTTGACTCCTGTATCCGGTACCTGGGTGAAGATCCCTGGGAGCGTATCCGCGAACTGAAGAAAGTAATGCCCAATACGCCCCAGCAAATGCTGCTGCGAGGTCAGAATCTTCTGGGCTACCGCCATTATGCGGACGATGTGGTAGAGCGGTTTGTTGATCGTGCAGCGGAAAACGGCGTAGACGTGTTCCGTATTTTTGATGCCATGAACGACCCACGCAACCTGGCGACGGCTATCAAGGCTGTTCGCAAAACAGGCAAGCACGCACAGGGCACAATTTCGTACACCACCAGCCCGGTGCATACCATTGAAATGTGGGTTGAGTTGGCTAAAGAAGTTGCCGATATGGGCGCAGATTCTATTGCTATCAAAGACATGGCGGGCATTCTTAAACCGTATGTTGCTTTTGATCTGGTAACTCGCCTGAAGAAAGAGCTGGACATCCCGATTCATATGCAATGCCACGCAACTACCGGCATGTCTACCGCGACAGCTATCAAAGCAGCGGAAGCCGGTATCGATAACGTGGATGCGGCTATCTCCTCAATGAGTATGACTTATGGCCATTCGCCCACAGAGGCGATTGTGGCAATCCTTGAGGGGACCGATCGTGACACCGGGCTGGATCTGGTTCTGCTTGAAGAAATTGCCAGTTATTTCCGCGAAGTCCGTAAGAAATACGCGAAATTTGAGGGCAGTCTTCGCGGTACTGATTCCCGTATCCTGATTGCTCAGGTGCCGGGCGGCATGCTGACGAACATGGAAAGCCAGCTTAAAGAGCAGAATGCGGCTGACCGGTTTGACGAAGTACTGGCGGAGATTCCCAAGGTTCGTGAAGATCTTGGCTTTATCCCGCTGGTAACGCCAACCTCGCAAATTGTTGGTACCCAGGCTGTGCTGAACGTTCTGACAGGCGAACGTTACAAGTCTATTTCCAAGGAAACTGCGGCTATCCTGAAGGGCGAATATGGCTCTGCGCCAGCGCCGTTTAATAAAGAGCTGCAGGCGAAGGTTCTGGATGGAAAAGAAGCAATTACCTGCCGTCCTGCTGATCAGATTGAACCAGAAATGGACAAGCTGACTGGCGAACTGAAAACTCTGGCAGACGAGAAAGGCATCAAGCTGGCGGATAATACCGTTGATGATGTTCTGACTTACGCCTTGTTCCCGCAGATTGGCCTGAAGTTTCTGGAAAATCGCGGTAACCCGGATGCATTTGAGCCGGTTCCCAGGGCTGAGGATGCGCTACCTGCGAAGAAGCCTGCTGGCCCCGAAACCTATACGGTTGATGTTAACGGCAAGCAATACGTTGTCGCAGTTTCTGAAGGTGGTGAAATTTCCCAGATTCAGGGCGAGGGCGGTGCGGCAGCTGCACCTGTGGCGACGTCTGCGCCAGCTGCTGCTGCGGGTGGCGGTGAGCCGGTTATTGCACCTCTGGGTGGCAATATCTTCAAAATACTGGTTTCACCGGGAGACGCTGTTGAAGAAGGCGATGTGCTGATTATTCTCGAAGCCATGAAAATGGAAACCGAGATTCGTGCATCAAAGGCCGGCACTGTCGGTGAAATCTTCATCAAGGTCGGTGATGCCGTCTCTCCTGATGATGAAATGCTGACAATCGCATAAAGGGCCAGCATTCCATGGATAAATTAATGACGTTGTGGACAGGCAGCGGCCTGTTTAATCTATCAATCGGCCAGTTCTTCATGATCTGTGTCGGTCTTCTTCTGCTGTTCCTTGCGATTCGTAAGGGCTTTGAGCCGTTGTTGCTGGTGCCGATCGGGTTCGGTGGCATTCTGGCGAATATTCCGGAGGCAGGGCTCGCCCTGTCTGCCGCTGAAAACGCTATCCATATTGCGAATCCGGATACACTTTTAGCGCTTGCGAGCGTCCTTGATGTGGGCTTTCAGTCGGGCCAGGTAGTCACACCGGAGGTTTTAGATGCCTTCAAGGCAGCCTATAAAGGTGCAGATTATGTGATGGCTCAGCAGGCCAGTGTCGTTGCCCAGAGCCTGGGTTACACCAACGGCATGCTTTACAACTTCTATACCGTCTCGATCGCTAGTGGTGCTGCGCCGTTGATTATTTTCATGGGCGTTGGAGCTATGACAGACTTTGGTCCGCTGCTGGCGAACCCGAAGACTCTGTTGCTTGGCGCGGCTGCCCAGTTTGGCATTTTCGGCACCGTTCTTGGTGCGGCATTGCTTAACTGGAGTGGAATCATGGATTTCACCATCTTTGAAGCAGCGGCCATTGGTATCATTGGTGGCGCGGATGGCCCGACGTCTATTTACGTGTCGAGTATTCTTGCTCCGCATCTTCTGGGGGCTATTGCGGTTGCTGCCTATTCCTATATGGCTCTGGTACCAATGATCCAGCCGCCTATTATGAAGGCGCTGACCACGGAAAAAGAACGCGCGATCAAGATGTCCCAGTTGCGCCCGGTGAAAAAGGCGGAAAAGATTGTATTCCCGATTGTAGTGCTGATTGCGACGGCTTTGTTCCTGCCGGATGCAGCGCCTCTGCTGGGTATGTTCTGCTTTGGTAATCTGATGCGTGAATGTGGCGTTGTTGAGCGTTTGAGTGATACCTCCCAGAATGCTCTGATTAACATTGTGACGATCTTCCTGGGCCTCTCTGTTGGCTCCAAGCTGGGTGCCGACAAATTCCTGGATCTGCAGACTCTGGGTATTCTGTTGCTGGGTATGGCGGCATTCTGTGTGGGTACCGCTTGTGGTGTTCTGATGGCGAAGCTGATGAACAAGGTGACCAAGGAACAAATCAATCCGTTGATTGGTTCCGCTGGTGTGTCTGCGGTGCCAATGGCAGCGCGGGTTTCCAACAAGGTTGGTCTTGAGGCGAATCCGCAGAACTTCCTGCTGATGCACGCCATGGGGCCGAACGTTGCTGGTGTTATCGGCTCTGCTGTTGCTGCGGGTGTGATGATCAAGCTGCTTGGCTGATTGTTGCTCTTGTAGTGTGAAAACCCCGCCTTGGTGCGGGGTTTTTTGCTTCTAGGCCTGCTGTATTTGGTGTTTGAGCCGGAGGGATGCCTTCTTTCAGGAACCGCTACGAGGCACATCCATGTGCGCTTGACTGTGGCCATCCTTGGCCACAGACATTCCTGAAAGAAGGCATCCCTCCGGCTCTATGAACTCAGGAGCTATCGTTCTGGAAATCCACGATAATCTGCTTAGTGGAAATCTCGCGAGTTGATCGGAAGTGTCTGTATCAGATGACTCAGATCCGAGAGTTTTCCCGCCATGACATGAACAATTTCCCCTTCTCTTTCCAGAACGCCTTTTACGTGTAACAACCTTGCGGTGAGTAGCGGCTTACGTTGCCGGCGGGCGGTTTCCAGCCAGACGACGACGTTCACATTGCCGGTTTCGTCTTCCAGGGTTACGAAGGTAACGCCGGAGGCGGAGCCGGGGCGTTGACGGCCGGTTACCAGGCCGGCTACCTGTACAGGAATGCCGGCTTTGGTAGTTTTGAGCTGTTCGGCGCTGAGACAGAACTGTAAGTGACCCTGTTCCCGGAGCAGAGCCAATGGGTGGCGCTGCAGGGTGAGGCCCTGGCTGGCATAGTCTGCGAGCAGGTTCTGGCCTTCGGTGGGTTCCGGTAGCTGAAGGCAGGACTCTGGCTCGTAGTTTTCGCTGTCTTCTGCTGTTGAAAAAAGCTCAGCGGGTTTTTCGTGTCCCAGTAGTTGCCAGTAAGCCTGATGGCGGTTGGCGGCGAAAGCCGGCATAGCGTTGGCACCAGCCAGCAGCTCCATTTCGCGCTGGTTCAGGTTTGCCAGACGGCGTAACTCGGTGGCGGAACGGTAGCCGGTTTTGGGGCGGTGCTGGCATAGGCGTTCGGCGGCGTTTTCCGGGAATCCCCGTATGATTCTCAGGCCAAGGCGCAGTTGGTGATCAGGGCCTTCCAGGGTGTGATCCCACTGACTGTTGTTGATGTCTGGTGGTAGTGCCATAACGCCATGGCGCCGGGCGTCCTGTATCAGTTGGGATGGAGAGTAGAAACCCATGGGCTGGCTGTTGAGCAGGGCACAGTAGAAGGCTGCAGGATAATGTCGTTTGATCCAGGCTGAGATATAAACAAGCAGGGCAAAGCTGGCTGCGTGGGATTCCGGGAAGCCATAACCGCCAAAGCCACAGATTTGCAGGTAGAGGCGCTCGGCAAAATCAGCGTCGTGACCTCGTTCCAGCATGCCTTTGATGAGTTTTTCCCGGAACTGGGTCATGTCGCCGTGGGATTTCCAGGCGGCCATGGCTCGGCGTAACTGGTCGGCTTCGCCAGCGGTGAAACCAGCTGCAACCATGGCCAGTTTAATAACCTGCTCCTGAAAAATGGGTACTCCCAAGGTGCGCTCAAGTACGCTGCGGATAGCGTCATCGGGATAATCCACGGGTTCAAGGCCATGTTTCCGGCGCAGGTAAGGGTGCACCATGTCGCCCTGAATGGGGCCGGGACGAACGATGGCAACTTCAATCACAAGGTCGTAGAAGGTTTCGGGTTTCAGTCTGGGGAGCATGTTGATCTGGGCACGGGATTCCACCTGGAATACGCCAATGCTGTCGCCTTTTTGCAGCATCTTGTAGGTGGCGTGGTCTTCCTGAGGAATGTCCTGCATATGGAAAGGCCGGCCTTCCTGTTTGCTGATTAACTCCAGGGCTTTACGAATGGCTGTAAGCATGCCCAGAGCGAGAATGTCTACCTTCATCAGACCCAGGCTTTCCAGGTCGTCTTTGTCCCACTGGATAACCGTGCGATCGGCCATAGCAGCATTCTCGACTGGTACAAGCTCGGCCAGTGGCCCGGAGCTGATCACAAAGCCGCCCACATGCTGTGACAGGTGTCGGGGAAAGCCGAGCAGGGTGTTTACCAGAGAAAAAAACTGATCGGCAACTTTCGGGTTCCGGGTCAGGCGTTTGTCGAGAATCTGCTGGCGCCAGTTGGTGGCTTTGTCACGCCAGTCGATGCCTTCCAGTAACTGCTCCACCAGTGCCGGATCAAACCCGAGGGCTTTGCCCACGTCGCGGATGGCACTGCGCGGTCGGTAACGGATAACGGTTGCCGCCAGTGCGGCCCGCTCCCGGCTGTATCGCTGGTAGATGTACTGGATGACTTCTTCCCGGCGTTCGTGCTCAAAATCCACGTCGATATCCGGCGGTTCATTCCTGTCTTTGGATATAAAGCGTTCAAACAGCAGTTCGACCCGGGCGGGATTTACTTCGGTAATGCCAAGGCAGTAGCAAACCGCTGAGTTTGCGGCAGAGCCCCGGCCCTGGCAGAGAATGTTACGGCTGCGGGCAAAGGCTACAATGTCATTGATGGTAAGAAAGTAGTGCTCATACTTCATTTCGGAAATCAGGCCCAGCTCTTTGCGGATCAGAGCCTGAACAGACAAGGGCGTGCCCTCCGGGTAACGTTTGCGTTCACCTTTCCGGGTTAGTTGCCTCAGATAATCCGCCGGGCTTTCTCCCTCCGGCACAAGATCCGGGGGGTATTCATAGCGCAGGCTGCCGGGCTCAAAGGTGCACAGCTGGGCGATATGCAAAGACTCTTTCAGCCAGGCTCCGGGGAACAATCGCTGCAGTACCGACAGCGGGCGCAGATAGCGTTCACCGTTCTGGAACAGGTGGTGGCCGGCATTTTCCAGGCTGGTGTGGTTGCGCAGAGCGGTGAGCACATCCTGCAGAGGCTGCCGTTCCCGGCTGTGCATGTGAACTTCACCAGTAGCTGTCACCGGGCAGCACATGTGCCCGGAAAGCCACCGTATCCGGGCCAGTTGCTGTTCCTCACCGGATTCCAGGGTACGAGCTGCGGCAATCCAGAAACGGTGCTCAAACAGCCGTAATAACCATTCACCGCAAGACAGAGCCTGATCCGCACTGGCCTCAGCCGGTGAGGCTGGCAACCACAGGCACAGGCAGTCATCCAGCTCATGGGTTTCGATATCTGCATGAAGAAGCCTGTATTGCCCTTTGTCTGCGCGGCGTCGCGCCGTGGTTATAAGCTGACAAAGCTGGCCATACCCCTTGCGGGTCCGGGCCAGAAGAATAAACCTGACTGTACTGGTGCCGGGAGGTGCATCGTCCAGCTCAAACCAGCTCCCGGTAACCAGTTTTACAGGGCTGTCTTTCAGCGCGGCCCAGGCGCGGGGAATGCCCGCAACTGAACAGGCGTCGGTTATCGCCAGCGCGGTGTATCCTAGTTCTTTTGCGCGCTCTGCAAGTTCATGAGGGTGGGACGCTCCAGTCAGGAAGGTGAAGTTGCTGAAACAAAACAGCTCTGCGTAACAGTCAGGTTCATCCATCAGCCAAACCACCCGTGTACGAACCAGCCTTCCCGTATATCCCGGAATACCCAGGCTAGCTGGCCGTTATTCAGTTGTGCTACGTAATAATCCCGATGCACCCGCTGACCGTCCCACCAGCCTCCGCTGATTCTTTCCGGGCCTGCAAACCATGCCTGCGGCACTTCCTCTAGTGGTTGCGGTCCCTGCAGAAGCCACAAGGGGCGTTGAGGTAGTTGGCCGGTCGTTGTTGTCGAAGCACGGTTTGTGCGCCGGACATCTGCAGCGCTCCAGGCTCGTTCTGGCCGGTGATCTGCCTGGGGCGTAAGTTGCTTCAGTGCATTATGCCCAAGCTTTGCCTGAAGACGGCTTATCAGAGTATGCCAGGCTTCGTTCAGGTCCTGGTTTTCGCCTAGAAGGTCCTGCCCGCCGGGGGCTTCACGGTCTAGAAACCGTTTTACGATCAGTCGCAGCGATATCACCGGTGCCTGCAGTGGCTGTTGCTCAAATCTAAGGCTGATCAGGCTGAGAAATGCTTCCGCTCTGTGCTCCGGGCCAGATGTGCGGATGTGCAAGCGCGTTGCTTCTGCATGCCGGTGCTGGAGAACCAGCAGCAGGCTGTCGGTGTCCTGCTGGCGCCAGCACAGATCTTTCTCCAGCTCAGAAAGTATGCGCTGCAATGGAAACAACAGTCCCTGGGACCGCTCAATTTCCTGCACAAAGTCCGCCTGCTGGCGGAAGTAGTGAGGTGGTTGCCAGGGCGTCTGAGGGTCGGGTCTGGAACCCAGAATTTTCTGGATATACGCCAGAATTTCCGGAGACAGCCTGCGGGCCATCTCTGCCGGCGGTAAACGGAATACTTCTTCAAGCTTGTTCAGACCAAGCCGCTGCAGGCGGGTGCAGGTCCGCCCGTCAAACTCCGCGGCCACTAGTGGCATCTGGCCAAGAGTCCGGAGAATATGGTTTTTATCCGATGAGCACTCCCCTTTGCCGTTACGTGCAATCAGGCGGGCGGCCAATGGGGTATGGCCAATACCTGGCCAGGCGGTAAGCTGGCGTTCATGCAGTACGTCTTCAACTGCCTGCCATACGGCAGAAAGGCCACCGTATAATCGTTGCAGACTGCCTATTTCAGCTAACAGGCCGTTTGGTGGAACAAGAACAATGTGAGCCGCATAGCGATACAGCCAGCGGGCCTGATCTTCCAGAGTCCGGACTTCCTGCTGCTGATCGGCCTTTACTATGCACAGATCTGGCACCAGGCCAAGGGCCGTTTTTAGCCTCATCCCGGTGTTTATGCCCAGATCCCGGGCAGCGGGGCAGGCCTGTATTATCTTTTGCCCTGAACCCTCCACAATCACCAGCGCATCCGAATTCTCATTTGAGCGGCGAATGTGGTCCAGCAACAGGTGAGGAAAATGCAGGTACAGCCAGAGCATATAGATTACCTTGCCGGTGTGAGCCAGGGACCCTGAACCACACGGGGTGCTTCATGGTGAAACAGATCCGCGCGCTGGGCCATGGCAAGTGAGCAGCGCTGGCCGGGCCAGCTGCCTCGGCGTTTAACCACATTTACTTTCAGGCTCTGCTGGTCGTCGGGTTCAAGCTCCAGGCGCAGGGCGGCCGGAGAATTCTGCCCGGCGTAGTATCGCTCACGAAAAAGTACGCAAACATTGCTGCCGGCTTCGGCTGCCAGCTGCAGGCGCCGGATTTCCCTGGCTGCGAGTTTTCCAGGCCAGGCCATTACCAGACCGGTAACCGGGGAGCGCAGGCAGTTTTCCAGAGCCCAGAGGAAGTCGCCTTTGTTTTCTGTGTGGATCATGATTATCTGATCCAGGTCTATATCTTTTCGCATCAGAGCCGGAGCGTAAGGCGTATGGGGAGGATTCAGCCAGAATACGGTTTTACCTGCCTGAGACAGCCGCTGCATCAGGGGTACCAACAGAGTCAGCTCGCCAATGCCGGGGGTGTCCAGCAGGCATTCGCTTAAAGCACCCCGGGGCCAGCCGATGCCTCCGAGCTGGTTGTCCAGGGCCTGATATCCGGTGGGCTCTGCCGGTTGAATGGTTTTATTGTGCCGGTGTCCCTGCCAGACACGGGCATCCTGCATTAACGTGTCAAGAAGTTCGCTCATGGTAAAATCCCAGAATACTGTTTAAATATACAGTATTCTGAAGGCGGGCTGATTTCAAGAAGCAGGTTGATAAAATATGTCACTGAACCCACTCTTGTGGTGTGAGTGACAGTAGCGGGACACGGAGTGCCAGATCAGGAGGTGTTGTGCATGAGTGTACTGACGGAACAACACTGTGAAGCGTGTAACGCAGAATCCCCGGGGGTAAGCGATGAAGAGAAGCGCATGCTGCACAAAGGCGTCCCGGGCTGGAGCATCCTTAAGGTGAGCGGTGAGGAGCAGCTACGCAAAGAATTTGAGTTCAGGAACTTCGCCCAGGCGCTGGCCTTTACCAGCAAGGTTGGAGAGATGGCTGAGGCTGAAGATCACCATCCGGCGATCCTTCTGGAGTATGGGAAGGTGACTGTCAGTTGGTGGACACACGCAATCGGCGGTCTGCACAAAAATGATTTCATTATGGCGGCGCTAACAGACGCTGCTTACCATTGATCTTTTGTGTTTTCGTCTGCTTCAAGTTCTGCTTTACGCTTGCGGATTTTCTCCAGTTTGTCTTCCGGGATACGCATATTGCTGGCCGAATCCCGAAGCATGAAAAGGCTGCCCAGAATCAGGGCCAGGGCAGCGAACACAAAAAACCATCCTGTAATTGGCATATGCCTGACTCCCTTGTTTGGATAACTTTGCCTATAGTGAGGCATTCAGTTTTGCTTGCGTCACTTAATTGATTGAATATTCTGTCTTACTTACCCGCAAATTTTGCAAGAAGCAAACCAGGAGTATCCAAAATTATGAGCGATCCCACCTATACCCCGCCCAAGGTCTGGAAGTGGGAGTCTGCAAGCGGCGGCGCTTTTTCAAATATCAACCGTCCCATTGCAGGCCCGACTCACGAGAAAGAGCTGCCTGTTGGCAAACACCCTTTTCAGCTCTATTCGCTGGCGACGCCAAATGGTGTGAAAGTCACGATTATGCTGGAGGAGTTGCTGGAGCTGGGAATCAGTGAGGCTGAATATGATGCCTGGCTGGTTCGTATCAGCGATGGCGAACAGTTCGGTAGTGGGTTTGTGGATATTAACCCCAACTCCAAGATTCCGGCGCTGCTGGACCGCTCTCAGGATCCGGCTGTCCGGGTGTTTGAATCGGGCTCCATACTGCTGTATCTGGCGGAGAAGTTTGACCGGTTTCTGCCCTCAAATTTGGCAGACCGCACAGAAACGCTTAACTGGCTGTTCTGGCAGATGGGCAGTGCGGCGTTTTTGGGGGGGGGCTTCGGGCACTTCTTTGCCTATGCACCTGAGAAGTACGAATACCCTGTTAACCGCTACACCATGGAGGTTAAACGACAACTGGATGTGCTGGATCGTCAGTTGGCAGATAACCGTTATGTTGCCGGGAGCGAGTACACAATTGCTGATATGGCGATCTGGCCCTGGTACGGCGCGCTGGTAACCAACAAGGTTTACGATGCGGCCGAGTTTCTTGAAGCGCACACCTATACCAATGTGCTGCGCTGGACCATGGAGCTAAAAGAGCGGCCGGCGGTTCAGCGTGGGAGAATGGTCAACCGTGCCTGGGGTGAGCCTGAAAGTCAGCTTTTTGAGCGCCACGACGCAAGTGACTTTGAATATAAGACCCAGGACAAGATTGTTGCGCCTTCTGATGATATCTGACCTGGTCTATATCATAGGTCTGACAACGCTTGCCGGTATCTGTATTCCTCTTGGTGGATTGCTGGCAAGAGTTGAGCGCATTGGTCCCGACTGGCTGGAGCGGGAGTTCCGGCATTTTCTGATCGCTCTGGGCGGGGGCATTCTGCTTGGTGGCGTTACCATTGTGCTGATACCGGAAGGGCAGTCGAGTATTGGTAATTCGTTCTGGGCCGTACCCGCTGTTATTGCTGGTGGCGTGCTGTTTTTCGGGATTGAGCGAATGCTGGGTGCTCATCACAGAGAATCGCCACAGTTGATGGGTGTGATGCTGGACTTTGTGCCGGAAGCTGCTGCTCTGGGTGGGTTGATTATAGTGAACCCGGACCTTGCGCCTTTGATGGCTGTGTTGATTGCCATGCAAAATCTGCCGGAGGGATTCAATGCTTATCGCGAGTTCTGTGACAAGCCCGGCTATACACCAAAAAAGACACTGACAGTGATGACAGGCCTGGCAACGGCGGGCCCCGTCGCGGGTCTTCTTGGGTATTTTTTCCTGTCCGGGCGGCCTGAGGTTCTGGGAGCTATCATGCTGGTGGCCTCGGGCGGGATTCTGTATCTGATCTTCCAGGATATTGCCCCCCAGTCCCGGATGGAAAAGCACTGGGGGCCACCGCTTGGTGCGGTAATCGGGTTTTGTCTGGCACTGTTCAGCGATATGCTGGTCACGCACGGCTGATGCCTTAGGCAGAAGCCTTGGTGTGAGCATTCATAGAGTTCATGCAGTTTTCCGGGCCGCTTCCTCGTGGAGGACATTTTCGATATCTTCTGCCGAAAGGTTCTCTTTCTCGAGCGCGGCTTTTGCCAGGGCTTCAAGTTGACTCCGGTGATCTGTCAGGAAATCAATGGTGGCTTTTTCCAATGCCATAAGCTCTGACTGGATTTCAGCATCAATCAACTCCGCCATCTTGTCACTGAACTCCCGCTGCGAGCCCATTTCCCGGCCCAGAAATACGTGCTCATCGCCAATGCTCAGGCCCATGGGGCCGATCTTTTCGCTCATGCCCCATTGGCCGATCATCTTGCGGACCAGTTTGGTGGCTTCTTTGAGATCATTCTGGGCGCCGGTAGTCACTTCTCCGTAAATGATTTTCTCCGCTGAACGGCCGCCGAGCATGACCTTGATGCGATCTCTGAGATAACTTTCGGAGTAGTTGTAACGGTCCTCCTTCGGCGTTTGCTCAGTGACGCCCATAGCCATTCCATGGGGGATGATTGTGAGCCGGGTGAGTGGGTCGGCTTTAGGCATGTAGTAAGCCATGATGGCGTGCCCGCTTTCATGGTGAGCTACGATTTTCCGTTCTTCCTGAGACAATTGTGCATCGCGTTTCTCGCCCAGAACGATACGGTCACGGGCAAGCTCAAAGCAGTGATCCGTAACTTCGCTCAGGTTTTCCCGGGCGGCTGTCAGGGCTGCCTCGTTCACCAGGTTTTTCAGGTCTGCACCGGAAAATCCAATAGTGCGGGCTGCCAGTTGATCCAGGTCTACGTCTGCCGCCAGGGGTACTTTTCGTACATGCACGGCAAGAATCGCATCCCGCGCATTCCTGTGAGGAAGATCCAGAGTTACCTTGCGGTCAAAGCGGCCGGGGCGGAGCAGGGCACTGTCCAGAACATCTGGCCGGTTGGTGGCAGCCAGAACGAGAATATTCTCGTGGGATTCGAAGCCATCCATTTCCGTAAGAATCTGGTTCAGCGTCTGTTCCCGCTCATCATGCCCGCCGCCGAAACCTGCGCCCCGGGAGCGGCCGATGGCATCCAGTTCATCAATAAAAATCAGCGCTGGTGCTTCTTTGCGGGCACTGGCAAATAGGTCCCGCACCCTCGATGCTCCCACACCTACAAACATCTCGATAAACTCTGAAGCGCTTATACTGAAAAAAGGTACATCCGCTTCTCCGGCAATGGCGCGGGCAAGGAGGGTTTTACCTGTGCCCGGTGGGCCAACCAGAAGTATACCCTTAGGCATCGATGCACCCAGGGCCCGGTATTTATCCGGAGATTTCAGGAAGTCGATAATCTCTGCGACTTCCCGTTTGGCCGATTCAATACCGGCGACATCATCCAGTGTTGTGGTGGAGGTTTCCTTGACCGACCTGCGGGCTTTCGAGCGCCCGTAATCGAACATGCCTCCACCCTGAGCCATGCGTTTCTGTGCGGACCCCCAGAACCAGTACATCAGGGCCAGTATTAATATCCAGGGCAGGAAACCGCGAATCAGCTCCTGCCACCATTCCAGCCCTGCAGACCTGGCCCGGATAGTAACGTCGTGCGCCTCCAGCAAAGTGAGCAGTTCCGGATCGTCCATGGGCGGCCGGGTAGTGCTGAATCCGGGGCTTGAGCTCTGTGATGCATTGTCGGTATTTGAGGAGACCAGGCCCTGGTTTCTGAGCAGGCCGGTTATATGATCTTCTTTGAGTGTTACCTCAGAGACCTGGTCGTTGGTAACGGCGGTTTTGAACTCGGAGTATGCCAGTTCCTGAAGCTTTGGTGTGCTGCTGTCCTGTAGCCACATAAACACCAGAAAGATAGCCGCGCTGAGCCAGAGAAATGAATACTGCTTTGGTATCTCTGGCTGTTGATTTGCCGGGGGTGTCTGTTTTTCGGAACTATTGGGGTTGGTCATTTTGATCCTGGGTTCTCCACCGTATCTGTCCTTGTATCTGCATGGCTTCTGTCTCAGAAGCCCATGGCCGAGGAAGTGCTGCGCCTCGGGTCTGCACCGCCGTACAAAGTACCGTCGTCTCCGATCATGATACTCTGAATAGCGCCCATGGCAGAATTGGTTACCACTTTGTGGCCACGATTTTCAAGCAAGCGCACTGTGTCTGCACTGATACCCTGTTCTACGCGGATTTCATCCGGAAGCCACTGGTGATGGATGCGGGGCACGCTGACAGCTGATTGAATGTTCATGTCGTGATCAATCACATTCATGATCACCTGCAAAGTGGTGGTGATGATCCGCGAGCCACCCGGACTACCGGTTACCAGAAAGTTACGGTCGCCTTTGCGTACGATGGTTGGCGACATGGAGCTGAGCATGCGTTTACCCGGTTCTACCTTGTTTGCCTCGCCGCCGATCAGACCGTAAGCGTTGGGAACGCCTGGTTTGGCACTGAAATCATCCATTTCATTATTAAGTAAAAAACCGGCACCCTGCACGGTAATCCCCGAACCGTAGCTGAAGTTGATGGTGTAGGTGTTTGATACCGCATTGCCCCATTTGTCGACAACCGAAAAGTGGGTAGTTTCCGGGCTTTCGTAACCAGCTGGCTGGCCGGGGCGGATATCCTCTGCAGGGCGGGCCTTATCCTGTTCTATACCCTGGCGCAGCTCTTCAGCGTAAGGCTTACTTGTAAGTCCTTTTAGCGGCACGTCTACATAATCCGTATCACCCAGATATTGTGAGCGGTCGGCGTAAGCCAGTTTCATGGCCTCGGCCATGTAATGAATCGTATCGGCCGAATTGTGGCCAAGTTTCCTGATTGGATAGCCCTCAAGAATATTCAGTATCTGGACGATATGTGTGCCGCCGGAGGAGGGAGGCGACATTGAATAGATATCGTAACCCCGGTAACTTCCGTGTACCGGAGCGCGCGCAATCGGTTGGTAGTCTTCAAGATCCTGCCGGGTGATGAGACCTCCGTGCCTCTCCATCTCCTCAACAATCAGTTGTGCGGTTTTACCCTCGTAAAAACCTTTTACACCCTCGTCGGCGATACGCTGAAGCGTGTCAGCAAGTTCCGGTTGCCGGAAACGTTCGCCAGCTTGCCAGGCTGAGCCGTCGTCTTTGTAAAAGGTTTCCAGAGTTGCAGGCCAGCGCTGAAGCCGTTCCCGGGCCTGTTCAAGGCCTTCGCTGAAGCGTTGAGGAACGATAAACCCTTCTCTGGCGAGTTTGATGGCAGGTGCCAGAGCCTGTTTCAGAGATATTGTTCCATGGCGCTCCAGAGCCATGGCAAGGCCGGCAACAGTACCGGGAACGCCTGCGGCCAGGTGGGTAAACCGGCTACGATTCTGTACCACCTCGCCGGATTCATCCTGATACATGGTTTCCGTGGCAGCTGATGGCGCCTTTTCCCTGTAGTCGATAGCTTCAGGCTCGGAGCCGTCGCCTTTTGATATCAGCATAAAACCACCGCCACCGATATTGCCTGATCTCGGCTGAGTGACAGCCAGTGCAAAGCCTGCGGTAACCGCTGCATCCACTGCGTTTCCGCCGTTTTTCAGTACTTCCAGCGCGACTTCTGTAGCCAGAGTGTGGCTCGTTGCCACCATACCCTGGCGGGCGCTGGCAGGGTGAAACCGTTCGCCCTCGATAATGGCCTGACTGAAAGCCGGTGTTGCCAGCGTTGTAACGCACACTGTCAGAAGCGTTGCCAGGGTGAGCGCACTCATGCCGCCTGAGCGTCCGGTGAATCGGGTTTTCTGTGTTTGCCGGTGTAGGTCTCTGCCCATGTCTCCGCTCCTCGTTTCTGATGTCCATATAGGCTATGATAGCGCGTCATTTTACAGGGTGCGTACCGCCAACCCCGATCACTGTTCTGGCTGACTGGTCCGGCAGTTGTTTCGGTAATGGTTTCCGGTGTACCTGCTTTCCCGTTTGTCAGTTAAGGAAAGGTTTTCATGGAGCATACCTACCGTCTTGTGATTTCCTGCCCGGACAGGGTTGGAATTGTCGCCAAGGTGAGTAATTTTCTGTCGACTTATAATGGCTGGATCACCGAAGCCAGTCATCATTCGGATACCCACACCGGCCGGTTCTTCATGCGCCACGAGATCAAGGCCGAGTCTATTCCGTTTGGCCTCGATCAATTCCGTGCCTCGTTTGAGCCGATTGCCCGGGAGTTTGATATGCACTGGCATATCGCCGACTCGGCCCAGCCCAAAAAAGTCATCCTGATGTGCAGTAAGGAGTCCCATTGTGTGGCTGATCTCCTGTACCGCTGGCACAGTAAGGAAATCAATGCCGAGATCGTTGCAGTCGTCTCTAATCATGATGATTTGCGCCGCATGGTTGAATGGCATGAAATTCCATATCACCATATTCCGGTGAGCAAGGACAATCGCGAAGAGGCGTTTGCCCACATTGACGAGCTTTTCCGGAATTACGAAGTCGATGTGGTGGTTCTCGCACGGTATATGCAGATTCTTCCGCCCGACCTTTGTGCAAGGTACGCCGGTAAGGTGATCAACATTCACCACAGTTTTCTGCCGTCCTTCGCCGGAGCACGGCCTTACCATCAGGCTTATAGCCGTGGGGTCAAGCTGATCGGGGCCACTTGCCATTACGTGACCCAGGATCTTGATCAGGGGCCTATTATTGAGCAGGACGTCATCCGTATTACCCATAGCGATACCATTGATGACATGGTGCGTCTTGGTAAGGATGTGGAGAAAAACGTTCTTGCCCGGGGGTTGCGCTCTCATATTGAGGATCGCGTAATCACCTACGAAAACAAGACCGTAGTATTTGATTAAGGATGCCCAGCAGATGCCCCTGAAAGGGTGCGACTGTGGTAGAGTTGGCGGCTTGTTGATGAATAACTACGGGGCCGGGATACGGCCCTGAAACGACTTCCAGATAACGCAAAGGAACCTTTCTCGATGGGTGAATTAGCCAAAGAGATCCTGCCGGTCAATATTGAAGATGAACTGAAGCAGTCTTACCTGGATTACGCAATGAGCGTTATCGTCGGGCGAGCGCTTCCGGACGTGCGGGATGGCCTCAAGCCGGTTCACCGTCGTGTTCTGTTCGCAATGTCCGAACTGAATAACGACTGGAACAAGGCCTACAAGAAGTCTGCCCGTGTGGTGGGTGATGTTATCGGTAAATACCACCCGCACGGTGACTCTGCGGTTTACGACACTATCGTTCGTATGGCTCAGCCATTTTCCCTGCGTTATCCGCTGGTAAACGGCCAGGGAAACTTCGGTTCTATCGATGGTGATAACGCAGCAGCCATGCGTTACACCGAAATCCGCATGGAGAAAATTGCACACTCCCTGTTGGCGGATCTTGATAAAGAAACCGTAGATTTTGTCGACAACTACGACGGCACAGAACGAATTCCCGAGGTAATGCCTACCCGGGTTCCGAATCTGCTGGTGAACGGTTCATCAGGTATCGCCGTGGGTATGGCCACCAATATTCCGCCCCATAACCTGACGGAAGTGGTCAATGGCTGTCTGGCGCTGATTGATAACCCGGATCTTACCGTGGATGAGCTGATGGAGTTCATTCCCGGACCGGATTTCCCCACCGAGGGCATCATCAATGGCCGCGCTGGCATTGTTGAGGCCTATCGTACTGGTCGTGGTCGTATTTATATCCGCGCCCGTCACGAAATTGAACACGACAAGAAAACCAATCGTGATGCCATCATCATCACCGAGCTGCCGTATCAGCTGAACAAGGCCCGCCTGATCGAAAAGATCGCCGAGCTGGTGAAGGAAAAGCGTCTGGAAGGCATCACCGAACTGCGGGATGAATCCAACAAGGAAGGTATCCGTGTTTTCATAGAGCTGCGCCGCGGTGAGAACCCGGAGGTTGTGATCAACAACCTGTTCAAGCATACCCAGTTGCAGACTGTGTTCGGTATCAACATGGTCGCGCTGATAGATGGCGAGCCCAGAATCCTTAATCTCAAGGAAATGCTGGATGCTTTCGTGCGTCACCGCCGTGAAGTGGTGACGCGTCGTACCATATTTGAACTGCGTAAAGCCCGTGAGCGTGGGCACATTCTTGAAGGCCTGACAGTTGCTCTGGCCAACATTGATGAAATGATCGAGCTTATCAAGGCGTCCCCAAGCTCTTTGGAAGCCAAAGAAAAACTCATGGCTAGAGGCTGGGCGCCCGGTAATGTGATGGCGATGCTTGAGCGTGCTGGCGAAGATGCCTGTCGCCCGGACGATCTGCCGGAAATCTACGGTCTGCGTGACGGCCTGTACTTCATGTCGCCGGAACAGACCCAGGCTATCCTGGATATGCGTCTGCACCGTCTGACCGGTCTGGAGACTGAAAAGCTTCAGAACGAGTACAGGGAAATCCTTGAGAAAATTGCAGGGCTGCTTGAAATCCTGGGTGACCCGGATCGCCTGATGCAGGTTATCCGTGAAGAGCTGGAAGCCGTGGTAGAAGAGTTCGGTGACGAACGCCGCACTGAAATAACCAGTTCCCAGCGTGATCTCACGATTGCCGATCTGATTGATGAAGAAGACCTGGTAGTAACCATTTCCCATAGTGGTTATGCCAAGACCCAGGCGGTTGAAGATTATCAGGCTCAGCGCCGTGGTGGGCGAGGCAAGGCCGCGACCTCAATGAAAGACGAAGACTTTGTTGAGAAGTTGCTGGTTGCAAACTCCCATGACACCATTCTGTGTTTCTCGAACCGTGGCAAAGTTTACTGGCTGCGAGTGTTCGAGATTCCCCGTGCCAGCCGTGCGTCCCGCGGCCGGCCAATGGTAAATATTCTGCCGCTGGAAGAGGGTGAGCGTATTACCACCTTCCTGCCAGTGCGGGACTACCCGGAAAATCAGTTTGTTCTGATGGCAACGTCTGCGGGCGTCGTAAAGAAAACACCTTTGCCGAACTTCTCACGCCCCCGCAGCAGTGGTCTGATTGCCTTGTCTCTTGATGAAGGCGATACGCTGATTGGCGCTGCGATAACGGAAGGTGATGCCGAAATCATGCTGTTCTCCTCGGCAGGTAAAGCGGTTCGCTTCAATGAAGAAGCCGTTCGCCCGCTGAGCAGGACGGCCCGTGGCGTACGTGGCATCAGGATGCCGGAAGGTTATCACGTGGTCTCCCTGATTATTCCTCAGGAAGGCGGTGTGATCCTGACCGCCAGTGAGCATGGCTACGGTAAACGTACTGCGATTGATGAGTTTCCGACCTACAGTCGTGGCAGTCAGGGCGTTATCGCCATGCAATGTTCCGAGCGTAACGGCAACCTGGTAACAGCGCTACAGCTGTTCGATGGCGATGAAATGATGCTTATTTCCGATAAGGGTACCCTGGTTCGTACCCGCACAGATGAAGTGTCTGTTCTTAGCCGGAATACACAGGGCGTGCGCCTGATCAGGCTAAGCCAGGAAGACGAGCGCCTGGTCGGTGTGGAGCGGATTGCCGAAACCGACGATGAGGACATCGAAGACGCTGATGTCGAAGGTGAAGAGACTTCAACAGATGAAAGCGCAGACAGCAGTCCGGAACAGGATGCTGGCGAGGAATAAGCCAGCACTGCCGAACAACGAATCCGCATGACGTGAGAGACCACAGAGACATGAGCAGGGCGTATAATTTTTGTGCAGGTCCGGCAACCTTGCCGGAGAGCGTGCTGGCACAGGCACGGGATGAGATGCTGGACTGGCGTGGCACAGGCATGTCCGTGATGGAAATGAGTCATCGCAGTGACGAGTTTGTGAAAATTGCCGAAACTGCTGAGCAGGATTTGCGTGAATTAGCTGGAGTATCAGATGATTACGCCGTTCTCTTTATGCAAGGTGGAGCTTCCAGCCAGTTCTCTACAATTCCCCTGAATCTGCTTGGGGACAAGGCGTCTGCGGATTATGTAAACACTGGTATATGGTCGAAAAAAGCCATTGCCGAGGCTCAGCGCTACGGGAATGTGAATGTAGTTGCCAGCTCTGAGGGCAGCGGCTTCGCCAGTATTCCGGAGCAGGGGTCCTGGCAGACCAGTGCCGATGCGGCATATCTGCATTACACGCCCAATGAAACCATCGGTGGTCTGGAATTCGATTTCGTTCCCGAAAGCGCAGATGTACCGCTGGTAGCGGATATGTCCTCTAATATGCTGTCGCGCCCGGTGGATATCTCGAAGTTCGGATTGATTTATGCTGGTGCCCAGAAAAACATTGGCCCCTCGGGGCTGGTTGTTGTCATTATCCGGAAGGACCTTCTGGGCAAAGCCCGCAAGGAAACACCGACCATGATGAACTACCAGGTGATTGCTGATAACGGCTCCATGTACAACACGCCTGCGACATACTCCTGGTATCTTGCCGGGCTGGTGTTCAAGTGGCTGAAAGCCCAGGGTGGTGTTAAGGCCATGGGCGAGATTAACCGGCGCAAGGCAGAAAAACTGTATGGCTTCATTGATACCAATGAGTTTTATGCCAACCCCATAGATCCGCGTTTCCGCTCCTGGATGAACATACCTTTTACGCTGCAAGACGATGCTCTGAACAGTATGTTCCTCGAAGGAGCCAACGACCGTGGTTTACTGAATCTCGCTGGTCATCGGTCAGTCGGTGGTATGCGCGCCAGTATCTACAATGCTATGCCTGAGGCGGGCGTGGATGCGCTGATTCAGTACATGACAGAATTTGCGAAGGAGCGGGGCTGATCATGAGTGATGAGCAGGTCCGTCTTGGAGAACTGCGGGAAGAAATAGACAGCCTTGATCAGCAGATCATGGAGCTGATCAGTGCTCGCGCCAAATGTGCCCAGGAAGTTGCCCATGTAAAAATGGCTGCGAATCCGGGGGAAGATGTGTTTTTCTACCGCCCGGAACGGGAAGCCCAGGTACTGCGCCGCATCAAGGAGGCTAACCCCGGCCCTCTGGCAGATGAGGAAATGGCCCGGTTGTTTCGCGAGATAATGTCGGCGTGCCTGGCTCTGGAAAAGCCCATGCATATTGCCTTTCTGGGGCCTGTCGGCACCTTTACCCAGGCGGCTGCGCTCAAGCATTTCGGGCACTCGGTTGTCAGCGTTCCTATGCCGGCGATTGATGCGGTTTTCCGTGAAGTGGAATCCGGAGCTGCGCATTATGGTGTCGTGCCTGTTGAGAACTCTACAGAGGGCATGATCAATCACACCCTCGATATGTTCATGTCCTCACCGCTTAAGATCTGTGGTGAAGTACAGTTGCGAATCCATCATCACCTGCTGGTTTCACCGGAATTCCGGGACCAGGAAATTACCCGGATATACTCGCACCAGCAATCGTTTGCCCAGTGCCGTCAATGGTTGGACACTCATCGCTACGGCATTGAGCGGGTAACGGTGTCCAGCAATGCTGAAGCTGCACGTCGTGCAGCCAAGGAGCCGGGTACTGCTGCGATTGCCGGCGACATGGCAGCGGAGTTATATGGTCTGGAAAAGCTGGCGGACTGTATAGAAGACCGGCCAGACAATACCACGCGATTCCTGATTATTGGCCGCGAAGAAGTTCAGGCCAGCGGGCATGACAAATCATCGATTCTTGTTTCAATGAGAAACAAGCCGGGCGCGCTTTATCAGTTGCTGGAGCCGTTTCACAGCCATGGGATCAGCCTTACACGGATTGAGACCCGGCCGTCACCCAGTGGCACCTGGGCTTATGTGTTCTACATAGATTTTGAAGGGCATATGGGCGATGAGCCGGCCCATAAAGTGCTGGCCGAGGTGGAAGAAGAAGCTGTTGAGCTCAAGCGTTTGGGCTCTTACCCCATTGGTGTTCTTTAGTCTCTGGATAGCTCTGAGATCAGTCAGTTAAGGAAGGATTATGGCAATTGATTATCAAAGCCTTGCGGTAAAAGGCGTTCAGGCCCTGTCTCCCTATCAGCCGGGCAAGCCTATCAGTGAGCTGGCCCGTGAGCTGGGGCTCGATCCGGCGGAGATTATCAAACTCGCCAGTAATGAGAACCCTTTGGGGCCGAGCAGGAAAGCCGTCTTGGCAGCCGAAAACGCGATGACAGACCTCTGCCTGTACCCCGATGGCAACGGGTTTGACCTGAAACAGAAGCTGTCCGCGCGACTTGGCGTTGGGGCTGACCAGATTACGCTTGGAAACGGCTCAAACGACGTACTCGAAGTGATTGCCCGTTGCTTTGCCGGGACGGATTCCGAGATTGTGTTTTCCCAGTATGCATTTGCGGTTTACCCGATTGTTACTCAGGCTATTGGCGCGAAAGCTGTTGCTGTGCCGGCCAGGGACTGGGGCCACGACCTGGATGCCATGGCGGCGGCCGTTACAGACAAGACCAGGTTGATATTTATAGCCAACCCGAATAACCCCACGGGAACAGTGCATGATTCAGATGCCATTGAAGCCTTTCTGGGTAAGATACCTGAAGACGTGCTGGTGGTTCTGGATGAGGCATACTGCGAGTATATGACCGGGGAGAAGGATCCGGACGGTGTTGGTGTTGGTGTTGCCTTGCTGGCCCGTTTTCCGAACCTGATTGTCTGCCGTACATTTTCCAAAGCCTGGGGCCTTGCGGCTCTGCGTGTCGGGTACTGCATCAGTTCGCCGGCTATCGCCAATATCCTGAACCGCGTTCGCCAGCCTTTCAATGTAAGCTCCGTCGCCCTGGCAGCCGCCACGGCGGTGCTCGACGATGAAGGTTATTTGCAGCGCTCCCGTGAAGTGAACACCGCCGGATTGAAACAGCTGGAACAGGCTTTTGACCAGATGGGGCTCCGCTATATCCCTTCATCCGGAAACTTTGTGGCTGTTGAGGTGGGGCCGCAAGCCATGGGTGTTTACCAGGCTTTGCTGGCTCAAGGTGTTATTGTGCGTCCGGTTGCGGGTTACGGAATGCCTGATTACCTTCGGGTTACTGTTGGCCTGCCTGAGCAGAACGATTATTTTATCAATGCGCTTCCAAAGGCTCTGGCTGCTTCAGGGCAGGGAGCCTGAGGTGTCGAACGGCGAACCGCTCTTTCAGCGTGTTGCCATTATCGGGCTTGGCCTGATAGGTGGTTCGTTGGCCAGTGCTATTCGCAGGAACAGCCTGGCCCGGGAAGTTGTTGGTGCAGATACGCGCAAAGATGACCTTCTGTTGGGTCAGTCGCTGGGTATAATTGATACGGTTGCCGAGACGACTGCAGAAGCAGTGCAGGGTGCTGATCTTGTTGTGCTGGCTGTGCCGGTGCAGGCAACCCGCAAGGTGCTTGAAGAGATACGCCCTCATCTTGCGGCAGATGCGATTCTGACCGACGTTGGCAGTACTAAATCCGGCTTTGTAAAAGATGTTGAGGCGGTATTCGGAGAGTTTCCGCCCCGTATTATTCCCGGGCACCCCATTGCCGGGTCGGAAAGAAGTGGTATCCGTGCCGCCAATCCCGACCTGTTTGCAAATCATAAAGTTATACTGACTCCGCCTGATAACGTCAGCCATTCCCATCTGGACAGGCTCAGGGCTTTGTGGGAGGCATGCGGTGCCACCGTACTTACTATGTCCGTGGCGTATCACGATGAGGTGCTGGCTGCGACCAGCCATCTTCCCCATCTGATTGCCTTCTCGCTGGTCGATACTCTGGCCGGGGAAGATGAGAATATGGATATTTTCCGGTATGCGGCGGGCGGATTTCGTGATTTCACACGGATCGCCGCGAGCGATCCCGTTATGTGGCACGATATTTTTCTTTCCAATCGCGACGCGGTTCTCCGGGTGATTGATCACTTTACTCATGATCTGGATCAGTTGCGCACTGCGATTGCAGACCAGGACGGCGCCACGCTGTTGCGCGTATTCAGTCGCGCCAAGGCGGCACGCGAACATTTTTCAAAAATGCTTTCAGGACAGGCTTACGTGACAAATAACAGTGAAAATCAGGTGACGTTTCGTCTTCAGCCCGGTGGCAAAGTCATCGGTGATATACGGGTGCCAGGGGACAAGTCTATTTCCCACCGCTCAATCATGCTTGGAGCTTTGGCCGAAGGCATAACCGAAGTGAAAGGTTTTCTTGAAGGTGAAGACAGTCTCGCAACGATACAGGCGTTCCGGGATATGGGGGTTACTATTGAGGGCCCGGACGACGGGTTCGTGCGCATTCACGGTGTTGGAATGCATGGCCTTCAGGCCCCCCGTGGGCCGATCTATCTGGGCAATTCAGGTACGGGCATGCGATTGTTCTCTGGTCTTCTGGCTGCGCAGTCATTTGAGTCCGAGCTTACCGGCGATGCCAGTCTGTCAGTCCGGCCTATGAACCGGGTTGCGGATCCGCTGCGTTCCATGGGGGCGGTTATTGACACGGCAGAGGGCGGTCGCCCGCCTTTGAAAATTCGTGGCAGCCAGGGCAAGCAGCTTAAAGGCATTCATTACGATATGCCGATTGCCAGCGCCCAGGTGAAATCCTGCCTGTTACTTGCTGGCCTCTATGCTGACGGCACTACGTCAGTTACCGAGCCTGCGCCCACGCGGGACCACACAGAGCGTATGCTCACCGGTTTTGGTTATAAAGTAGAGCGCGATGGCTCTACGGTCAGCCTCAGTGGCGGCGGTAAGCTGACAGCAAGCTGTATTGACGTTCCTGCCGATATTTCATCGGCGGCTTTCTTTCTTGTCGCGGCCAGTATCGCTCCGGGCTCTGATCTGACTCTGCGCCATGTGGGTATGAACCCGACACGGGTGGGTGTAATCAGCATTCTGAGGCAGATGGGCGCGGATATTGAGGTATCGGCAGAGCGTGAAATTGGTGGAGAGCCGGTTGCGGATCTTCGAGTACGCTCCGCTGAGCTTAAGGGAATAAATATACCCGAAGACCAGGTGCCTCTGGCGATCGACGAATTTCCGGCGCTGTTCATCGCCGCCACTTGTGCTACCGGTCGTACGGTGCTGTCGGGGGCTGAAGAGTTGCGGGTAAAGGAAAGTGACCGCATTCAGGTGATGGCTGATGGTCTGGCGACACTCGGTGTGGAAACAGAGGTAATGGCGGACGGCATTGTGATTGAGGGCGGTCAGACCATCAAAGGCGGCTCT
This sequence comes from Marinobacter sp. ANT_B65, assembly GCF_002407605.1. Classification (NCBI taxonomy): domain Bacteria; kingdom Pseudomonadati; phylum Pseudomonadota; class Gammaproteobacteria; order Pseudomonadales; family Marinobacteraceae; genus Marinobacter; species Marinobacter sp. ANT_B65. Next base: position 2,098,958 of record NZ_NXGV01000001.1, on the reverse strand, counting down.
GTTCAGAGCCATGGTGACCACCGTATCGCCATGTCTTTTGCCGTGGCTTCGTTGCGGGCGACGGGCGAGATTGAAGTAAATGACTGCGCCAATGTAGCAACCTCATTTCCCGGTTTTGTAGAGATTGCCAGGGGGACCGGCATCAATATCTCCGCCGAAACATCCGAAGCTGTCGTGGATCAGGGAGCAAAGTAATGTCGGAAAGCAATGCGCCGGTTGTCGCCGTAGACGGCCCGGGCGGTTCGGGCAAGGGGACGGTGACTCAGATGCTGGCCAGAAAGCTGGGCTGGCATCTGCTGGACAGCGGTGCGCTTTACCGGTTGACAGCCCTTGCTGCAAATCGCCAGAACGTAGCGCTGGACGATGAAGTTCAGTTGGCTCGTGTAGCGGTATCGCTAGATGTGGCTTTTGAGCCAACGCCTGAGGGTGAGCCTGTAAAAGTAATGCTGGCTGGAAAAGATGTTACCTCTGATATTCGTACAGAAACCTGTGGCAACGATGCATCCCGTATTGCTGTGATGCAGCCAGTCCGGGATGCGCTTTTGCAGCGCCAGCGCGACTTCCGGCAGGGGCCGGGGTTGGTAGCCGATGGCCGGGATATGGGTACAGTTGTGTTTCCGGATGCGCCGGTCAAGATTTTTCTGACCGCCAGTGCCGAAGAGCGGGCACGCCGACGCTTCAGCCAGTTGAAGGCAGCGGGTGTCGATGTTAGTATTGATGCCCTTTTGGAGGAGATACGGGTTCGTGATGAACGGGATATGAACCGTTCCGCAGCCCCTCTCAAACCCGCAGATGATGCGCAAGTCATTGATTCTACGGGGTTGAGTATAGAAGAGGTGTTGGACAGGTGTATGGCAGCAGTGGGCCATGCCTGACGGCATCTTTTTGTCGTTGAAATACCGGGAACAGCGTAATCTGCCAGCCGCTGGCTGATTCCGGAACTTATTAACAGACCGTGTTGCTGGCGACACGGAGCATACTTGCATTGAACCTATAGGACTCATAATGAGCGAGAGCTTTGCGGATCTTTTTGAAGAAAGTCTAAAAGAAATTGACATGAAACCAGGTTCCATCGTCCAGGGAACCGTAGTTGATGTCGATAGCGACTGGGTCACAGTTAACGCCGGACTGAAGTCCGAAGGCGTTATCCCCGCCTCCCAGTTCCTGAATGAAAAAGGCGAGTTGGAAGTAGCTATTGGCGACGTTGTCGACGTAGCACTGGATGCAGTGGAAGATGGTTTCGGTGAAACCCGTCTTTCCCGTGAAAAGGCCAAGCGTGCTGAATCCTGGAAGGTACTCGAGAAGTCCTTCGAAGCTGAAGAAGTGGTCAAAGGTATTATTAATGGCAAGGTCAAGGGTGGTTTCACCGTTGATCTGGCTGGTATTCGTGCGTTCCTGCCGGGTTCCCTGGTAGACGTTCGTCCGGTTCGTGATACTGCGCACCTGGAGAACAAAGAGCTCGAATTCAAGGTTATCAAGCTGGACCAGAAGCGTAACAACGTGGTTGTTTCCCGCCGCGCCGTTCTGGAAGCTGAAAACAGCGCCGAGCGTGAAGCTCTGCTGGAAACCCTGACCGAAGGTCTGTCAATTCAAGGTATCGTCAAGAACCTGACTGACTACGGCGCGTTCGTAGATCTGGGCGGTGTTGACGGCCTGCTGCACATTACCGATATGGCCTGGAAGCGCATTAAGCATCCGAGCGAAATCGTAAATGTTGGCGACGAGATCAACGTTAAGGTTCTGAAGTTTGATCGTGAGCGTAACCGTGTATCTCTGGGTCTGAAACAACTGGGTGAAGATCCCTGGGTTGATATCAAAGGCCGTTACCCTGAAGGTACCAAGGTTACTGCACGTGTAACCAACCTGACCGACTACGGCTGTTTTGCTGAGCTGGAAGAAGGCGTTGAAGGTCTGGTTCACGTATCTGAAATGGATTGGACCAACAAGAACATCCACCCATCCAAAGTCGTTAATGTTGGCGACGAAGTGGGCGTGATGATTCTGGACATCGACGAAGAGCGTCGTCGTATCTCCCTGGGTATCAAGCAGTGCGTATCCAACCCATGGGAAGATTTCTCCGGCAACTTCAACAAGGGCGACCGCATCTCCGGTAAGATCAAGTCAATCACTGACTTCGGTATCTTCATCGGTCTGGACGGTGGCATTGATGGTCTGGTTCACCTGTCTGATATCAGCTGGAACGAAACAGGCGAAGAAGCGGTTCGTGAATACAAGAAGGGCGACGATGTTGACACCGTTATCCTTTCTGTAGATCCCGAGCGTGAGCGCATCTCCCTGGGTATCAAGCAGCTCGAAAGCGATCCGTTCGCCGAGTTTGTTCAGCTGAACGACAAGGGCTCTATCGTTAAAGGCACTGTTTCCGCCGTTGACGCCAAGCAAGCCACTATCGCTCTGAACGAAGAAGTTGAAGCGATTCTGAAAGCTTCTGAAATCAGCCGTGATCGCGTTGAAGATGCGCGTAACGCTCTGAAAGAAGGCGAAGAAGTCGAAGCGAAGATCATCAGCATCGATCGCAAAAACCGTGTTATCAACCTGTCTGTCAAGTCCAAGGACGTAGAAGACGACAAGCAGGCTATTGATACGGTACGCAGCAAAACTGCAGAAACATCCTCGGGTGCGACCACCATTGGTGATCTCATCAAGGAACAAATGCAGCAGCAAAACGCCAATAAGGACTAATCTCCGGTTGGTACGAAAAAAACGGGCTCTAAGAGCCCGTTTTTTTTGTGTTTTTTTACGTTTTGGCTAAACTGGAGGAGTGGGAATTCGGCAGCCAACGGCCGAATAAAAAAAGAATAGAGGGAAGTGCCTCATGACGAAGTCTGAACTGGTCGAATTAATTGCCTCAAAGCAAACGCAGCTTTCGGTTAAAGATGTAGAGCTGGCGGTGAAAACGATTATTGAGCATATGTCCCAATCGCTTGCAAACGGACAGCGAATTGAAATACGGGGATTTGGCAGTTTTTCCCTTCATCATCGGGCGGCTCGCACGGGTCGGAACCCGAAGACAGGCGAAGCTGTGCAGTTACCTGCAAAACATGTTCCTCACTTCAAGCCAGGCAAGGAATTGCGCGAGCAGGTGAATGACAGTTTGAAGCAAGGCTTTTAACGGCTTTTGATTCCTGAAGCGAAAAGCCTATAATCCGGGCACTTTATCAGCGTTAGGGAGAACTGAAGCTATGGCAGGGTTGCAGAAAATTCTATTAATTCTGTTGGTACTGGTCCTGATACTGCTGGCGCTCGTGTTTTCGCTGAATAATCAGATGGCTGTTGCTCTTAACTTTCTGGTATTCGAGACCCCGCCTCATGGTGTCGCCGTCTGGATTATCATGTCTTTTATCATCGGTGCGCTGGTTGGAGTTCTGATGACGATGCTGGCCACCTTTCGCACGTCGGTTTCGCGCCGAACTCTTCAGAAGCGACTTGATCGTGCCGAGCAGGCATTGGAGAAGTCCAGGGTTCAGAACGACCGGGCTATTTAATGGATATGGTGTTTCAGTGGCTGCTGTTGACGATTGCAGTTGCCGTTGGTTGGTTTATCGGTCGGCTTGGTAGCGACCGTAGCCGGACCCGAACGGAAATTGCAGACGAAGAATCGGTCAAGGATCGGTTACAGTTTCTGTTTACCAACTATTCTGATCAGGCCGTAGATGATTTTGTGCAGTCTTTGGTCGTCAACAAGGACACAGTTAGCCTCCATCTTTCTATTGGCCGGCACTTCCGCAATAAAGGTGAAACGGACCGGGCCATTCTGGTTCATCAAAACCTGCTCGCAAGGCCCGAACTGCCTCCACGATTCTCCCCTCAGGTAACACTTGAGCTGGCTATGGATTTTCTTAATGCCGGCCTGCTTGATCGTGCCGAGGCATTGCTGCAACAGTTAATGGGAGATCGTGATTACGGCCGGAAAGCTGCCCAGCAGCTCATCGAGGTTTATCAACAGGAAAAAGAGTGGGGTAAGGCCTCTGACGTTGCCCGTACCCTTATCAAAAGCGATGCAGCGCCATCGATGTTAAAGGATCTTGCGTACCTTACCTGTGAGTTGGCAGAGCAGGCACTTGGCAGAGATGATCGTTGGGCTGCCCAGAAATTTGCTCGGGAAGCTCTGGATTATGACCGCTCCTGTGTTCGGGCCACGCTTATACTGATGAAGATTCTTATCCGGCAGGGCAGTTACCGTGAGGCGGGCAATCAGGGTCTGAAAGTGTTTGATCAGAATCCGGACTTTGGCCCTGAAGCCATTGATCGCCTGATGAAGCTGGAACATGAACACGGTGATATCGGCCGGTTGGTCAGGAAGCTGCGTAAACTTTATGAGGCATACCCTGGCACCAGCCTGCTGCTGGCTCTGGTTGAGTCGGTTGAGCGGGTTTCCGGTCGTTCGGCTGCAATAGATCTGCTGCGCCAGGAGCTTGAAATCCGGCCCAGTATGCGAGGCCTGTTACGGCTGATGGAGATGGCAGGTTTTGAAAAAGGTATGATCACCGACGAAGGCCGTCTGGTCAGCCGCATAGGCCATCTGGTTCTTGCCAACCGGCCGGTTTACCGCTGTGTAAGTTGTGGTTTCTCTGGGCAGCAGCTTCACTGGTTGTGCCCGAGTTGTAAGCAATGGGAAACCGTGCGCCCGATTCAGGGCGTTGAAGCCGAATAATCATTTATCGACACCCCTCAGGACATTTCAACGTGCAGACTTCTAACGACCCCAGAATAATCGTCGCCCTCGACTTTCCGGCTGAAATGCCTGCTTTGGAACTGGCTGACAAGCTCGATCCGGCCAAATGCAGGTTGAAAGTTGGCAAGGAGCTCTTTACCCGTTCAGGTCCCCGGCTCGTTGAGAGTTTGCAGAATAGTGGTTTTGATGTATTTCTGGATCTGAAATTCCACGATATTCCCAATACAGCTTCAGCCGCTGTAGTTGCAGCAGCTGATCTGGGTGTGTGGATGGTGAACGTGCACGCCTCTGGCGGCGAAAAAATGATGCTGGCCTGCCGTGAGCGTCTGGAGAGCTTCGGCGCAGATAAGCCGCTGCTGATAGCCGTTACGGTTCTCACCAGTATGGGTGTTGAAGATCTTGCGGGCATAGGAATTACCGACTCGCCGGAACAGCAGGTTTCGAGGCTCGCCACGCTCACCAGAAACTGCGGCCTGGACGGTGTAGTCTGTTCCGCTCAAGAAGCCTCCAGGCTCAAAAATGAACAGGGTGTCGACTTCCGGCTTGTTACCCCGGGTATCCGGCCGCTAACTGCAGAAAAAGGCGACCAGCAGCGCATTATGACCCCCAGCGATGCTCTCAAAGCCGGTTCAGACTACCTTGTTATAGGTCGACCCATTACACAGGCTGCTGATCCCTTAGCCGCTCTGGAGGCCATTCATTCTGAGGTGATTGGTCTTTAACCTGTTTTAGCGCATATTGCGCAGACAGAGAGGTGTGGTGGTGCCTGCCTCCCAAAAATGTCGTAGGCCAGGGATGGCCGGAGACAAGCGCACATGAATGTGCTCGTAGCGGTTTTTGGGAGGCAGGCACCACCACACCACACCAAACGCCAGGCCAGGCAGCTTAGGGAAAAGGAAGGTCCAAAACGAAAAGCCCGCTAATTCAGAGAATTAGCGGGCTTTAAAATAGTGGCTCCCCGAGCTGGGCTCGAACCAGCGACAAACGGATTAACAGTCCGTTGCTCTACCAACTGAGCTATCAGGGAACGTCGTCATGTGACGAGGCGCGTATAATATGATTACACCGCCGCCTCGTCAACCCCTTGGCAAAGTTTTTAATTCAGAGCTTTCCGCAAACGCTCAATCGCTTGCTTCAGGTTATCCATGCTGGTGGCAAAACTCAGGCGCATATGGCCGGGGCAGCCAAATGCAGAGCCAGGAACCAGAGCAACGCCGGCTTCGCTCAGCAGTTTTTCAGCAAACTCCACATCGTTACTGACACTGGAGTCTGCTTCAATTGCGCCGTGAAAACTCGGGAATACATAAAAAGTGCCGTCACCTTTCAGGCATTCAACACCCGGCAATGTATTCAGAGCATCTGCCAGCCAGTCATGACGTTCCTTGAACGCCTTGACCATCTCCGCGACGCACTCCTGAGGGCCATCCAGGGCTGCCTGTGCTGCAGCCTGGGAAATGGATGCCGGGTTGGATGTACTCTGGGACTGGATCTTCTTCATGGCACCGATGATCCGGGCCGGGCCAGCGGCATAGCCGATGCGCCAGCCTGTCATTGAGTAAGCCTTGGATACACCGTTGAGTACGAAGGTACGCTCGTAAAGCTCCGGAGTCGCATTCAGAATGTTGCAGAAAGGCTTGCCAGTCCAGAGGATAGGCTCGTACATGTCATCCGTGGCTATCATGATGTCAGGGTACTTCTTCAGCACTTCGCCAATCGCCTGCAACTCTTCCAGTGTATAAGCCATGCCGCTTGGGTTGGAAGGACTGTTGATCACGAACAGTCGGGTACGCTCGGTAATGGCGTTTTCCAGCTGTTCAGGAGTGATTTTGAAGCGGGTTTCTGCGCTGGTTTCGATGATAACCGGCTTGCCTTCAGCAACCAGAACCATATCCGGGTAAGAGACCCAGTAGGGTGCAGGGATAATCGCTTCGTCGCCAGGGTTCAGTGTGGCCAGAGCAAGGTTGAAAAAGCTCTGTTTGCCACCACTTGATACCAGTACCTGGTTAGCTTCGTATTCCAGACCGTTATCCCGTTTGAACTTCGAAATAATCGCTTTCTTCAGGGCCGGCGTACCATCAACGGCGGTGTACTTGGTCTGGCCATTGTTGATGGCCTTAATGGCTGCCTGTTTGATGTGATCCGGGGTATCGAAGTCCGGCTCGCCGGCGCCAAGGCCAATTATATCCTGGCCTGCTGCGCGCAGTTCGGCAGCTTTGTTGGTTACCGCGAGGGTGGGGGATGGCTTGATTGCCTGTACTCGGCTGGAAAGTTGAAGGTCCAAACTTGCGCTCCTTAAAGCTGCGTCTGATAGGTCCGTGACCGGCGGGGTGTCTGAATCCTTGCCTAATGGCGGCTGATTTTCGCCCAGCCGTCGATCGCGTTGATGGTACCATGAAGCCGGCGTAACACTAAATTTCTCTCAGGCCCGGTCGTGCAGTGATAAGACCCGGCTCGTATACACATGTTGAGTCAGTGGAGGTTGTCTGCCAATTATGGCCAGTAACGATTCCAGCAGTTCAGATAAAGGCGGTCTTTTCAAAGTTGATTCGCCGTTTCAGCCTGCGGGCGACCAGCCCAAGGCTATTGCAGGGCTCGTAGATGGTATTCATTCCGGCCTGGCACACCAGACATTGCTGGGTGTTACAGGTTCGGGCAAAACGTTCACCATTGCCAACGTGATCCAGGAAGTGCAGAGGCCAACCATTATCATGGCCCACAACAAAACCCTGGCAGCCCAGTTATACGGTGAATTTCGCGAGTTCTTTCCGGATAATTCCGTGGAATACTTCGTGTCTTATTATGATTATTATCAGCCAGAGGCATACGTTCCCTCGTCTGACACTTTTATCGAGAAAGACGCATCCATTAATGAGCACATCGAGCAGATGCGGTTGTCCGCTACCAAGGCTCTGCTTGAGCGCCCCGACGCAATTATCGTAGCAACAGTGTCGGCAATATATGGTCTGGGCGATCCCAAGTCCTATCTTAAAATGATGTTGCATCTGGACCGGGGCGACAAGATAGACCAGCGGCATATTTTGCGCCGCCTGGCTGAACTGCAGTACACCCGTAATGACATCGAATTCCACCGTGCCAATTACCGGGTGCGGGGTGATGTCATTGACGTGTTCCCGGCGGAATCGGAAAAGGAAGCCGTTCGTATTGAGTTGTTTGATGACGAGGTGGAAAACCTCAGTTACTTTGATCCGCTCACAGGGGAAGTACTCCGGCGCGTCCCCAGAATCACGATTTATCCAAAATCTCACTATGTTACGCCACGGCAGACGGTGCTGGATGCCGCGGAACGTATCAAGGTTGAACTGGAAGAGCGCCTGAAACAGTTGCGGGATAACAATCGCCTGGTTGAAGCCCAAAGGCTGGAGGAGCGCACCCGCTACGATATGGAAATGATGAACGAGTTGGGCTACTGCAACGGTATTGAGAACTACTCTCGCTATCTTTCCGGCCGGCTTCCCGGTGAAGCCCCCCCGACATTGTTTGATTATCTGCCGGCTGATGCGTTGTTGGTTGTTGATGAGTCCCACGTGACCATTCCACAGATTGGCGCCATGTATAAAGGTGACCGGTCCCGGAAAGAAACCCTGGTGGAGTACGGTTTTCGCCTGCCATCTGCGCTCGATAATCGCCCTATGAGGTTTGATGAGTGGGAGCGTATTGCGCCCCAGATGATTTTTGTTTCTGCCACGCCAGGAAACTATGAAGCTGAACATGCAGGGCAGGTAGTCGAGCAGGTTGTCAGGCCTACCGGTTTGCTGGATCCGGTTATTGAAGTCCGGCCGGCGTCCACACAGATTGACGACCTGCTGTCTGAAATACACGCACGTGTGAAAGTTGACGAACGGGTTCTGGTCACCACGCTTACCAAACGCATGGCGGAAGATCTCACTGACTTTCTTATGGAACACGATATCCGTGTGCGTTATCTGCACTCGGATATTGATACGGTCGAGCGTGTAGAGATTATCCGCGACTTGCGTCGGGGGGAGTTTGATGTGCTTGTGGGCATCAACCTGCTGCGGGAAGGTCTGGATATGCCGGAGGTATCGCTGGTAACCATTCTGGACGCTGACAAGGAGGGTTTTCTGCGTTCCGAGCGTTCATTGATTCAGACTATTGGCCGGGCTGCACGGAACCTGAATGGCAAGGCCATTCTTTACGGTGACCGGATTACAGGCTCCATGCAGCGAGCCATTGATGTGACTGAGAGCCGGCGTGCGAAACAGGCGGAACATAACGAAGCGCACGGCATTACGCCGCAAGGCCTCAACAAGAAAATTGCCGACGTCATGGAAGGTGCGGGGGGCGGTGGTGGCCGCGGCCGGCATAAAGCCGCCCGGCCGGGAGATAAAGCGGCTGAAGAAGCTGAACAATATCGTGCAAAGGTTGGCCGTCGTTCTCCGCAGGAGTTGCTTAAAGAAGTTGCGCGCCTCGAGGATGAGATGTACAAGGCCGCATCGGAACTGGATTTCGAGGCAGCCGCTCGTTTGAGGGATGAAATCTCCGGCCTTAAAGAGGCAGCGCTGCGAACAGGCTAGGTTTGCCTGAGGAACGTCTTCAGCGCTTCGGGCCGATAATTACTGCGGCCTGAAGCGGCTGGTCGCTGCCGTAGCGGGCAGTCTGTGTTTATCCAGCGCTGGCTTCAAAGCGCAGCGCCGGCCCGTGATCTTCGCAATAGTCCCTGTAAGTCCCGAACTGGCGATAGCCCAGAAGTTCAGTTTCAGACCCGCTTCCGGACTCAGCCACAACCAGCCTGTCACGGGGCATGTCGGGGAATCGCCGGAAGCTGCGGCGCGATAGTCGGTATGCAGTAAAACAGCGATGTTCAGGTTGCAGAAGGGCGTTCAGGTCATCGCTGGCGGCGGGCCTGCTGTCAGTCGGTGTGGTTGGGCCCGGCTACCCATATCCTCACACTGCCAAACCAGGGGTAGCCTTCAAGGTGATGCCGGACATTTTCTGAAGTGAATATCGTATCCGGGTCAGACTCGTCCAGAAAAATTTCCAGGTGTACCTTGTTCCTGAGATAGTGAAGCCGCAAACGGCTGCGTTGTGGAATCTCTCCCAGGTGTTCCGCAATGATTTTCCCCACTTCCGCCCGGGAAGGCAGCTTTTTGGTTGTCGGGAACAGATCTTCATCGTTTTCGGCATCAATATGGAAGTTGATGTCGAGGATATTCTCCAGTGCATTACGCATTCCTGCCACCACCTGCATGCCAATCTGGTGACCCTCGGATACGCTTATTTCTGGTCGCACAACCAGGTGAATGTCCAGCAGGATGTCTTGCCCCATACGGCGGCTGCGAAGCTCATGAACATTGAGAACACCGTCGGTGTTACGGGCTATGGTTTTCAGCATATCGGTATCTTCAGGGGAGAGCCCGGTGTCCACCAGTTCCTGAACGCTGTCCCAGGTAAACTTCCAGCCAATGTGGATAATGATGACCGCAATGACTACAGCCGCAAGCAAGTCCAGCCACACCAGCCCAAGCATGGCTCCAACTGTTGAAACCAGAACGACCATGGAAGAAAAGGCATCGGTGCGGCTGTGCCAGGCATTGGCGATAATAAGGTCCGAACGGATAGCCTGGCCGATATGGCGGGTATAACGGAAAATCCACTCCTTGCCTATGACAGATACTGCCGCCGCGACCAGCACGGGCCATTCCGGAATGGCAACAACTCCGCCTTCGATGAGCCTGAGTGTGTTTTCCCAGGCGAGTGCTGCGCCTACGGCAATAAGAATGCTGCCCAGCACCAGAGTGCCAAAGGTTTCAATGCGTTGATGGCCGTATGGATGATTATCGTCCGGTTCCTGGCGTGACAGTTTCATCACGACAAGTACGACAAGGTCGGATGCTACATCGGTGAACGAATGTATGCCGTCGACGAGGAGAGCCTGAGAATGGAAAAGGGCGCCACCGATAACTTTAATGATTCCCAGAAAGGCATCGAGAACCATTCCTATAACAGTAACCCGTGTAGCCGCTTTCATTTCCACCGCGAGGTTTTCACGATGACGTTGGGCGGGGGAGCCGGATTGCTGCATTGAAAAACTCCAGATCAGTTTGCGAAGAGCAGTATAGCCTTATTCATGGCGAATGTTAGGAAGTCATGGCAAAAAGGAGTACGAACAGGTTTGTGACACTTTTTGTATGTTTTATGCACACTTGAGCAGTCATGCCTTTGAATGCAATTTCGTCGGATTTTTGTTTGAATTACAACGAAGAACATTTAACTCCTTGAAAATAAAGAATAAATAAACTGATCAAAAAATGATCAATCTGTAGGCTGGCGCAGATCACAAGGGGTTGCCAGCGTTGCCCCGTAATTTTCAACAGGGTTATCCACAGATTCCGTGGACAAGCTTCTCAGAGCTTGGAGATATGGATGCCCAGTTCTCATTTTGGGTGTGACCGGGTCGCTGTGGAAAACTTCCGGTATACTCGCGCTCAGAATTTTGTCGAGGAGTTTTGAGATGTATTGCGTTCTTCGCAACCTGCTTTTCCGGTTATCACCTGAACATGCCCACTCCGTTGCATTAAACGGACTTGATATTGCGCATCGTCTGGGGGTGCTGGGTGCTTTTGCACCGAAAACAGAATCTCTGCCAGTGAAGGTTATGGGTCTGGAATTTCCTAACCCGGTGGGGCTTGCTGCAGGTCTGGATAAGAACGCAGATCATGTAGATGCTCTTGGCGCACTAGGATTCGGGTTTATAGAGGTCGGAACCGTTACGCCGCTGGCTCAGCCCGGCAATCCCAGGCCCCGTATGTTCCGGTTACCGGAGCATCAGGCCATTATTAATCGTATGGGTTTTAACAATGAAGGGCTGGCCCACATGCTGGAGCGTGTGGACAGGCGCAGGTATCAGGGAATTCTCGGCATTAATGTTGGCAAGAATAAAAACACGCCCAATGAAGAGTCTGAGTCGGATTACCGAAAAGGTATTTCTGCCGTATATACCCGAGCTGACTATATTACAGTAAACGTTTCCTCCCCCAATACCCCTGGTCTGAGAGATCTTCAGTTTGGTGACTCCCTGAAAGGCCTGCTTGACGCCATCAAGGATGAGCAGCTGAAATGCCAGAGTCAGTTTGGCCGCTACGTACCTATGGCTGTCAAGATTGCTCCGGATATGGATGATGAGGGCATTCGATTTGTCGCGTCAGCGTTGAAAGAAGCCGGCCTGGATGGCGTTGTTGCCACGAACACCACCATAAGCCGTGATGCTGTTGCTGGCCATGTTCATGCAGAAGAGGCGGGCGGGCTCAGTGGTGCGCCGGTTCGTGAAGCGTCCCTGCGGGTAATCCAGGGGTTGTATGCAGAACTTGGTGACGATCTGCCTATTATCGGTGTGGGCGGTATTACCGATGGGGAGAGTGCGGCTGAAAAGATCCTTGCGGGCGCCAGGCTGGTTCAGATTTATACTGGCTTTATTTATCGTGGGCCGGAGCTGATCAGCGAAGCTATAGATGCAATCCGAAAGATCAGGTAGCTGTTGATAAAACGGTGTATAGCCGCAAAAACAAAAATGGGCCCGTGTAACGGGCCCATCCGGGGAGTTACCCCCTGCGCGCTTCAGCGCGTGATACGGGGCGGGTGGCCCCGTTTTGGTTGCTCTGAATACTGCGTTAGCAATGTGTATTAAAAGATCAGATTAAGATACCGGGGTTTAGACAAGTATCACGCAGTGGTGACATTCGCCAGTTTATGAATACCGGAGACGCCGGTCATGCCATCCCATTGATCTGTGCGGCCTTCACGCCACCCGTTCAACCATTCCTGGCGAACTTCTACCTGCTCGAGTGGGCAGCTGTCTTTGGATTTTCCGGACACGCCAGCGAGGTAACCCCGCTTGAATGCACGAGCATACATGTCTCTTTTCTGTCTTTTCATGCCGTTCCTCACTAATGGATTAACAGAACAAGCGTGTACACTTCTGCAGTGGCTACGGCATGTGGAATCCACTCCGGGATAACCCACTATTGCCAGCTCAAGCCAGAGCAGTCAGGATCCTGTTAACGAAAGGGAGTTACCCTTCCCGAACGACGCGTCACCTACAAGGTAAGCTTAACCCGGAGTAGAAGTACACTATCGTTTTAGTCTATAAACAGATTTATTAGATCGTTTATGGATAAGAAGAATTACCCTAAACCTATGAACGCCGCTATTCCCGATACTTACCGGGTGTGGCCCGAGAACCTGGAGTTGAACTTGTCCAAATCTGTCTTTTTTGTAACCTGCCCAAAGGGTGTTGAATACCTTCTGGCGGACGAGCTCAGCACACTGGGCCTTGCGCTGGTGAGAAATGCACCTGCGGGTGCGTGGGTAGAAGGTCCGCTTGAAGCCGGTTACCGGGCTTGTCTCTGGTCGCGTCTGGCAAACCGGGTGATTCTTCATGTAGACGAGGTTTCTGCTACTAATGCGGACGAACTCTACGATGGGGTTGTTCATCTTGACTGGCAGAAGCATATTCCCGTGGATGGCAGCTTCCGTGTCAATTTTATTGGTGAAAATGAAGAAATCCGCAATACCCAGTTTGGAGCCCAGCGAGTAAAAGACGGCATCGTGGATCGCTTTACCATGAGTGGTGGGAAACGCCCCGCAGTGGAAGCAAAAATGCCGGACGTAACTATATCGGCGCGACTGCATCGTGGCCGCCTGGCACTGGGTATCGATATCAGTGGTCACAGCCTGCATCAACGTGGCTATCGCACAGAGCAGGGCCTGGCGCCATTGAAGGAAAACCTTGCAGCCGCATTGCTTTTGCGTGCTGGCTGGCCTGAAATTGCAGCCGCTGGCGGCGACTTCGTCGATCCCATGTGTGGTTCGGGTACTCTGGTTATCGAAGCCGCGATGATGGCTCTGGATATAGCTCCCGGTCGCCGGCAGGAGCGTTTTGGTTTTGAGAAATGGCTGGGGCACCAGCCTGAGACCTGGCTATCCCTGCGTCAGGATGCGGAAAGACGTGCATACGAGGGTAAGCAGGGCAGAATGCCGAAATTTCTGGGTTTCGATCAGGACAGTCGTGTTATAGCGACTGCGCGCAACAACGCACAGCGTGCGGGTCTTGATAATCTGATCGAGTTCCATGTACAGCCAATTGAAGAGCTTGCACTGGCAGACGACCGCGCGGAAACCGGTCTGGTTCTGGTAAACCCTCCCTACGGTGAACGGCTGAGTGACAGGAAAGCGCTTGCGGGCCTGTACGAATCGCTTGGCGATGCTGTGAAAAAGGCCGCATCAGGCTGGCGGCTCGGTGTGTTTACTGGTGCTCCGGAGTTCGGCAAGTCCATTGGTCTGCGCAGTTATAAGCAATACAAGCTGTTTAACGGCAAGCTGCCTGCGCAGCTTCTGTTGTTTATGGTGGATGAAGCCAGTGTACGTACTCCCCGGGAACCGTCAGCGCCAGGTGAAGTTCTGCCCCGGATTGCCAATGAGGAGCGCGCAGCCATGCTGCGCAACCGGCTGAAGAAAAACATGAAAACCATTGGGCAGTGGGCACGGAAGCAGCAAATAAGCTGCTACCGGCTGTACGATGCGGATATGCCCGAATATGCGTTGGCGATTGATATCTATGAAGGCTGGGTGCATGTGCAGGAATACGCCGCTCCCAAATCGATTGACGAGCGTTCCGCCCGGGATCGCCTGGCAGAAGCATTGGCTGTTATTCCGGAAGCTCTCGGCATTGAGCGTGAGCGGATGATCTGCAAGCAGCGCCAGCGCCAGGTGGGCACCAGTCAGTACGAAAAACAGGATGTCAGCGGTGAGTTTTTTCAGGTACAGGAACACGGTTGCACCTTGAAGGTAAATCTCAAGGACTATCTGGATACCGGGCTGTTTCTCGACCACCGTCCTGTGCGGCACTGGATTCAGCAGCACGCTCAAGGCAAGCGTTTCCTGAATCTGTTCTGTTATACCGGTGCGGCGACGGTTCACGCGGTTGTTGGTGGTGCCAGCCGCTCCTTAAGCCTGGATCTGTCGAAAACCTACACTGGATGGGCTGAGGATAATCTTGCGCTTAACCGGGCTGACCCTCGTAAACACAAGGTAGAGGCTACGGATTGCCTGGCATGGCTGGCAGCAAAACCAAGGCCTGATCAGGTTTACGACCTGATTTTTATGGATCCGCCAACGTTTTCCAATTCTGCCCGTATGGCAGGGGTTCTGGATATACAGAAAGATCACGCGAAGCTGATCCGGCAGGCAATGGTCAGGCTGAGCTCAGACGGCCTGCTGATTTTTTCCACCAACTTCCGCCGCTTCAAACTTGATGATGAGCTGGCTTCAGAATTTGAGGTTGAGGAAGTGAGTGCAAGCACCCTGGACAAGGATTTTCAGCGCAACGCGCGAATTCACCGGTGCTGGCACATACGGCAGTGCGCATAGCATTCCGGTGGGGTGGGGGCGGGCACTTCCATGTGCTCGTCCGGCAAAGCCATCAGTCGGCGTCGAACAGGCCCTCTCCCTGGGCCATCAATAACAATGCATAAACGCCGTTCTCCGGCAGCTGAGGCTCAAGGCTTTCTTCAAACAGCAACTGGCGGCGGCGGTCTTCCAGTTCTTCGCTGCTCGCCCCGGTGATCAGTTCGCTGATCGGCGCGATTTCAAATGGCGCTTCCTGATTCAGGGCACTGAAAATCATATCCACCAGGATCTCGTCCGGGTCGAGACCATCGACGTATACTGTCTTATCGGGAAGATCCTGGTGCAGTTCGTGGATAAGTTCGATCAAGGGCACACCCTGTTCTGCAAGGTAATGCAGGTCGAGGTCACCCAGGTCGCCATCTTCCGGCAGCCATTCCTCCGCAGGAGCGATTATCACAGTTTTCATCTGGCCATCTTGCAGCGACCAGGCCATGGCAACCGGAAACAAGGCGTCGTCAGTCAGACAGTATTCGATGTCGAGAAAACTTGGTACAGGCATGTCAGACTCCGTGTAATTGGTGGCAGATAGCAGCCGCGGGATTCGTGGCGCAGTGTGAGCAAGGTCGGTTGGCCCTGTTTGAGGTGTCAGGGCTTCGTGCCATACTATTGCAATAATTATCATTCTATCAGGGACATCATGGAACACGCTGAATTCAACAAAGATTTGCTGAAGTTTCTGAATGCATCACCCACGCCCTGGCATGCCGTGGAAACAATGAAAAAACAGCTGGATGCAGCCGGCTTCGAAGAACTGGATGAAAAAGACGACTGGTCTCTTGAGCTGAACCACAGTTATTACGTCGTTCGCAATGGCTCCTCGATTGTCGCTTTCCGCACGGGGTCCCGGGATGTCTCGGTATCTGGGCTCCGCATGGTGGGTGCCCATACCGACAGCCCTTGCCTGAAGGTAAAACCTAACCCGGAGTTGCGCCGTAAAGGCTTTTTCCAGCTCGGTGTTGAGGTTTATGGTGGTGTTCTGATGAACCCCTGGTTTGACCGGGACCTTTCCCTGGCAGGCAGAGTGACGTTTCTTGATGCTCATAACAAGGTCAGTGACACTCTGGTGGATTTCCATAAACCCGTGGCGTTTATTCCCAGCCTTGCAATCCATCTGGACAGGGAAGCCAACAGCGGCCGGACAGTGAATCCACAGACAGACCTTCCGCCCGTGATGATGCAGGTACAGGAAGGCGATGCGACCAGTTTTAATGAACTTCTGAGCCAGCAACTTGCTGATGAGTCGGGCATCAAAGTACGTAAAATCCTTGGTTATGAGCTGAGCTTCTACGACGCGCAGGACGCGGGGTTCGTAGGTCTTCGTGATGAGTTTATTGCATCCGCCCGGCTGGATAACCTGCTGAGCTGTTACATCGGCTTGCAGGCGCTGATTAATGCCTCCGGCGATGAGCCAGCTCTGCTGGTGTGTAATGATCACGAGGAAGTGGGTAGCGTGTCTTCTGAGGGCGCTCAGGGGCCATTTCTCACCGCAGTTCTTGATCGCTGGTGTGGCGCTGGCAAAGCAAAAGCCATTGCCCGCTCCATGATGATCTCGGCAGACAACGCCCATGGTGTACATCCGAACTACATGGACAAGCATGATGAAAACCATGGCCCCATTCTTAACAAGGGCCCGGTCATCAAAGTGAACCATAACCAGCGTTACGCTACCAATAGCCGGTCAGCCGCTGTTTACCGCCACATCAGTGACGAACTGGGCTTGCCGCATCAGACCTTTGTGGTGCGCAGTGATATGGGGTGCGGCAGCACGATCGGGCCGCTGACAGCGGCGAACATTGGAGTGACAACACTGGATATCGGCGTGCCGCAGTTTGGCATGCACTCCATCCGTGAACTGATTGGTACCGAGGATGGCTTCACGCTATTTCAGGTGCTGACCGGATTCATGCAGTGTGAGCAGGTGTTCTGAGGGCTTTTTTACGGACGTAAACGAAAAATGCCGCTGCTTCATACGAAGTAGCGGCATTCCGGAATAAGTGGCTCCCCGAGCTGGGCTCGAACCAGCGACAAACGGATTAACAGTCCGTTGCTCTACCAACTGAGCTATCGGGGAACAGCATCAAGTCGGGCGGCATATTAAGCGCTTTGAATTGTCTGGTCAACCCCCTGATATGAAAGGTCAAAATTTGTACCTAAGTACGGCACATCAATATTGCCCTCCGCGTTGGCTGCGTAACGGTCATATTCAGTCTGTGTGGCCCTCGCTTTTTCGCAAAGTCCGGTTGGCAGGCCCTGTATCGGAGGTACTTACAACCGCCGACAATGATGAGTTGCATCTGGACTGGCACCGGCAGGGTAGTGATCGCCTTGCGATCATCTCACACGGTCTCGAAGGGCACAGCCGCCGCCCATATGTACTGGGGCTGGCGCGGGCATTACTGGCTGAAGGCTGGGATGTGCTGGCCTGGAACTTTCGTTCCTGTGGTGGTGTGATGAACCGGCAACCGAGGTTTTATCATAGCGGGGCTACTGACGATCTGCGCCTGGTGGTTGATCATGGTTTGGCTCAGGGCTACCAGACGGTGTTTCTGTCTGGTTTCAGTATGGGGGGTAATCTCACGCTTCTGTATCTTGGAGAGCAGGGTGAGCACGTTGACAGCCGGGTCTGCGGCGCAGTGACCTATTCAGTACCCTGTGACCTCGCGGGCAGTGCAGACATGCTGGCGCTGCCCAGCCGGAAAATCTATATGCAGCGGTTCCTGAAGGACCTTCGTGTAAAAATGGGGGAAAAAGCGCAAAAATTCCCCGACCTCATTGATGTTTCCGGTTTTGACGAAATTCGGAACTTCCACGAATTTGATGATCGTTATACCGCCCCACTGCATGGATTCCGGGATGCAGAAGATTACTGGGCCCAATGTTCCGCATTGGGCCGGCTAAAGGATATCCGGGTTCCGGCACTTATGGTTAATGCTGCAGACGATCCGTTTTTGTCGCCGGAGTGTTTCCCCGAGTCGCCTTCTGTACTTGGTGCGCATGTGCGTCTGGAAGCGCCGAAGTGGGGCGGCCATGTGGGTTTTGTGGCGCATGGTTCTGGAGGATATTACTGGTCTGAGCGCCGGGCTCTCGCCTTTCTGCAGGGTGTGGCGCCTTTACTCAAGTAAATCCCTGAGCACCGGCCATACGTTCTCAAGCAGCTTGGGCTGGGCTTCTGCGGTTGGATGAATACCATCGCCCTGCATCAGATTCTGCTTGTCGTATATTCCGTCCAGAAAGAAGGGAACCAGAGCGGTGTTATAACTGTCTGACAGCGTTGGAAAGATGTCGGCAAACATTTGAGTGTATCGTTGACCGTAGTTCGGAGGTATCTGCATACCGACCAGAATGGCGCGGGCACCGGAGTTCTGAACGCTTTCAACCATCGATGCGAGGTTGGATTTGATCACGCTGGGTGGGAAACCTCTGAGGCCGTCATTTCCGCCCAGTTCGATAATCACCACGGAGGGGTTATTCTTCTCAAGCAACTCGGGCAAACGGCGGGCACCGCCATCTGTGGTTTCGCCGCTGATGCTGGCATTTACCACGTTCCAGTTGCTCAGCCCGTTGCCTTGCAAGCGTTCACGCAGGAGTTGTACCCAGGCTGTCTCTGAGGGTACGCCATAGGCTGCGCTGAGGCTGTCGCCCACAACCAGAAGCGTTTGCTGGCTGGCCATAACAGGCACGGCAACGCATGTAAGCAACAGAAATGCGATTGATCTGACGTACAGCAACACCCTATGCATAAGCAATCCGTATACCTTGATAAATGAACGTGTTTTCCCAGGAGCCCCATGAGCAAGATGCAGATGACAAACCCCGATAGCCAACGCCCGATGCTGCGTGTTGAAAACCTGACCCACAGTGTCAGCCTGGAAACAGATACGTTGACGATCTTGAAGGGGGTCAGCCTCGAAATCAATCGGGGAGAATCCGTAGCCATTGTAGGTCGCTCCGGTTCCGGTAAAACCACTCTGCTTGGTTTGCTTGCCGGCCTGGACACTCCGACTGAGGGTAGTGTTGAGCTCGACGGTTCGATCATCAGCCGGCTTTGTGAAGATGAACGGGCCAGATTGCGGGCTCATCGTGTGGGATTTGTATTCCAGTCGTTTCAGCTGTTGCCTGCGCTGACTGCGCTGGAAAATGTGATGCTGCCGCTGGAACTTGCGGGTATGGATGCGCCCGGGAAGCGTGCCCGTGAACTTCTTCAGCGTGTAGGGCTGGGCGAACGCCTTACTCACACGCCCCGACAGCTTTCCGGTGGAGAGCAGCAGCGGGTTGCCATTGCCCGGGCGTTCGCTTCCGATCCGGTCATTCTGTTCGCAGACGAACCTACCGGGAATCTGGATAACCGTACAGGCCAGGAAATCTCTGATTTGCTGATGGCTCTGAATCAGGAGCAGGGCACTACGCTGGTTATGGTCACCCATGATGAGCAGCTGGCGGCGCGCTGTGCCCGGCAGTTCCATATTGAAGCGGGTGAGTTGACTGAGCCGGTTGCCGAAATGGAGATTGCTGACTGATGGCTGCTGCAAAAAAACTTATGTCTGTGCGCCGCGACTGGCGGGAGCGGGACGTGCGTGTGGTACTTGCAGCATTGATCATTGCTGTTGCGACTGTTGCCACCATCGCTCTGTTTGCCAGCCAGTTGCAAAGAACTCTGGTGTCTTCTGCCAGTTCATTTCTGGCCGCAGACCGGCAGCTGGAGGCGGAGAACGGGCGCCCGGTGCCTGAGTCCTGGATTACCGAAGCAACGGAGCGTGGGCTTGAAACCGGTCGCATGGTTGAGTTTTCAACCATGGTGTTTGGTAACGATGCTTTTCAGCTTGTTTCCGTTAAGGCTGTCAGCAACGAATATCCTTTGCGTGGTGAACTCGAAATACAGGCAAATTCCGACGGCCCTCGGGAGCAGGTGGCACGGGGTCCGGCTCCGGGCGAAGTCTGGATAAATCCCAGGTTGTTGCGGTTACTGGATCTCAGCATTGGTGAAACTCTGGAAGTGGGTAGCAGGAATCTGAAGGTATCGGGTTTGCTGCTAAGGGAGCCGGATGGAGGCTTCAGCCTATCTGCACTTGCGCCCCGCGTAATGATTCACGTCGACGATGTAGCCTCCACCGGCGTCATTCAGGAGGGCAGCCGGGTTGAGTATGTCTATCTTTTTGCGGGAAATGAGGCAGCGCTTGAGGATTACTATCAGTGGCTGCAGCCGCAGCTTGAGCCCAGTCAGGAATGGGAAAGCGTCCGCGATGGAGAAACCTTTTCACGTTCGCTGGACCGGGCTGAGAGCTTTCTGTTGCTGGGCGGTAGTCTGGCGGTGTTACTGGCCGCCGTGGCAGTAGCCGTTGCCAGTCGGCAATATGCGTTGTCGCAGCGCGACACAGTCGCACTGCTTAAGACTCTGGGGCTTGGCAGCTCGGGAATCGGCAGACTATACCTGAAAAGGCTCGCACTCTGGGGTGTGACCGGCATGGCCGGAGGTCTGATGGTCGCCGTTCCCTTGTTCTGGTTGCTCAACCGGCTGCTGAGTGAGGCACTGGACAGGCCGGTAGGGTTCCAGCTGGATTCCTCTGCACTCATGCCGGCACTCCTTACAGCTCTGGTTTCTTTGTTTGCGTTTGCCTATCCCCCCATCCGGCGCCTCCGAAATGTTCCGGCAATGCGCGTGTTGCGCAGCCAGCCGGGCGAGACAGGCCGGGAAGCCCTGCCGGATATGTTGATTGCGGTTGTGGCGGTGTTTGGCCTGGTGTGGCTCTACGCGGGTGATCTGTCTTTGGTAGTTGCCCTGCTGGGAGGCCTTGCGCTGTTGCTCGGCGCCCTGGCCCTGTTGGGCGGGCTATTGGTTGCCATGCTCCGGAAGGTTCGAGGCGGCGGGCACTCCTGGCGTCTTGCGCTGGTAGGGCTGTATAGACATCGCCGTGCCAGCCTGTCGCAGATTGCAGTTTTTGCCATGACGCTGATGCTGGCAACGACCCTCATTCTTGTACGCACGTCTTTACTGAATGACTGGCAGGCCCAGCTTCCTGACGATGCACCAAACCATTTCCTGATCAACATTGCCCCGGATGCAGTAGATGAGATTGCCGGCTTCTGGGAAGATCGTGGTCAACCTCTGGATCAGCTCTATCCCATGGTGCGCGGTCGCCTCACAGAACTGAATGGCCAGCCGGTAAAAGACGTAGTGAGTAAAGATCAGCGGGTAGGTGCCCTTAACCGGGAACTGAACCTGACCTGGATGTCTGCTCTTCCGGAAGATAACGCTATTGTTGAAGGTCGCTGGTTTGAACCCGGTCAGAAAGATGGCGTATCCGTGGAAGCTGAGCTGGCGGGCAAGCTTGGCCTGGTGTTGGGTGATGAACTGACGTTTACCATAGGTTCTGACAAAGTTACCGAAACGGTCACGAGTATCCGCACGGTTCAGTGGGACAGTATGAAGCCCAACTTCTACATGGCATTCCCTCCGGAAGGTGGTCTTACTGGCATGCCAGCGACCTGGATTACCAGTTTCTACCTGCCGAAAGACCTCAAAAGTGCCTTGAATGAATTTTCCCGGAGTTATCCGACCGTTTCTGTGCTTGAAATCGATAACGTGATTGAGCGTATACAGGAGATTGTCCGCCAGGTTACCCAGGCCATTGAGGCGATTCTTGCGCTGATACTGGCAGCGGCGCTGGTGGTGATGGCAGCGGTTGTCAGTGCAACACTTCAGGATCGCCAGAGGGAAGGCGCGCTTCTGCGTACACTGGGTGGTCGCCAGAGCCTGCTGGTCCGAAGCACCATGCTGGAGTTTGCGCTGCTTGGTGGTTTCGCTGGAATTCTTGGGGTGGCAGCGGCCGAGGCTGCTGTGTGGGCTTTGCAGTTCCGGATGTTTGAAGGAGCGTTTAGCTGGCACTGGCAGGTGGTGTTACCGATTCCTGTTATCAGTGCAGTTGTGCTGGCATTATTCGGACGTTGGCAGCTCAGGCCGGTGCTGAGCGTTTCGCCAATGCTTTTGCTGCGGAGGCTTGAGTAAAAAGAACGACCGGTGAGCAGTGACGGCTGCTCACCGGTCGTTTGTCTCAGGCCCAGGCGCGCTGGAGAACAGCCCTGGCGTCTTGCAGAGAGACTTCTTTCGGATTGAACATAATGGAGCCGTCGTCCAAGGCCATTTCTGCAATCAGGTCCAGTTGAGCTTCGGTTACCTTTCCCGTTTCTTTCAGCGTTCGTGGCAACTGGCAATGTCTGTACAGTGCATCCCTCAGATTACGCAGCGCAGAAATGCTGGTCTCGGCACGGCGGCTGGCAGGTGTGGCTGCGTACACTTCAGGGCCTTCAAGATGCAGCAATAGCTCGCCCAGAGGTTCGCGTATGGTTTCGAGGTTGAATTCGAGCGCGTAGGGCAGGTAAAGGCTCATGCACAAACCGTGGGGCAGGTGGCAGATAGCGCCGGTAGCGTGTCCAAGTGAGTGCACTAGTCCTACCATGGAGTTGGAAAACGCAATACCTGCCATGGTGGAAGCCTGCGCCAGTTCAAGCCTTGCATCTGTATCTTTCGGATTGTCCATTACCTGCAACAGTGAGTTGCTGACCTTCTTTATGGCTGCCGTGGCATAGGCGTCGCTTAGGGGGTTTTTCGCCATGCAGGTGAAGGATTCTATGGCGTGGGTCATGGCATCCATTGCCGTTGCCGCCGTAATGTGGGGCGGCAGTGTCAGCGTCATGCGTGGATCGATAATGGCCGCATTCGGCAGCAGAAAAGATGAAGTAAAAGGCAGTTTGACGCCCTTTTTCTCATCGGTTATTACCGCAACGGATGTGACTTCCGAACCGGTTCCCGCTGTGGTGGGTATCACAAAAAACGGCTTTAGCGGATGTTTGATCACGCCGGCGCCTGTGTATTTGGCAATGTCAGTGCCACCTTCCGACACAAGGATGTTCACGGCTTTACCCGTATCTATTGCGGAGCCACCTCCCACGGCAATGATGGAATCGCACTTTTCCTTGCGGTAAATAGCCGCGATATCGCGGACCACCGTCGTAGAGGAGTCCGGCGGCACATCGTCGTAAATACTGATAATGTTCAGGCCGCTTTCTTCGCAGGCGGCAATCACCGGGTCGAGCAGACCGGCGGCCCGAACGCCCTTGTCCGTCACAATCATCGGACGCTTGGCGGACAAGCTGTTGAGCTCGTAGGGAATATGTTCAAGTGCGGCTTTGCCGGCAATAACTTTTACCGGGCAGAAGAACTCATAGTATGTATTGGTCATCAGGCTCTCGCTGTCTGGATAAAGAGGGTGGCAATTTTCAGATAGATCTTTGCTGCGCTGACCAGCTTTTCCGGAAGGTGAAGGTCTGCCGGGTATTCCTTCACTGCGCGCCTGGCAATAATCCTGGGCAGAATGAATGATTCGAGCCGGTTGAGTACGCGAGTCATGCGCACCGCGGAGCTAACGTCACCGTCTACCAGCATGCGATCGTAGGCAAAGGCAACAGAGGTCTTTTCCTGGAACGACAGTACCAGGAAGGCGTGGGCAAGGTGTTTGAACTGGATGGATACGTCTACAGAACGGGGCGCTGAGCTGCCATGATAGTGGAAACGGCCGTCACCGACATGCTCCACAATCAGTCTGGGGCCAGCGGGCATCACCATCATTTCAAACAGGAATCCTTCCGGCAGCGCCCGTGCTTCTCTCTGCACTTCACTATCAACCTCGCTGACTGCCTGGAGTGCCCGCCCCATAACCTGGAACATCAGCTCGACATACAGGCGTCGCGCCCGGGAAGCCGTAGGCTGGATACGTTTCGCTAACATGTCCGTCACCTGAATCTGGTTGTTGAAATCTGATTTTTAGAGTTATTGCTCTAAAAGTCAATGTTCATGATGATGGTAAAGGGGTGTGCTGGCCGTAAGTCCCTGTAGAAACGCAAAAAGGCCGGAATCCTTGGGATTCCGGCCTTTTCATATTTTCTCTTCCGCGATTTTATTACTGGGTGAGGGCTGCCAGCTTCTGGCGGGCTTCCTCGGCAATGTCACCGCTGGATTCCGCAGCCGTGCTGTAATACGCGATAGCTTCCTCGCGTTTGTTTTCCTTCACTGCAATATCCCCCAGCCGCAAGAAGGCGATTGACGTAGGTACAACTTCGTTTGCACGGGTAAGGTTTTCCCGCGCCTTGTCCAGATTGTTGAGCTGCAGAGCAGTCAGACCACTGTGAATGCGGTACATGAACATCTCGGGGTACATGGCTACAGCTTTGTCGAAATCGGACGAGGCTTTGTCCTGCTTGTCCTGCTCCTGATAGATACGTCCCCGGAGGGAATAGAACATGGCTTCGCGGGGTAAAAGGTCTATGGCTTTGTTGATTTTGGCGAGGGCGCCATTCAGGTCGCCATCAGACGCCAGTTTCATGGCTTCATCATGGGCGTCATAAGCAGGCTGGAGCTTGCGCAGTGTAGCGGTTTTCTTTTTATATTCCTCTGCACCATGGTAGCCACCGCCGCCTATTTCAGCGACCAGCGCGCTGTTCTCCTTCACGCGTCTGGCTGAAGGCGGATGGGTGGCAAACAGGCCGTCAATAAACCCGGACTGCTGGCCTTTGGAAAGGTCCAGAAAGATTTCCTGCAGCTCCACGGCGGCTTGCGGGTCGTAGCCGGCTTTTTTCATATAAAGCATGCCGTAGTGATCCGATTCCAGTTCATCGCCTTGCCCGTATTGGGCCAGCGCGAGCTGTGCTCCCACCGCTGCGCCACCCATAAGCAGGCCTGCCCACTCATTGTCAGATAATGCATAACCCAGCCCGGCTACACCTGCGCTGATCAGCATTCCCTTTTGCATCCGCTGAACACTGTGGCTTGCCGCTGCGTGAACAATCTCATGGCCAAGCACAGAGGCAAGCTGGGCCTCGTCTTCAAGCTCGGTCAGCAGTCCCCGGTTTATGGCAATCTTGCCGCCGGGCAAAGCCCAGGCGTTGGGCACGCTGCTGTTCAGCACCACGAATTCGTAGGGCAGGTCGGGGCGATCGCTCACCCGCGCCAGCTTTTGGCCTACCTCGCTCACATATAGCGTCAACTCGGGGTCAATGTAGAATTGCCCTCCCTGAGTCTGCTGGGTGGGAGTGTACTGCTCGGCGCCCATGGCCAGTTCCTGACTCTCGCCAATCAGGGAAAGCTGTCTTTCGCCAGTTACCGGATTTACAGAGCATCCCGTAAGCAGCAGCATAAGCGCTATAACCGTCAAACAGCGTTGCAACACGGCCTTTTCCACACTCGACTCCTGTAGTTGAATTCCTTGCGCATATAATTGCACGGCTGCTGCCGGCTTTAAACAGCCGCGTGATTCATGTCGGGGCTTGAAATGCCTTCGCATGCCCCCATTTTCCTGCAAGACGAATTCACATGTCGACTGCAGGAGAGACAATAAATGACAGTTGAATCCCAAAAAGAAACTCTGGGTTTTCAGACCGAAGTAAAGCAATTACTTCAACTGATGATCCATTCTCTGTATTCAAACAAGGAAATCTTCCTTCGTGAGCTGATTTCCAATGCCTCTGATGCCGAAGACAAATTGCGCTTCGCCGCACTGAAAGACGACGGCCTGTACGAAGGCGATTCCGATCTGCAGATCCGCCTGGACTTCGACAAAGAAGCGAACACCATCACCCTGTCTGATAACGGTATCGGCATGACCCGTGATGACGTTGTCCAGAACCTGGGTACCATTGCCCGTTCCGGCACAGCAGAATTCCTTCAACAACTCTCAGGCGATGAGAAGAAAGACAGCAAGCTGATTGGTCAGTTTGGTGTGGGCTTCTACTCTGCCTTTATTGTTGCTGACAAAGTTGATGTATTCACCCGCCGCGCAGGCGCGCCAGCGGAAGAAGGCGTACATTGGCAGTCGGCTGGCGACGGCGAGTTCACCATTGAGCAGGTTGCCCGCGAAAAACGCGGCACTGAAATTGTTATTCATCTGAAGCCGGACGCCAGTGAATTTGCTGATGGCTTCCGCCTGCGTAGTCTGGTCAAAAAATACTCTGACCACATCTCCTTCCCGGTGGTAATGAAATCCGAGCCGACCGAAGAAGGCGAAGAGAGCAAAGACGAAACCGTTAACGATGCGACTGCACTGTGGACTCTGCCCCGTACCGAGATCAAAGATGAAGAGTACAAAGAGTTCTACAAGCACATTGCACACGATTTTGAAGACCCCCTGATCTGGTCCCACAACAAGGTAGAGGGCAAACTCGACTACACCAGCCTGCTGTATATCCCGGCCCGTGCGCCGTTTGATATGTACAACCGTGATGCGCCCCGTGGCCTGAAACTTTACGTACAGCGCGTGTTTATCATGGATGACGCGGAACAGTTCCTGCCGCTGTATCTGCGGTTTGCCAAAGGCGTGGTGGATTCCAATGACCTTTCCCTGAACGTGTCCCGGGAGATCCTGCAGAACGACAGCACCGTGGACAGCATCCGTACCGCGCTTACCAAACGTGTGCTGGATATGTTGTCGAAGCTGTCCAAGAAAGATGCCGATGCGTATCTGAAATTCTGGGGTGAGTTCGGCCCTGTTCTCAAGGAAGGTCCGGCGGAAGATTTCAGCAACCGCGAAAAAATTGCAGGCCTGTTGCGCTTTGCCTCCACACACACAGGTGAAAGCACCCAGAACGTATCTCTTGACCAGTACATTGAGCGGATGAAGGAAGGTCAGAGCAAGATCTACTACATCACTGCTGAAAGTTTCATGGCGGCCAAGAGCAGCCCGCATCTGGAAGTCTTCCGCAAGAAAGGTATCGAAGTACTGATCCTGTCTGATCGCATTGATGAATGGATGATGGGATACCTGAACGAGTACGACGGCAAGCAGTTCCAGGACGTTGCCCGTGGCGATCTTGACCTTGGCGAAGTAGAGACCGAGGAAGACAAGAAGCATAAAGAAGAAGCAGCGGAAGAGCACAAAGACCTGCTCGAACGTATCAAGACAGCTCTTACTGACCGGGTGCAGGACGTGCGGGTTACTAACCGCCTCACAGATTCACCGGCATGTCTGGTAACGGGCGACTTTGATATGGGTGCCCAGATGAAGAAGATCATGGAAGCTGCGGGCCAGAAGGTTCCGGACAGCAAGCCGATCTTTGAAATCAACGTAGACCATCCGCTGGTTCAGCGCCTCGAAAGTGAGAAGGGTGATGAGCGCTTTAACGAGCTTTCTGCGGTTCTTCTGGATCAGGCAACTCTGGCCAGCGGTGAGCAATTGCAAGATCCGGGCGCCTATGTAACCCGCCTGAACCGTCTGTTGCTGGAACTGGCCAACTAAGCCCATGCACCAGATTATCGTGGACATAAGCATCAGCCCTGATGAGTGGATAAAGCTCTATCAGGGCGTTGCTACAGATGTTCACGCTCGAGCCCGGGACGGACGCTCTGTTCGTTTCCCGGCTCGTATTCTCTCCAGATTTTATCTCCAGGACGGTGTGCGGGGCAGCTTCCGTATCCTGTTCGATGATTCCGGCAAGTTCTCCTCCATCGAAAGATTCTGAGTCATTCCGATTATCTGTCGCACTGATCGATAAATAAAAACTCTCACATCTGTGCTTTTAATTAATTGTTCCTCTTATGGCCTGAAGGGTTAACCTGATTCTGTTGTTACTAAAGCAGGAAACCGGACTATGCAGGCACTGAGCCTAATGATCTCCCCGAAATGGAAAGACTCTCTCGGTGTTCTGACTGGCTACTGGGAGAATTATGCGATTGCACATTGAAGCGACGTAAGGCCTTGTCCGGGAAAGGGCAGGTGGCAGGCAAACAGTTGTATTGCAGAAAGTAGCAGGAATTTTAAGCGGCACTTGGGCAGTCAGTAACTATGATTACCTTAGTGGCGAAGATAAATATTTTAATGACGGATAAACCAGGAGAATACCATGTCTCAGAATAATACAGGTGGCAAATGCCCCGTGATGCACGGAGCTAACTCTACGGAAAGCCGGAACGTTATGAACTGGTGGCCGGAAGGGCTCAATCTCGACATCCTGCATCAGCACGACCGCAAAACAAATCCGCTAGGTGATGATTTCGATTACCGTGAGGAAGTCAAAAGTCTCGACTTTGACGGCATCAAAAAAGATCTGCTTGCCCTGATGACAGACAGCCAGGACTGGTGGCCGGCAGACTGGGGACATTATGGCGGCCTGATGATCCGTATGGCCTGGCACTCTGCGGGCACCTACCGTATTGCTGACGGACGCGGTGGCGCGGGTACCGGAAATCAGCGCTTTGCACCGATCAGCTCATGGCCGGACAACGTCAGCCTTGATAAGGCCCGTCGTTTGCTGTGGCCGGTCAAAAGGAAGTACGGCAACAAGATCAGCTGGGCTGACCTGATAGTTCTGGCTGGTACAGTCGCCTATGAATCCATGGGCCTGCCGGCATACGGCTTCTCCTTCGGCCGGGAAGATATCTGGCATCCTGAGAAAGACATCTACTGGGGCGCAGAAAAAGAGTGGCTGGCACCGTCTGATGAGCGTTATGAAGACGTCGAAAAGCCGGACACCATGGAGAACCCTCTGGCTGCAGTGCAGATGGGTCTGATCTACGTGAATCCTGAAGGCGTAAACGGTAAGCCTGATCCTCTCAAGACAGCTGAGCAGGTGCGTGTGACCTTTGCCCGTATGGCCATGGACGACGAGGAAACAGCCGCCCTGACTGCGGGTGGACACACCGTGGGCAAGTGTCACGGTAACGGAGATGCTGAAGCTCTGGGTGCCGAGCCCGAAGCTGCGGATGTAGAAGAGCAGGGCCTGGGCTGGAGCAACCCCAATATGCAGGGTAAGGCCAGCCGGGCGGTGACCTCTGGTATTGAAGGTGCCTGGACCACACACCCTACCAAATTTGATATGGGCTTCTTCAAGCTGCTGTTCGGTTATGAGTGGGAGCTGAAGAAAAGCCCCGCCGGTGCCTGGCAGTGGGAACCTGTCAACATGAAGGAAGAAGACAAGCCGGTTGATGCAAGCGATCCTTCCGTTCGCCACAATCCGATCATGACCGATGCAGATATGGCTATGAAGATGGACCCCAAATACCGGGCTATCTGTGAAAAGTTCATTGCTGATCCCCAGTACTTCAGGGACACATTCGCCCGTGCCTGGTTCAAGCTGACACACCGTGATCTGGGACCGAAAGCCCGTTACATAGGCCCGGAAACACCGGCCGAAGACCTGATCTGGCAGGATCCTGTGCCGGCGGGCAGTACCGGTTACTGTGAAGAAGTGGTCAAACAGAAGATTGCTGAAAGCGGGTTGGGTATTGGCGACATGGTCAGCACTGCCTGGGACAGCGCTCGAACCTACCGTGGTTCAGATATGCGCGGTGGCGCCAATGGCGGCCGTATCCGTCTGGCACCCCAGAAAGACTGGGAAGGCAACGAGCCCGCACGACTGGCGAAGGTTCTCAAGGTGTACGAGCAGATCTCTGCAGACACCGGAGCCAGCATCGCTGATGTAATTGTACTGGCAGCCAGTGTGGGTATTGAGAAGGCAGCAAAAGCCGCCGGTTTCGATGTTCGTGTTCCTTTCCTCAAGGGCCGCGGAGACGCCACCGACGAAATGACCGATGCTGAGTCTTTCGAGCCCCTGGAGCCAGTAGCAGATGCTTTCCGTAACTGGCTGAAGAAGGATTATATGGTCAAGCCGGAAGAGTTGCTGCTCGACCGCGCCCAGTTAATGGGACTGACCGCGCCGGAAATGACGGTTCTGATTGGCGGAATGCGTATGCTCGGTACCAACCACAATGGTACCAGACACGGCGTTTTCACCAATCGTGAAGGCCAGTTGACGAATGACTTCTTCGTCAATCTGACTGACATGGGTAATACCTGGAAGCCAGTGGGCGACAATCTCTATGAGATCCGCGATCGCAAGAGCGATCAGGTAAAGTGGACCGCGAGCCGTGTGGACCTGGTTTTCGGTTCAAACTCCATCCTGCGCTCCTATGCAGAAGTATATGCTCAGGACGACAATCAGGAGAAGTTTGTGAAGGACTTCATCGCCGCCTGGACCAAGGTCATGAACGCTGACCGGTTCGACATACAGAAATAAGTTGTAATCAGCAGGCCGGATATTCCCGTAAGGGAGTGTCCGGCTATCAACTTCCCTCCAGATTCCTTACAATCCCCCCCGCCTGATTTTTGATCAGCTGCACTCCCTGTGTTCTATTTTTCGTGTAACAGCTTCTGGAGACTCCATGCGAATCATCCTTGCCCCGATGGAAGGGCTGGTCGATGCACCCATCCGTGAAACACTGACCAGAGTCGGCGGTATTGACCGGTGCGTTACCGAATTCATTCGCGTGACTCACGGCATGTTGCCGCCCCGGATTTTCTACAAGTACGCTCCTGAGCTTCACAACCAGGCCCTGACCCGGGCGGGTACACCAGTTGCGGTACAGCTTTTGGGGTCAGATCCCGAAATGATGGGCCTCCATGGAGAAAAAGCAGCTGAGTTAGGTGCTACCCAAGTAGATATTAATTTTGGCTGTCCCGCCAAAACAGTAAACAAGCACAAGGGTGGTTGCGTGCTGATGCGGGAGCCGGAACTTATGCATGAAATCACCGCCGCTGTGCGCAAAGCCGTTCCTGCTGGCATCTCTGTAACGGCCAAAATGCGCCTGGGGTATGACGACCGCTCTATGGGGGTAGCCTGTGCCCAGGCCCTGGAAGCCGCCGGAGCAGAAGAGATTGTTATTCACGCCCGAAGCAAGGTGGACGGCTACAAACCGCCGGCGTACTGGGAAGAAATTGCCAGGGCGCGGGAAGCTGTGACGGCCAGGGTGATTGCCAACGGCGAAATCTGGACGGTTGGAGACTACTGGCGATGCCGGGAGGTCTCCGGTTGTGACGACGTAATGATTGGCCGTGGTCTTATTGCAAGGCCAGATCTGGCCCGAAAGATCAAAGCCAGTCAGCAGGGCCTGCAGGCTGACGATATGACCTGGCCGGAAGCTGTGGCGCTGGTAAGGGAATATGCCGGGGTGCTCCAGGGCTGGCTGGATGACAAGTATGTGACCGGCCGTATCAAACAATGGATGAACTTTCTGCGCCAGGGCTTTGCCGAAGCTGAAGTAATCTGGCCCGAGGCTCGAAAGATACGCGAAGTGGCACCGATGCTTGCGTGTCTTGAGAAAAATATACCCGCATCACGGAACCCTGTGCGGGCAGCCTGACCCTTCTTTTTCTTTCTGCTTTTTCTCTTTTTTGCACCGGTTGCGAACTACACTGATATGGAATGGCTGTGTGTTCGTAGTTAATACCGGTAACAAACAGACACGAGAGGGATCGCTGATGTCCAGAAAATCGAAGCTGAAAACCGTTACAGCAGTTGCCAGCAGTCTGTACCTGTCGCTGGGCCTGGTGTCCGGTGCAATCGCCGCGGAAGGTGATGTAAAAGTCACTCCACTTGGAAGTCATGATGGCGAGTTCTGCGCTATGGACCGGGCTATGGTGTTTGAGGATCCCAACGGTACTCGCATTCTCTACGATGCCGGCCGTACCGTAGCCGGCCCGGATGATCCCCGCCTCGGTAATATTGACGTGGTGTTGGTATCCCACATGCATGGGGATCACGTGGGCGATCGTCGCATCAAGGAAACGAATGCAGGTAAGTGTGGTGGGCCGGAACTCCCTGTGGTGACTCTTCCACAGTCGAATACCGTCGATATTGCCGTCAAGAAGAACGCGAAAATTGTGACCGGGAGCGAGATGCCCGCATTTTTTGCTGCCAAGCTCGGCGCAGCTGGCGGGGATTCCGCCAACTCAATGCTGGTGCGTTTTGGCGGTAAAAGGGACGTTGGTGGTGTAACTATTACTACCGTGCCGGCAATTCACAGTAATGGGGTTTCTCCTTCGTTCCTTACCGGCCCGCTGGCGGAATACCTGAAAGCTGCGGGTGTCGGTGCAAGTGTTGGTCCCGCGACCGGATACGTGCTGACGTTCTCAAATGGTCTGGTGGCTTATCTGTCCGGGGATACCGGCATTACGGCTGAGCAGAAACTGGTGGTGAAGGACCATTACGGAGCTGAGCTTGTGGTCATGAATATTGGCGACACCTACACCACGGGGGCCAGGGAAGCCGCTTACGTTATCAACGACCTGATCGAACCGAAGGCCGTTATTGCCTCCCATGCCAACGAACCGGCTACGTCTGGTGGCGTGCTGCAGAAGGGCACGAGAACGGCCCTGTTCAGGGAGTTGGTGAACGTCCCGATGCATGTCCCCCTGAGTGGGCGCACCATCGCCTTTAACGGCGATGGTGGCTGTACGGCCGGGTGTAATTGAGGTCAGATTTCCATATCCGCTTTATACTCACCGGACGTAGCGGCGCCGTTGAGCCTGGCCCGCTTTAATATAGCGTTCTGGGCATAGTGCCCGTTGCCCGGTTCACCAGCCCAGGCCTTCTGGGCTGGTTCCTGTAAGGCTCGCCCGTAAGAAAAACTCAGGTTCCAGGGCTGCCGGCCAAGGCTGTTAATGGCGTTCAGGTTGGCGGTTGCTTCTTCAGGAGTCTGGCCGCCGGACAGGAAATTGATACCCGGAACGGCTGCGGGTACAACCCTGCGGAAAACCCTTAAAGTTGCCTCTGCCACCTCTTCGGGAGAGGCTTTGGCGCATGCCTTGCCGGGGGTTACCATGCTGGGTTTCAGAATTATGCCTTCCAGCTGCACCTGGTGCCGGCGAAGCGCATTGAAAACCTCTGCTATCACGGCTTCATTTACATCCGCAGCCCGTTCCAGGGTGTGGTCGCCATCAATCAGTACCTCCGGTTCCACAATGGGCACAATGCCCAGGGACTGACAGAGGGCCGCGTAACGGGCCAGCATTTCAGCATTGGCTGTGACAGCCTGGCGTGAGGGCAGGGAGTCCGAGATGTTGTATACAGCGCGCCACTTGGCAAAACGGGCACCCTGGTTTTTGTAGATTTCCAGCCGGTCGTCCAGACCATCCAGTCCATAGGTTATTTCGTCACCAGGGGCATTGATCAGAGATTTCTTTCCCTTATCGACCTTGATACCCGGCACAATTCCCTGGCTTTCCAGCAATTTTGCCATAGGGACATTATCCAGGCTGTTCTGCCCAAGAGTTTCCTCAAACAGAATCACGCCACTGACGTAATCTCCAAGCCCCGGCGTGGAGAAGATCAGGCTGCGATATTCACGGCGTTTGTCTTCCGTGGACTCAACACCAACCGCTTTAAAGCGCTTCGCAATGGTCGGGTGGCTTTCGTCCGCTGCAAGAATCCCCTTACCAGGCTGAACAAGACTCTGAATCGTTGAAAGCAGTTCATTCTGAATACTCATGCCCACTCCTGTGCGATGATGAATTTTATGGTCTGCTCCAGCTTTTTTGTCCCTTTAGTGTAGTCTGTTCACCGATAGCAGGTGCTGTGATACAGCTCATAATTTGACCTGAGATAAGGCAATAGTGCCCGTAGTGTCATACGCTAACCAATATCACGACAAGAACAAGGGCTGGGTATGAAAACCGTTATTAGCGTAAGTCAGGGCTCATCCGAATACGATTACGATCTGGAAACAGAGTTTCTGGAACAGTCCTTCCGGGTCATTCGTGCCGGTACTGACGGAGACCTCTCCCGTGCCGTGTCCCTGTTGAAGACCTATCATGAGCGTGCGGATGCATTTGGCCTCAGTATGGTCTCTGATCACTACCAGGTTGGCTCAGTACAACTGGAACATCCCGATACCGCCAGGCTTGAAGCCTGTATTCCGGACAAGCCCATCACAAGCGGATCAGGGCTGAGGGGTATTCTTCAGGAGTGGGCGGTGCGCCATACCCAGTCTGAACTTGGGCACTTTTTTGATAACGCCCGGGTACTTTTCATGAACGGACAGGCCAGCTATCGGGTGGCCAGGTCCCTTTCCGAGCACACGGACAACCTGTTTTTTGCCGATCCTTACATGGACTTCGGTGTCCCCCGTTTGCTGACGTCCCTCAAACAGCTCGAAACCTATAGTTCATTG
The DNA here is from genome assembly GCF_002407605.1 of Marinobacter sp. ANT_B65. Classification (NCBI taxonomy): domain Bacteria; kingdom Pseudomonadati; phylum Pseudomonadota; class Gammaproteobacteria; order Pseudomonadales; family Marinobacteraceae; genus Marinobacter; species Marinobacter sp. ANT_B65. The sequence continues at coordinate 2,064,831 of NZ_NXGV01000001.1, read as the reverse complement.
ACTGCACCGTTTATGTTCCGTCCAACAGCTGTGAAGGCCGTTGAAAGCCTGCTTGCCACGCCCCTGTATCGCCTTGGAGAAGGACTGATCAAGGGTTCGCTGCATCACGCGGTAAGAGATTCTCACGTGATCGTTGCCCATATGGGCGATCTTGAGAGTTTCACCCATAAGGAGCTGGATGGTAAAACCATCATTACCTCCCGCGTAACGGATGAAGTTCTGGACTGGATGCGGTCTCGTAAGGTTGCCATGGTTGTTGATTACAGCCCCTGGCTGGAAGGCCGTCCTGTTGGTACAAATGTGATGGAGGCGATGATCAGTGCCGCGCTTTCACGTACCCCGGAGCAATTGGGGCCTGATGACTACCTTGATGTTATTCAGTCTCTGGGTATCGAGCCGCGGATTCTCTATCCCGACGGCTACCGCCGGATAAACCGGTTTGCCTTCGTGATTCATCCGTTGTCCCAACAGTACCTTACCAAAACACCACCGCTGGACTGGGTTGCCAGCGTGTCACCGCCAATGGTGATGAATCTGGTGGAGAAGGCTATTGCCTATACACCACCGTTTATCTATTCCAAAGTCACTGGCATCAAATCCCCTACAGGAGATGAAGCGGAAGGCTGGTTGATTACCGTAGGCGGTACGCCCAAAGAAATCATGGCTCACGACCCGGAGTTCACCTACAGCCGGTTACTGGCTGCAGCCAGACTGGCAAAAAAACAGGGCGCTCAGATCATGGGCCTGGGTGCATTTACCAAAGTTGTGGGAGACGCAGGCATTACCGTCGCAAAGCGTGCACCCCTGCCTATTACTACCGGCAACAGCTACAGTGCTTCCGGAGCGCTCTGGGCTGCCCGGGACGCGGTAAAAATGATTGGCCGTGCCCATATTGGTGAAAATGGGAAGATGGCGGGTAAAGCTATGGTAGTGGGCGCGACCGGCGCCATTGGATCCGTTTGTGCGCGGCTGCTTGCCAAAGCCGTAGACGAAATTTACCTGGCCGCACCGGAGCCCGCAAAGATTCTGGCTCTGAAAGAGAGCATTGAACAGGAAACTCCGGGCGCTATCGTACACGTGGCAGGTTCTGCCGATCGCGATATTGAAGAAATGGACATGATCGTCACCGCCACTTCCGGTGCGGGGAAGCGAATACTGGACATAACAAAAGTAAAACCCGGTTGCGTGATTACCGATGTAGCCCGCCCGCTGGATATATCCGCTGAAGACGTCGCCAAACGACCGGATGTGCTGGTAATTGAATCCGGAGAGGTGCAGTTACCTGGTGATGTACATATGAAAGACATAGGGTTGCCACCGGGAATTTCCTACGCCTGTCTGGCAGAAACTATCGTGCTGGCTCTGGAAGGGCGGTTCGAAAATTTCACCTTGGGGCGCAATATCGAATGGGAAAAGGTTCGGGACATCTACAAGCTGGGCCTGAAACACGGCATGAAGCTGGCGGCCATCTCCGGAGTTAACGGGGTGTTCAGCGAAGAAGATTTCGAACGGGTGAGGGTGCTTGCAGAAAAGCAATAAAATCGCCGCTAATGTACAACAGGGGTATACTCGGAAGGTAAAGGTTTTGCCGCTTTTTTCCACAGGTTGGCGGCCCTGGCTCCTTCAGTGTGACATACAATGAAAGCACCTCTGCGCATGCGGTACCAGACCCTTGAGTTCGGAAACGTGGATATTCACGTTTGCACCTTGCGCGATACCCAGCAGTTTTATGATCCGGACGACGTCGCCCTTAATCTGGGCATTTCATCGGCCACCTGGCCTATTTTTGGCGTAATCTGGCCGTCGGGCATGGTGCTTGCCCATTACATGGAAGATCACCTGACGCAGGGAAAGCGAATTCTGGAAATGGGTTGCGGTATGGCGCTTTCCAGTCTGTTGCTCAACAAGCGGCATGACGATATCACCGCCACCGATTACCATCCGGAAGCCGGAGTTTTTTTACAGAGGAACGCACAGCTTAACGACGGAAAGGCCATCAACTATCAGCGAATCAACTGGGCAGATGAGCCTGGTGACCTTGGCCTGTTCGATATCATTATCGGCAGTGACCTGCTTTACGAAGATGAGCACATCAAAATGGTCGCTGACTTTATTCAGAAGCACGCCAGCCCCACGTGTGAAGTGATTCTGGTTGACCCGGGCCGTGGCCGGAAAAACAAACTCACACGGGAAATGGAAGCCCACGGGTATAGCCATTCGCACGGTAAACCGGCTCATACAGACTATCTGGAAAAGCCTTTCAAGGGGCATATACTCAGGTTCTGGCGCGGTATGCCGACCCCGCCAGGGCTCCCACTTCCCGATAAAGTCAGCTCGTTATGAGCCGCCTTGGGCTGACTGCTCCATAAATTGTTCCGTAGCCTGCATTGCCTCAATACCGTAGACCATTGACGGCCCGCCTCCCATGAGAATTGCAACGGCTACAGTTTCTGCAATTTCCTCTTTGGTGGCGCCCGCCGCTAATGCATCATGGACATGGAACGAGATACAGCCGTCACAACGCACAGTAATGGCGATTCCCAACGAGATCAGCTCCTTGGTTTTGCTGTCCAGGGCGCCGGTTGCGATGCTCGCCTTGTGCAGGGCACCGAAGCCTTCCATGACATCCGGAATAGCAACACCAAGTTTGCCCATCCAGGCATTCAGTTCTTCATAGTGTGCGGGAAAGTTCTTCATTGTGATCTCCTGTGTGTGGTGTCTCTAATCATAGACCAAAACAACTCTGGAGCTTGCTGACACCTGTAGCCTGAGGGTTGATGGGGCTGATTTCAATAGCACTGATGTTCATTATGTCGCCAGTTTGCGGCAATTCGCCAAGTGTTCAGTCCTTCTTGTTGAGTGCATCCCTGAGACCGGCAAACGGGTTGTGTGTAGCCGCCTCCCGCCTTTTCTCGGAATTGCCACCGTAACGTACGAAATCTTCAAATTTACTGTGTTCTTCATCGTGGCAGTACACGCACAGCAGTTCCCAATTACTGCCATCGGCCGGATTGTTGTCGTGGTCATGATCGACATGATGCACCGTCAGCTCTCGCAGATTGATACGGGTGAACTCACGGGCGCAACGCCCGCAGACCCATGGGTACATTTTCAGCGCACGTTCGCGATAACCGCCTTCGCGCTTGGCGATATAGTCGCGCTGCTCAGCCAGTAGCTTGTCTACCTTGCTTGTGTTGCCGGCATTCTGGCTCATGAATCTTCCCCTGAGTGCAGTGTGTTCAAATCAGGTACTTTAAGCATAGCCACCCTTTGTGGCTATAGAACAACAAAAAATCCAGATCCTCCATTTTGCCCAGGCTCTGTGCAATGGTGGAGAGTTTCAGGGGCGGCGGATTATTGGTCGCAAAACTCTGGAATTCATGCGCAGCAACCACCTGTCCGACAATTAGGATCTGCCGGCGAATACTGTTGGGGGAGGCTGGCGAGCACCAACTTTTTTATCGATCCGGTCGAAGACATGGTAATGATCTTCATGACACAGCTGATCCCTTAGTCGTCTTATGCGATCCCCAGCACTTTCTTGCGCTGCTCTGCCCACGTATGGATCAAATGGTCTACAGCCAGGCCGATAAAGGCCACGCATAAACCGAGAACAATGCCTTGGCCCATACCGTTGGCTTCAGACAAAGATTGCATGATGAGCTGACCCAAGTCGTCGGTACCAATAAAGGCACCGATGATAACCATAAACAACGCAAAGATGACGGTTTGGTTAATGCCCAACATAATGTGTGGGAACGCCAAAGGTAGCTCAATTTGTAGTAGACGCTGTATGCGGTTAACCCCTGACATGGAGCCTGCTTCTTGCAAGGATTTAGGCACGTTACTCAATCCTTCTACGGTGTAACGTGTGGCAGGGATTGTGGCGTATACGATTACCGCAATAAGCACTGATAAATCACTCACCCCAAACAACATGATGACTGGAATCAAGTAGACGAACGATGGAAACGTTTGAAACGTGTCACAAACCAGTAAAATAACCTTCGTTGCGCGGGGGCTTCGAGAGCAAAAAATGCCGACGCTGAAACCAATAATAACGGAGATAACAACCGCGAAGGTGGTCATATAGGCTGTAATTAGAGCGCGGTCCCACCAGGGTGTTAAAGCAATGAAGGCAATGAAGGCCGTCACAATAACAGCGGAGCGAAGCCCACCAATAATGTAGCCCGAGCCTGCAACCAGGAATAAGGTTGCAGCGACTGGCATCGATAAATAAGCCTGTTTCATGGGCATCAAAATTGAGGTGATCATGAAGAAATTGAAGGTTTGCACGCTGTCGTAAGTATTGGTGATGATCCAGTCAACAATTACGTCCCAGAACTTTTCAGTAGTGAACCCTTGTGATTCATCAATGAAGTATAGGTAGTTAGCCTTTCCCGGGAAAACTATCGACGCAACATAGGCAATCACAGAAGTGAAGATCACCCCCCCCAAGAAGGCTAACGAATACCTGTGACGCACATGGAATGGCTGGTCAGCAAAGTAATCGACCTGCTTGTTAGCCCAAGCCAGAGATAGCCTGTCCAAAACTACCGCAATCAATACAATCGACACACCCAATTCGAGGGCTTCGCCTATATTGAGCATGTTCAAGGACACAAGTAAGTCGTAGCCCAGACCCTTTGCACCAATAAATGATGCGATGACAGCCATGGCCAAACACTGCATGATGACCTGGTTGACTCCGATCAAAATATCATGGCGGGCCGTAGGGATTAACACTTTAAACATGAGCTGGCGAGGGTTGCAGCCACTCATCATGCCAGCCTCCAACACCTCTGGAGAGACTTTTTTAAGGCCCAGAATGGTTAAGCGGATCATTGGGGGGGTAGCAAAAATAACCGTTGAAATAGCACCTGCATGGTCACCAATGCCAAAGAATACCACTACTGGGATTAAGTAAGAGAAGTGAGGCATGGATTGAGCTACGTTTAACAGTGGCGCCAACATGGACTCAAACGTTTTATTTTTAAAAGCAATTATTCCTAATGACAACCCTATAACAACCGATAATGGCACAGCCACTAAAACAAAGGATAAGGTTTGCATTGCGGGTGTCCACTGGCCAAATACAACAATGTAAATGGTGCTGGCGCCAGCTAAAACAGACAGGCTACGGCCGCCAAGATAGTGGCCTGCTAAAAATGCACCAACAGCAACAGCTGGCCACGGCAGTGCAGGGATTCGAGCCCACTGGTTTTCGCTGATAAAGTCCCAGCTAGTAAAAGCCACAACGGTTTTAACGCCGCCTAATAGCAGTTCACGAATCAGATTAATGCTAAAAAGAACCGCGCCAGACAGGGTGCGAGTGAACTCCTTAATCATGGTCGATTCTTCGGTGATATCTAACTCAGCATCGTAAATATCGACAACCCAGAAGTCATTTATGAGGAACTTGAGGCTGTCGTTGACAATGTCTGGCAGCAACCAGAAGCGGGTTTCTTGCAGGCGCCATAAGTTGCCACCGGTGGCTGGATCGATGGCTATCACAAGAGCAAAGAAAACCGCCAATAAGGCGACAAACTGAGTCCATTTATTTTCGGTAAAATATCGCATCAGGCTTGGCTCACGACTTAGTTATTAACTGGCATACTGTTAGCTCCACCAAACAAGACGTGTATTATGGTGCTGCTGTTTAAAACGCCAACAATCTTGTCCTCTGCATCAATGACAGCCACTGGTTTTTGCTCGGTTAGTACGAACTCTGCTACGGTTTCGATAATGGCATCTTCGGATACAGTGACGTCACTCATCTCAGCAGAGGCGTCATATTTCCCCATGATGGTTTGGCAAGAGAGTACGCGTTCGCGTGGCACTCCACGGGTGAACTTGGCAACGTATTCCGTGGCTGGGTTGAGTACGATGTTGGCTGGGGTATCAATTTGTTCAATGACGCCGTCTTTCATAATGGCGATGCGGTCGGCAAGGCGTAGCGCTTCATCAAAATCATGGGTCACGAACAAGATGGTTTTATTTAATTTTCTTTGTAAGCGTAAGAACTCGTCTTGCATTTCCCTGCGAATCAGAGGGTCCAGAGCTGAGAATGGCTCATCAAGAAACCAGATATCCGGCTCCACTGCCAATGAGCGAGCAATGCCGACACGTTGTTGTTGGCCACCAGAGAGCTGTCGCGGGAAGTCATTTTCGCAACCTGTGAGTTCTACCAGATTTACCATGTCCATCGCACGGCCCATGCTGTCGTTGGTGCTCATGCCTTTCACTTGTAGCGGTAAGGCAATGTTTTCCAGCACTGTTTTGTGAGGCAGGAGGGCAAAACTCTGGAACACCATGCCCATTTTGTTACGACGAATGTTGATGAGTTCTTTTGCATTCATGGCAAGCAGGTCTTCGCCATCAATAAAGATATCGCCTGCAGTGGTGTCGATCAGGCGCGAAATACAGCGCAAAAGGGTCGATTTCCCAGAGCCTGACAGGCCCATGACAACGAGCATTTCACCTTTGTGCACTTCAAAAGACGCATTGTTAACACCAATAACACACCCTGCTTCAAGTAATGATTCTGTATCTACTTTTCCGCCTGACTGTTTCAACAGCTTTACAGCGTTGTCGCCAAAAATTTTATAGACAGACTCGCACTTAATCACCGGCTGAGCTGGTGTTGACATAATTAAATCCCGATAAAAAATGAAGCGCTAAAGGCAGTATCAAGGTTTCGAGCCTGACCTGAATGCCGCGCATTCAGATCAGAGGAGAGGGTTTGGCTTACAGCCAGGCTTTCCAGGTTGCTTCGTTGTCAGCAAGCCATTTAGCAGCGGCTGCTTCGTGGCTCATGCCATCGATGTCAACTAATGCAGCCATGTTGCCTATATCGCGTTTGGTAAAGGAGATGTTGTTATAGATTTTGTAAGCTGTTGGCCATTTTGCAGGCATTTGATAATAAGCGGCCTTCTTCAGCCAACCTGCAGGTGGAGAACCACACTTGCCATCACCACCATCTGATTTCTTGCAGCCATCACTATACGCAGGGAATTTAACGAAGCTGCCACCGTCACCGGCATCGGTGAAGTTAGGTGACCAGTTAAAGACTACGACTGCACGGTTGTCTTTAGCTGCTGACGCCAGTTCAGCCCAAAGTGCACCAGAAGACCCGGCAAACTTAGCTGTAAAGTTCATATCAAGTGCTTCAATGCGGTCCAGGGTTTCTTGGCCATGCCAGTCCATCGGGCCATCCAGATAGCGACCTTTTCCGCCACTGCCTGCTGTTGCAAATAGATCAGAACACTCGTTTAGTGCTTCCCAGGAAGGTAAGCCAGGACATAGCTCGCCTACATACGCAGGGTACCACCACTCTTCTTGAGTAGCAGAAGCGTGCTTGCCCACATCAATGATGCCGCCAGCGTCTAAAGCGTTGTTGAACGACTTACCAAAAGTTGACTGCCATACTTCGTGACCAATAGTGACGTCACCGTTACGAATGGATTCGTAAACTGTTTGGCTATCCGCAGGCACGTAAGAAACATTATCGCCAATGCTTTCAAAAATCCCTCCAATAACGTACGCCATAGTGATTTGACTGGTCCAGTTATGGGTAGGAATTACAATAGGCTCTTTCGAGTCTGCTTGGGCTACATTAGCACCAAGTAAGAGTGAGCCAACGGCAGCCGCAGTAGCGAGCTTGTTAAAAAACTTCATGTATATCTCCAGATAGTATTGTTATCAGTCGTTAACCATTTCTTTCTTTGTTTGGCGTTTAGAGCTTGGTTTCAAAGGTGCGAGCTTGGTAAATACCAGGCGCCCCAGAGTACGGCGCACCACATAGCCCACATAAATCCCCAATGGATACTGCTTGATGTGAAACGCGAACGTGCCTGACTAAGGGGTGACCGACTCATACAGACACCTTTTCCGGCTGCGATTTCTTTTCCTGGAGGAAGGCTTCCAGGGAATCGTCCATCGCATCCATCCATAGCGTATGGTGCACAGGCGCCAGGGTCCCGGTCAGTGTGGAGCGATAGCTCATATTGCGATAGCCGAGGATCTCCGTTTCCTTATCGTGCTCCCACTGTTTGAAAATATCGGCGACGGTGGTTACATCGAACGCTGGATAGTCGGTAGGTTCAAGCAGATCCTGTATGTAAGCTGCCTGGAAATCGATCTCGTCGATGGGATCGGCAAGCTTCAGTTCGCGGTCAACCCATTCACGGCTATCGGCCGCCATGACTTCATTTTCTGGCAGTGTGATGCGGCCGAGCATCACGTCACGGGCATACCAGGCCTGAGCGTCGAACATATTGAAGGTGTAGTACTGATCCTGCATACCAAGGAATATCAACTTGGGATTGACCAGGGAAAAGATGCCCTTGTACAAACCTTCCGGGTACATCCGGTTTGTTGTGGTCAGCGTCAGTTCGTTGGGCAGGAACGGGAAGTGATGCTGATATCCGGTACACAGGATGATCGCGTCGACCTTTTTGCTGGTGCCATCCTTGAAGTGGGCCGTCTTGCCGGTCACTTTGACGAGCAAGGGCACTTCGCTGAAGGACTCCGGCCAATCGAAGCCCATAGGCTTGGAGCGATAGCTGAAGGTGACGGATTTGGCGCCGTACTTGTGGCACTGGGTACCGATATCCTCCGCCGAGTAGCTACTGCCAATCAGCAGCAGATCCTTACCTTGGAACTCGCAAGCATCGCGGAAATCATGGGCGTGCAGAACGCGACCGGGGAACTGTTCCAGACCCTCGAAATAGGGCGCGTTGGGGGTGGAAAAGTGCCCTGTGGCGACGATAACGTGATCGAACTCTTCGGTGCTCAGTTCGTCCAGTTTGAGGTCCCGTACCGTAACCGTGAACTTACCGGCGGCTTCGTCATGGTCAACCCAGTGCACAGCAGTGTTAAAACGGATGTGCTGGCGCATATTGCTCTTGGCGACGCGCCCCATGATGTAGTCGCGCAGCACGGCACGTGGAGGGTAGGACGGGATAGAGCGACCGAAATGCTCCTCGAAGCTGTAATCCGCGAACTCCAGGCACTCCTTGGGGCCGTTTGACCATAGATAGCGATACATACTGCCGTGGACGGGCTCGCCGTAAGCATCCAGGCCTGTGCGCCACGTGTAGTTCCACATGCCGCCCCAGTCGCTCTGCTTTTCATAGCACACGATCTCGGGAATATCAGCACCGGCGTCGCGGGCTGCTTCAAAGGCACGTAATTGGGCCAAGCCGCTCGGGCCGGCGCCTAAAATGGCAACTCTAAAAGTCATAGAGACTCCTGATTTCAGGCGTTGCACCGTGCGCCAGGCCAGCTTTGCTCTGACGACGGATTAATCGCGGAAAAGAGCGCAGCTCATACCGGTAACGGTCGGGCCATCAAGCTCTGCAGTGATGTGCGCCAGGGTTTGATCTACTGATGGCGCAATGTGATGAAGGCTGCATCTATGAGTAAAATAGAAGGCCGAGGGTGGTCAGGCCACCGATAAAACGCGAGATCTCGAGAAAACGCTGGAAGGAAGCGCTCGAACTGGTCAAGCAGGAAAAAACTTGGTAACTCGTATGCCAGGACAAGCATACTAACACATCTCAGGTGTCAGCGTTTTTTTGCAACACCCGGGCGACGAAATCAACCACTTGCCAGTCTGAAAATCTATTCGTCGTTGCTGAAAGCCGACCGGTGGAACTCCGCAGCCTCTTCTGCTTCCTTGACGCCCTTTTCCCAGAGTTCCTGCACGTCGCCACCAGCCAGCACCTCAGGTACTGCATGGACTCCGTGGGAGAGTGAGGTAAGGTTGTAACCGCCGTGGTGTCTTTCTCGAGCCATGCGTGTTTGCCTTCCAGTGAAAAGAGTTGGTCCAAGCCGGTTCGGCTCGTTCAGTGAAGATATTTTGACTTAATTGCGTGATAATACTGATAGTTGAGACTTGGTTATAAAAGCTCTGCATATCCGGTTGAGTCATGCTCCAGCGAGGCTTGAATGCGCATAGTTTATGGAATTGTCATAGTTGCAGTGTGCGCAGGCATGTTCGCGGGCGTGCAGCTGTGGCGTGGCCCGGTATTGCCCGCATTAGAGGTTGAGCTGATGCCGCTTGAGCTTCGCATTGTGGCCAGCGGGGAGGTGCGTTATCAGTCACTGGCACACATTGGTAGCGAAATTACGGGCACGGTCACTGCACGCCATGTGCGAGAAGGAGACTGGGTCAGGAAGGGGGATTTGCTGATTGAGCTTGACCCTAAAGAGCTGCAATCACGTCTGGCCCAGGCGCAAACACTGCTGCAGCAATTACAAAAAATCAGTCGGCCACAGGCGCAAGCTGCCGTGGCTGAGGCTCGCGACAACCTGCTGCAAGCCAGCCGTGAAGCGAGGCGTCGGGAAGCTTTAGCTGAGAAAGGAACCATCTCCATCGAACTGGCTGAACAGGCACAGCGTCTTGAGCTCAATGCCAAAACCGCATTGACGCGCGCGCAGCTGGTATCAGATTCCCTTGCTGTTGATAGCACGGAGGAAAGGTTGCTGAAACAGCGAATTGAGAGTGCCGAAGCTGAGCTTGCCAAAACCCGCATCTATGCGCCTTTTTCCGGGCGCGTCCAGACCCGTAATGTTGAGCCAGGTGACCTGGTGCAACCGGGCAGGGTACTGCTGGAAATTGCCCGCAGCGAAGGTATGGGGCGCGATGGTACAGCCATGGATGGTCTTGAAGTGGTGGTCGCGCTTGATGAGAAGAACTTTGCTCCCGTGCAATTGAATCAGCCGGTACAACTGGTTGCTGATGCCTGGCCAGAACAGGCAGTGCCGGGCGTGGTGAGTTTTATTGCCCCGGCAGTTGATAGCGCTCGCGGAACTATTGATGTGCATATCAGTGTGCTTGCCGACGGCGGGAATGCACCCGGGGCTTTACTTCAGGGTATGACGGTCTCTGCAAATATTATCGCCGCAGAGCGTGAGCGTGCGCTGGTATTACCCAATGACTATCTGCAGTTTGATTCTGGCCGGCAGGCACAGGTTTTTCGCTGGCAGAATGGTGAAGTCAACGCCGTACAGGTGCAGCTGGGTCTGCGCAATATGACCCACAGTGAAGTTGTTTCCGGCCTGGCGGAGGGTGATGTGGTGGTTCAGGCGGACAGTCTGAGCAATGGCCAGCACGTCCGTGTTCGCTTCGAGCAGGCGCAGCATGTCATTCGTTAGCCGTCTTGGTCATTTGTGCAATTCACTGTGGATTGAGTGGCGGATTGCGCTGGGTTTTCTGGCGGATAACCCCTTGCAGACCCTATTGATCAGCGTAGCGATTTCAGTCGGTGCGGCGGTGATCGTGTTCATAACTGCATTGATGATGGGGTTGCAGGACAACATCATAGACAAGACTCTGGGCACGCAGGCGCACATTCGTATTGAGGCAACCCGGCAGGAAAATAACCTCTCAGCAATCCGGACTGGCCACTATGTCTGGGCGATTGAGAGTCCTCGCGCCCAGCGTTTGCAAACCATTAATAACTGGCAGGAAGTGCGTGATGCGCTGGATAAGCTTGCAGTATTGAATACCGTCTCGCCACTCATCTCAGGCCCAGCCTTTGCGCAGAAAGGCACGGCGCGAGCCTCTGTTGCGCTGATGGGCATTGATCCGGAGCGCTATGCCGGCATCATTGACCTGAACGCGTATCTGCGTGAAGGGCGCTTTAGTGTCGGAGCCAGTAACGTGCTGATTGGTAAGCAACTGGCTGAAGATCTGGGCTTGCGCCCCGGTGATAAACTGCGCCTGGATGCGGGTGATAACCGCCAGGCTGTCGTCGACGTGGCAGGAATCTTTGAATTGGGTGTGGGTGAACTGGACAGCCGCTATGTGTATACAGACATGAAACAGGCGCAAACCCTGCTCGACCTGCCCGGTGGTATCACGATTCTGGAATTGAAGATTGCAGATGTGTTCGCGGCTGAATACTGGGCGCAGCGTATTAATAGCTTAACCGGCCTGCATGTGCAGAGCTGGATGGAAAGTAACAGCCAGCTTCTTAATGCCCTGAGCTCACAAACCATGACAACACAGATGATACGCGTGTTTGTTGCTTTGTCCGTGATCTTTGGCATTGCCAGCGTGCTTGCGGTCAGTGTGGTGCAGCGTACCCGAGAGATCGGTATTTTGCGTGCCATGGGCAGTTCGCGGCAGCAGATTTTGCGGGTGTTCCTGTTGCAGGGTGGTTTGCTTGGCCTTGCCGGTTCGCTGCTGGGAGTGATTGTCGGCTATACGCTGGTGCAGGTGCTGAATAACTTTGGTGGACTCCTGTTTGTGATTCGGCTGGAGCCATCCATGCTGCTATCGGCGATTCTGATTGCGACAGTTGCAGGCGTTGTTGCTGCGATGGTGCCGGCGCGCCGTGCAGCGCGATATGATCCTGCTGTGGCCATTCGCTATGTCTAGGCCTCAGGTGTTAACCCAGGCAGCAGGCCAGCAGGTGGTGTTGCAGCTGGATAAGTTGAACAAGGTTTTTAACGCGGGTACACCGCTTGAAAATCATGTCCTGCACGATATCTCTATGCAGGTTCGCGCCGGTGAATTAGTTGCGCTGGTGGGTACGTCCGGTTCAGGTAAAAGTACGCTGCTGAATGTGGTTGGACTGCTGGATGAGTCTTCCTCGGGCGAATTGCGTATTCAGGGGCATTTGACTCAGGGTATGAGTGAGCAACAGCGCACGCAGTTGCGCAGCGAGTCGATTGGATTTGTGTTCCAGTTTCACCACCTGATCAGTGCGTTCAGCGTGCTGGACAATGTGCTTATGCCATTGATGCTGCGCTTTGGCAAACCGTCTGCAGAGCAGGTTGCCTACGGCGAGTATTTACTCAGTGAGGTCGGGCTCACGGACTATATGCGTCAGTCGACTAATCGTCTGTCAGGCGGACAACAGCAGCGGGTGGCGATAGCACGTGCTCTGGTGACCCGCCCGGCATTGATTCTGGCCGATGAGCCAACGGGCAATCTGGATACGCAAACCGCGGACGAGGTTTTTAGCCTCTTTGAACGGTTTAACGTTGAACATCAATGCGCGATCGTGATTGTCACCCACGACCTGCGCCTGAGTTCCCGCTGCCCACGGACAATTCGCCTGACCGACGGCCGCATTGTTTATGATGGCTCTTCAGCCGAAATAAACAATCTGACCGTGTAGCTGTAAGGCAGCTTACACCAGAGCCCCGTTAACGATGGCCCGTAATTCCTGACGGATCGCATAAGACGACGAAGGGATCAGCTGTGTCATGAAGATCATTACCATGTCTTCGGCCGGATCGATAAAAAAGTTGGTGCTCGCCAGGCCTCCCCAACCGTATTCGCCGGCAGATCCACAGGTCTGGGATTTGGCTACATCGGTCTTTACTGAAAAGCCCAGGCCAAAGCCTGTCCCGGCGTAGGGCGTCTCGCTGAAAGAGCCAACTGCAAGGGCTGGCAGATCCTGATTGTCGGGCAGGTGGTTGCTGCGCATGAATTCCAGAGTTTTGCGACCAATAATCCGCCGCCCCTGAAACTCTCCGCCATTGCACAGAGCCTGGGCAAAATGGAAATAATCATCAATGGTAGAGACCAGCCCGCCGCCACCTGAAAAAAACTTACCTTTGCGTCGGAAGTGAGACTTCTCCGGGTCGTCCTGAAGCCTGAACTGATCGCCGGGCTGATACTGGTAACAGGCTGCGAAACGGTCCAACTGATCGTCACGGACCTGGAAGCCTGTGTCGGGCATATTCAGGGGCTCAAAAATATGTTCACGCAGATACTCCTCAAATGGCTGGCCGGAAAGCAACTGGACCAGGTACCCGAGCACGTCCGTACTGACGGAATAGTTCCAGGCTGTGCCGGGAGAGAACTCAAGGGGTAGTTCCGCCAGTTGTTTCACCAGTGTTTCCAGCGTCAGGTTCCGGCTGCCATCAAGGCCCAGTTCCCGGTAGGCAGCATCAACGTTGGTCCGGTTCATAAACCCGTAGGTCAGGCCTGACATATGGGTGAACAGGTCACGAATGGTCATGGTGCTGGTTGCGGGTGTGGTCAGGAAATTGGGGTAAACACCGCTTTTATATACCCGCAGGTTTTTAAACGCCGGGATATATTTGTGTACCGGATCATCCAGCAAAAAGCGCCCTTGCTCATAAAGCTGCATCATGGCGATAGAGGTGACCGGTTTGGTCATGGAGTAAATACGGAAAATGGTATCCCTGCAGACCGGCTTGTTGCGCTCCACGTCCATCAGCCCCTGGGCTTTTACGTAGGCAATTTTTCCACGCCGCGCCACCAGTGTCAGCGTTCCGGGTAATTTTCCGGGCTGAATGTATTGACGGTCAATATGGTCTTCAACATTGAGAAGTCTGGCCGATACAAGGCCTTCGACCTGTTCAGGTTCCGTCATAAAGGAGGCGCCTTATTGTGTGGTTTTGAGTTTGTTGTGTCATTGTGGCTTGTTTTAACCCGTTGAACCACATCGGAATTTCTTTCATGACTTTGCAGAAATACAGGGTGGTTACGTTTTAAAACAAATTAGTAGGCTATTGATTATACGTAATTTTTGTGTGGGTTTTCCCGATATTTTTCATTGTTTTGCAAATCTGTCCGTCTGCATCTCTTTCTAAAATCAGAAGTCACTGTATATTAACAAAAATTCAGAAACTACCCGCCCACCGTCCGGACATGGACTCCATGTCCGGACGGTGGGCGGAGATATGGATTTTTCGGGACTTGTCTAAAATATATCAAGGAGTAGTCGAATGGAGCATTTTCTGGACGCATTTCGTAATTATGCAAACTTCAGCGGGCGAGCAACTCGCCAACAATATTGGATGTTTTTTCTTATCTATATTGTTATCTACGTAATTCTGAGCTGCGTTGATTTTGTGTTGGGGACATACTTTATTTCAGCAATTTTTTCTTTGGTAATGCTGGTTCCCAGTATTGCTTACGCTACCCGTCGACTACACGATACCAACCGCTCTGGCTGGTGGCAGCTGATTGTGCTTATTCCCTTGATCGGCATGATTGTTTTGATTGTCTTTCTTGCACTGAAGTCGAGTGACGAAACACGGTTTGGTGAGCCCGCATAGACCAGGCACCTTATCGTATGTGCTTTGGGGTGAATGCCCGGTCAGCCTGTAAATGGCGAAATATGGATTGCGGCATTCAACCCTTCTATTAACATCTGAACCCCTATGACTGCCAGAATCAGCCCCATCAGGCGCGTGACCATTCCCAGCCCGTTTTTGCCTACGTAAGCGAGTATTTTTGAGCTGTAAATAAAACAAAAGAAAGTAATAAAGCACAGCGCCAGAAATGTAAAAACCGTGATTACAATTTCCAGCCACCCACCTGTTGCCGAGTAATTCATAGCCGTTGCTATGGTTCCAGGCCCGGCAAGTAGAGGCACGGCGAGGGGCGATACTGCTATGTCTGTATCAAAACTCTCTTTGGCTGTATGTAATTTTGAATTTGCCCCCTGAAGCATGTGGTATCCGATAAGAAATACCAGAATGCCTCCGGTAATTCTCAGTGCGGGAAGACTGATTCCAAACAGATGGAAAATGGTTTTTCCCAAGACCGCAAACAATAAAATAACCAGAAATGTGATGATCAGAGATCTGGTTGCAATCTTTCGCTGCTCAATCTTATTGGTGTCGTTAGTCAAACCAAGAAAAACTGCCGTGTTTGCAACGGGATTCATAATTGCGAAAAAGGCCATAAAAACCGATAGCGCATGCTCGAGTAATGGATTCATGTTTTCCTTGTTTTCGTAGACTGACGCTGCGACAGAAATACCGCCCACAGCATACCAAACCACTGGTGATCGGGCTAAAGTGTGCGTCCGTAATGGTAAACTCGTAAATTCTCGTTCCCTGTTCAAACGACCCCCAGCAAAAGGAAGAAGTATGCCGGTACAAACACGTTCGCCACTCCGTGGAGGAAAATGGCCAGTCATTGCGGCCTGGTTTGGCGTAGCTCTTCTGGTTCTGGCAGGGTTGCTTATGGGGCTGGCAGGGCCTGCCTACAAGGCAGAATGGATAAGCCTGGGAACGTCTTTCGGGATGCTGCGCCAGGGCGCACAGGTAGCTCTGGGAGCGGCTGCACTGGGGCTGATTACAATGGTGGTTTCCGGACGGTCCCGCCGATGGCGTCCGGCCATTGTGGGTTTACTGGTTAGTGTGGCGGTGTTCTTTATGATCGCGGTGCCCATGGAAATGAAGCACAAGGCCCAGACTGTGCCACCCATACACGACATTACGACCGACGTGGAAACGCCGCCAGCCTTTACCTTGCTTGCTGCAGCCCGAAAGGAAGCGCCTAACGAGGTGGAATATCCGGGTGCAGAAACGGCACGCCTGCAACAGGCGGCTTACCCTCAGCTGAAATCCATTACCCTCGATGTATCACTGGCCAGTGCCATGGATTCGGCAAAAGCCCTCATTCAGGCGCGAGGGTGGGAGCTTGCAGGGGCCACTGCAAATACCCTTGAAGCCACAGCAACCACCAGCTGGTTCGGGTTTAAAGATGATGTAGTTATCCGCATGACTGAAACCGGTTCAGGGATACAGGTAGACATGCGTTCCGCATCGAGAGTAGGGAAGAGCGACCTGGGTGCGAACGCCGGGCGGATTCAGGCTTTTCTTGATGACCTGGCTTCCCGCTGAGTCCCCGAAAAGGCACGCTTATCCCTGCTGATAGAGCTCCGAGGTATCAGCGAATATCCGATAGTCGCTGACCAGGCCTTCTCTGAGTTTCAGAATGTTTGCAAAAGGCACCGTAAGGGTGGATCCATCCTTGCGGGTATACCTGACTGTACCCTGGCAGATGGAGCCATTTGTCACCTCCCAGGACTCCAGAAGGCTGTGAGACACAGCTTCGATTGAGGAGAAGAAACCTGCAACAAAATCGCGCACTGCCTCTTTGCCGCAAACGGGAGGCTGATTGCCGAAAGAGAAAGTGCAATCCTCTGTCAGAAAATCGGCGAAGGCGGTGGCATCCTGATTATCAATGGCCTGGAACAATTGGGAGAGCATGGTCTTAACGTACTCCTTGCAAAGTCGGTGTATGAATGTGGGTTTCTCCAGAGAGCCCGGCGGCCGGGAATGACAACGAGGCAAGAAGCCATTCCATGAACACCCGGGCTGAGTATTTCAAAGGTGAGTGAGCCTTATGAGCCAGATAATCCTGTTTGCCGCAGATGTAGCTAAACGAACCTACCCGCTTGAGGGCGCCAGAGCGGACATCGTCTTCCACCATAAAGTGCCAGCCAAGAGCGACACCAAGGCCCTGGCGAGCGGCTTCATAAGCCAGGGTAATCTGGTTGAAGGTCAGCGAATTCGGAGCCGGCTGGTACTCAACGCCAAAGCTATGAAACCATTCTTTCCAACCTATGCAGTCCCACTCAGTGGAATCCAGTCCGATCAGCGGCGCGAGTGTTAAATCCTCGGGGTGCCGGGGCTCCTCCACTGCCAGTTCAGGGTGGCATACCGGATATACAGATTCCTTGAACAGGGGCGTAGCTTCGAGGAAAGGCCAGCTGCCTTCGCCATAAAGTATGCCGAAGTCGTGCTCCGTCACCTTTGCGGCATTGATGGAATTGTCTGAACGGATACTGACGGTAATCTCCGGATGCACACGATTAAACGCTATGACGCGGGGGAAAAGCCAGTAGTGAGCCACCGCGTGAGTAGCTATTACAGTGACGGTATTGGCATCGTGATGCTGGCGGACTTCTTCAATACCCGTTGAAAGCTGAAGCAGGGCGGGCTGAACCGCCTTGAGCAGCTCCATTCCTGCCGCAGTCAGTTCCACGCCCCGCGCATGTCGTCTGAACAGAGGCGTTTTGGTGTGTTCTTCCAGTGTTTTGATTTGCTTGCTGACCGCACTCTGCCCCAGGTTGAGCTCTTCCGCAGCTGCGGTGAAACTCCCGTTCCGGGCAACGGATTCGAAGGCAGAAATCGAGTGAATGGGCGGGAGCCGTTTCAGTTTTTTCATAGATCCAGAGTGTCTGATTCAGGGGCTGAAGACTATTGTGCTTAACACCGCCCGAAAATAACAGTCATGCCGCAGTGGAATACCTTGAGTCGGATACATCGCTAGTTGCAAGGCATTGTCCGCTCTAGAGTAGGTGACTCAATTTACGTATGTCACAGGGGCGTTTGATGATTCGTACAGGGGTTTTATTCGGGGCAGCAGCGGGTGCTTTCTGGGGCCTGGTTTTTTTGAGCCCTCTGATCCTGACGTCATTCTCGGCACTGGAAATTGCCGCAGGCCGGTTTCTGGTTTTCGGCGTGGCATCTGCATTGCTTATCGCGCCGTCGTTTCGCTCAATCAGCCGAACACTCTCTCTGCGGGATGCAGGCCTGTTGTTATTGCTTGGTGCGTTCGGGAATGTGGTTTTTTTCGCCCTGTTGGCCGGATCCATTCAACAGGTGGGTATAGGCCCCGCTTCACTGGTGGTAGGTATGGCGCCCGTTGTGGTTACGCTGCTGGGGCGGTCTGACAAAGACAGTCTGCCGCTCTCGGCGCTTGCCGGGCCGCTTCTGATCATCGTGCTCGGGATTGTCTTCATCAACGTGGATGCGTTACGAGCGGGTGGTGGACAGTCCCAGTCTACAAGCCAGTCTCTGACCGGCTTGCTAATGGCGTTCGGCGCACTTGCCAGCTGGAGTATCTATACCGTGCTGAACGCCCGTGCTTTGAAGTGCCGTCCTGATATGTCGAGTGGGAGTTGGTGCTATCTGACAGGGGTCAGTGCCGGTGTCTGGGCTCTGGGGCTTGCCGCATTCATTTGGTTAAACGGTTCACCTTCAACTCCAGCTGCAGTTGTAGCGGATGATAAGGACTGGACCCTGTTCTGGGCCGTCAGCATCGGCATCGGAGTGGGGGGCTCAGTGATCGCAAACCTGTTCTGGAATGCCGCATCGAGGCGCTTGCCACTGTCATTGACGGGCCAGGTATTCGTATTCGAACCGGTGTTTGCCTTGCTCTATGGTTTTGCCTACAGCAGCCGGCTGCCGAGGCCTGTAGAAGCGGTTGCGATTGTATTGCTGGTGTCTGGTGTGCTCTGGGCCATGAAAGCGTATGCCCGGAAAGCTCAATACTCCTGAAGCGATGGGCACGCTGAAGGGGTGGTTTACGCATCAGGGCTGCTTAATCTGATGCGATGCAGAACCTGATAAGGGCCTTGAACGTCTCTGGTTTCGTATTGTGCGAACACGATTTCGGTAGCCATGAAGCTGATATCGTATGAACGGATCTCAGCGATCTTTTCAACGATGTCGGCCGGGTTATAGGCCTGGTTATAAAAACCGAGGGTGACGTGCGGGGTGTACCCACTTGCGTTGTCTGCTTCAGCAATACTACCCAGGCACTCGCGTATGTGATCCAGGTTTCCCAAAGGATCCCGAATCTGAAGGTAAGGGCAGACAGCAAAGCTGTTGCAGCCGGATAGCTGCA
This sequence comes from Marinobacter sp. ANT_B65, assembly GCF_002407605.1. Classification (NCBI taxonomy): domain Bacteria; kingdom Pseudomonadati; phylum Pseudomonadota; class Gammaproteobacteria; order Pseudomonadales; family Marinobacteraceae; genus Marinobacter; species Marinobacter sp. ANT_B65. Next base: position 2,045,411 of record NZ_NXGV01000001.1, on the reverse strand, counting down.
AGGGAAAAGCTCTGAAAGAGCGTTTTTTTAGCTGCTCAACCTGCCTCGCTACCGAATCCCGGGGGAGATGATTATCCGCAAGCAGCCCTGCTGGCGCCAGGGTGATATGGGGCTGACGCGCATAGCCCCCATGCAATTCATCCGACAGGTGCTCCTGATACATCTCTATTTTGTTCAGGCAGGCGGGGTTTGACACTTCGACTGCCCAGAATCCGAAATACGGGGTTCCTTTATGCCACTCGCGGAAATCTCTCAGCTCAGCGGGATAGGTAGCATCGAGATCCAGAAAGTCAGAAAACATGGCAATCCCTACAAATATAGTGCTGCTGTAACCCGGTTGTCACTCAACCTCTGCGCCCCTGAACAGTTCTGAGGCAGCTCCATTAGAGCCTATAGGTTTGCCGTGAGCAAAAGGTATCACTGGCAAAACGATGTGTTAACTCTGATTTAACCCTGATTTAACCGTGGCCTTGTTATTTTGCTCTGCAGTAGAGGTGTATCTGTGTTCGCCTGTCTGTAAATCGTGCGAATACTCTGTTGTCTGAAGCCTCGTCTTTCATCACTCATCAAGGAACGTTCTGCCATGAAATTCTCACGCTGCATCGGAGGACTCGTGCTTTTAACGGCTTTTCTCAGTGGTTGCCAACAAGAGAGCAGCCCAGCGATAAGTGCACAGGTCCCTTCTGTCTCCTACATCAAGGTCGCCACAGCTACGCACCAGATTGATGCAAAAATGCAGGCTCGTGTTGTCGCGTCGCAGATAGCGGAAGTACGTCCTCAGGTCAGCGGAATTGTTCAGGAGCGCCTGTTTGAGGAGGGCAGCATTGTTGAAGAAGGGCAGTTGCTATACCAGATCGATCCTGCAACTTTTCAGGCGGCCTACAATGAAGCCAAAGCGAATTTGAATAGCGCTCAGGCTTCGCTTGAAACAGCAAAACTGAAAGACGACCGGTATGCAAAGCTGATTAAGGTTGAAGGAATTTCCCAGCAGGATGCTGACGATGCCCATGCTGCTTATTTAGAGGCAAAGGCCAATATAGAAAAATATACAGCCGCCCTGGAAACAGCCTCGATCAATCTTGAATATACCAGAGTTAAAGCGCCTATATCCGGGCATATAGGAATCTCCAGTGTCACCAAAGGCGCTTTGGTTACAGCGCAACAATCCTCTGCACTGGCGACTATCCAAACCCTGAACCCAATCTATGTTGATATGACTCAAAGAAGTTCCGAGCTGTTGAAACTGCGCCAGCTGATAAATGAAAAAGCGGTCAGCCAGGGCTCGGCTGCTGTCAGACTTACTCTGGAAGATGGCAGTGAATACGATCACGAAGGCCGATTAAAAGTACAAGAGGTATCCGTAGATGCGTCAACCGGCTCTGTCACTCTACGGGCCGAGTTTCCGAACCCTGATGGTTTATTGCTACCTGGAATGTTTGTACGTACCCAGGTAAATGAAGCAGTCAACGAGGGCGCCATTGTGGTTCCCCAGCAAGGCATTCACCGGGCTGCCGATGGTCAGGCTTACGCTTATGTAATTGATGATAGTAACCGGGTAGAGAAGCGCATAGTGGAAACCAGTGCTGCCGTCGAAAACAAATGGGTTATCACCAGTGGCTTGTCTTTGAATGACAGGCTCCTGGTGGAAGGCTCTGACAAAGTCCGCGCTGGTAGTGAAGTAACCCCCATTCTGGTGGAAATGAATAGCTCTGGCGCAATGGTCACAGTGACAGAGCCCCAAAGTGATGAGCCATTCTCCCAGGGAGGGGTATAACTTATGTTTTCCCGCTTCTTTATTGACCGGCCTGTTTTTGCATGGGTAATTTCAATCGTTATCATGCTGACTGGTATTGCGTCCATTATGTCGCTACCCGTCGCTCAATACCCCAGTGTTGCTCCCCCCGTTATCAGTGTGAAAACCACCTATACCGGAGCTGATGCGGAAACCGTTGAAAACAGTGTCACCCAGATACTGGAGCAGCAGCTGACTGGCCTTGATGGGTTGTTGTATTTTTCATCATCCAGTACTGCTGATGGCAGTGCGGAGATCAATATTACCTTTGAAGAAGGTACTGACCCTGATTACGCTCAGGTCCAGGTGCAGAATAAGGTTCAGCAGATCAACTCGCGTCTTCCTGACTCTGTTCAGTCTCAAGGTGTGACTGTAACCAAGTCGAACTCAGACTTCCTGTTGGTTACCGCGCTTTATGACTCCACCGACCAGGCGAACGCATTTGATATTGCTGATTACATTTCCTCTAACATGTCAGACAGCATAGCGCGTATAGAGGGCGTCGGTGATGTGCGTGTATTTGGCGCAAAATACGCGATGCGGATCTGGCTGGATCCAACAAAACTGGCCGCATATGAGTTAATGCCTTCTGACATTATCAGCGCCTTGTCTGCGCAGAACGTCCAGGTACCTGCGGGTAAGATAGGTGCAATGCCCGCATTAGCCAATCAGGAACTCAATGCCACAGTTACTGCACAATCGATGATGTCCACACCGGAAGAGTTCCGCAACATCATCATCAAATACAATGCATCAGGTGCAAATGTTCTCTTGAGTGATCTCGCCCGGGTTGAGATCGGCAGTGAAAGTTACGATGTGATTCCCCGCTTAAACGGCCATCCTGCGTCAGGGATTGCTGTTATGTTGTCCCCCGGCGCTAACGCCCTTGATACGGCTACCCGTGTAAAAGATAAAGTAGCTGAATTAGAGCAGAGTCTGCCTGACGGTTACGAAGTTACCTTCCCGCGGGACAGTACCGCTTTCATTAAAATATCCATCAGTGAAGTGGTACAAACCCTCGCTGAGGCGATCGTACTGGTTGTGCTTGTAATGTGGCTGTTCTTACAGAACTGGCGGGCAACCTTGATTCCTGCTATCGCTGTACCTGTCGTTTTATTAGGTACCTTTGGTGTCTTGTCAGCCTTTGGCTTTTCAATTAATACCCTGACAATGTTTGGTATTGTCCTGTCCATTGGGTTGCTCGTGGATGATGCCATTGTAGTGGTAGAAAACGTCGAACGTTTAATGCGAGAGAAGAACCTCTCACCGCGGGATGCCACTATAGAATCCATGTCAGAGATCAGTAGTGCGCTGGTCGGTATTGCAGTCGTATTATCAGCGGTCTTTTTACCCATGGCCTTTTTTGGCGGATCTACCGGGGTTATCTATAAGCAGTTCTCCATCGCCATTGTTTCCTCCATGACCTTGTCGGTTATTGTGGCCCTTACTCTTAGCCCAACCTTATGCGCCAGTCTGCTAACAAAAACTGAACACAGCAGTAACGGCAAAGGTTTTTTTGCTGGTTTTAACCGTGCATTTGATCGTATGACCGCCTCCTACACCGGTCATGTGCAAGGTATCATCACTCGTAAAATACGTTGGGTTCTGGTGTACGGCGTGATTGTTGTGATATTGGGCGTACTCATTGTACGTTTACCAACCAGCTTTTTACCGCAGGAAGACCAGGGCAGTACCATGTTCCAGGTCAGTCTGCCGGCTGGTGCATCGATTAAACGCACCCGGGCCGTAGGCGAACAGATTGAAGAATATCTTGCAGAAGAGGAAGCCGACATAGTTATCCGTGCCTTCTCTATTTCCGGTTTTAATTTCTCAGGTAGCGGCCAGAATGCCGGCATGGGTTTCGTGTCACTTAAACCCTGGGATGAGCGTACCGAGGATGATCAAAGTGCTGATGCTCTGATTCAGAGGATGAATAAAAACCTGTCATCCATTCGTGATGCCAATGTTTTTGCCATGTCGCAACCGGTGATACGAGGGCTGGGCCAGAGTGATGGTTTTACCTTTGAGCTGCAGGCTGCCGCCGGTACAACTCGTGCAGAATTAACGGCATTAAAAAATGAACTACTGGTACAAGCACGGCAAAGCAGTTTGCTGACGGCAATCCGGGAGGGAGCTCTCAGCGAAACGCCTCAACTCAAAATTGATATAGACAGCGGCAAGGCAACGTCGCTGGGGTTATCTCTGTCTGATGTGGCAGATACCTTAACCTCTGCCTGGGCTGGCTCCTATGTGAATGACTTTATTAATAATGGCCGGGTCAAAAAAGTCTATATTGAGAGTGATGCCCAGTATCGCTCAAAGCCTGAAGATCTCAACGAATGGCATGTCCGCGGTCAGAATGTTGATGGCGAAACAACAATGACGCCGTTTTCCGCCTTCAGTACAGCCTCGTGGTCAAGTTCGCCTCAAAGTCTGTCGCGCTTCAACGGTATTTCTTCCTATGAGATCCAGGGAGCAGCCGCCAGTGGCGTCAGCTCTGGTCAGGCGATGGCGGAAATGGAGCGTCTGGCTGAAGAGATCGGGCAGGGTAAGTTAAGTTATGCGTGGAGTGGTCTGTCCTATCAGGAGAAACTCTCCAGCGGCCAATCGACGATGCTGTACGCGATCTCTATTCTGGTGGTTTTCCTTGCGCTGGCAGCCCTGTATGAAAGCTGGTCTGTACCGCTATCGGTTATTCTGGTTATCCCACTTGGCCTGGTGGGTGCAGCTTTGGCCACCACTATGCGAGGGCTGGAAAACGATATTTACTTCCAGGTTGCGTTATTAACCACCATAGGTCTGGCAGCCAAAAATGCCATTCTGATTGTGGAGTTCGCGGAAACATCCTACCAACGGGGCATGTCTTTAATAGACGCGGCAATACAGGCAGCCAGACTCCGTTTACGCCCGATTCTTATGACCTCACTGGCATTCATATTTGGCACCTTGCCCCTGGCTATGTCATCTGGTGCCGGCGCCAATAGTCGTATATCCATTGGTACCGGTATTGTCGGCGGCACATTTACAGCCACTCTGTTAGGAATTTTCTTTGTACCCTTGTTCTTTGTCCTGGTCCGTAGCCTTTTCCCGAAAAGACGGCCGGTATACGCCGATGATGCAAGCAAAGGGGAAAATGGCCATGATTAAAACAACCGCTAGAACAGTGCGTAAATTCAGACTACTGCCGCTCGCGGGAGCAGTATTGCTCGCGGGTTGCAGTTCATTGGCTCCGGACTACACCCGTCCGGAACTGCCCGTCCCCAATGAATGGCAGAATCAACCGGTTGAAGGTTCCCACGGCTTATCGACACAACAAGCTGCCGAGGTGCCGTGGCAGGACTTTATCAAGGATACCCGTTTAACCCGGATAATTGAGCTGGCTCTGAGCAACAACCGAAGCCTGCGCCAAACCCTTGCTGATGTTGAAGCTGCCCGGGCTACTTACCGTATCCAACGGGCTGACCTGTTACCTCAAATTGATGCGGGGCTGAACGGAACGCGCAGCAGATCGTCGGGAAGAACAAGCTCATCTTATGAAGCGGAGGTGGGGTTAAGCAGTTACGAAATTGACTTATTCGGGAAAAACCGAAGTCTGAGCGATGCCCAGATGGAAGCATATTTAGCCAGTGCAGAAACCGCAAAAGCAGCACAGATTGCACTTGTCAGTGAGATCGCCAATGCCTGGCTAACCCTGGCTGCTGATAAAAGCACTTTGAGTTTAGCCCGGGAAACTCAAAGCAATGCTCAGAACGCCATGGATATTACCCGGCAGCGTTTAACCTTTGGCGTCGATTCCCGGATCGATCTGGCCAACGCTGAAACCATATATCACAGTGCCCGCTCAGATATTGCCCTGTACACAACACAGGTGAATCAGGATCTTAATGCCTTGCACCTGCTGGTTGGTTCGCAGTTTGATGGCAGCCTGCTTCCCAATGCGCTACCTGATAGCACATCCCTGGTGGCCGATGTCCCCGCGGGCTTGTCATCCACTCTACTGCTGCAGCGCCCGGATGTGCTGGCCGCAGAGCATAGCCTGAAATCTGCCAATGCCAATATAGGGGCTGCCCGGGCGGCATTTTTTCCTTCATTGTCATTAACCACAACCGGTGGTCTCGCCAGCTCAGTATTAGCTGATATTTTCAGCGGTGGTGCCAGCAGCATCTGGACTATTGCTCCAGGTTTGACCCTGCCAATCTTTGATAACGGTGCCAATGATGCCGGCCTCGCTTACAGCGAAGCGCAGCAACGTAAACAACTTGCGGCATACGAGTATGCCGTTCAGACTGCCTTTTCTGAGGTAGCTGACGCACTAGCACGCAGAGCGACGATACAAGAACAGCTCGATGCAGAGGCAGCTCTGGTAGCGGCGGCAAACCGCAGTTACCAATTATCCCGGGCGCTCTATAAGAATGGTGTGGATAGCTTTCAAAGCACACTGGAAGCACAGCGAACACTGTATAGCGCACAACAATCGCTGATTACGACCCGGCAAGCAGATCTTGATAACCGTATCACGCTATACAGGGTGTTAGGTGGCGGGATAGCTGATCCTGAGTCAGAACAGGATGCAGGTTGAGGCTTCATCTGTTTCAGGGTAATAAAGTCAGTAGGGATAAAGGAAGAGCAACTGAATGATGAATGTACTATTGGTTGAGGATGATATTGACCTCGCTACCACCATTGTTGACTATCTCGAAATCGAATCGATTGACTGTGATCATGCCAGTAATGGACTGATGGGGCTGAACCTGGTTCAGCGCAACCATTATCAAATGATCATACTCGATATTAACATGCCCAAAATGGACGGCTTGACCCTTTGCAGTACACTGCGTGAAAAAGGCATGGATATACCTATACTCATGCTGACGGCCCGCGATAGTCTGGAAAATAAACTACAGGGTTTTGAAGCCGGTAGTGACGACTATCTCGTTAAGCCTTTTTCGATAAAAGAGTTGGTGGCACGGGTAAATGTACTTGCAAAGCGTCGTAGCGGTGAAGTAAAACGATTGATTATGGGTGGTTTGACCCTGGATTTGGCCCAGCACACTTGCCAGATAAAAAATAAAATTTTAAAAGTTTCTCCCATAGCATTTAAATTGTTGGAAGTATTGGTGCGTGCAAGCCCGCAAGCGGTGAGCCGGCAACAGATTATGCAGGCAGTATGGGGTGGTGAACAACCTGATAGTAATAGCCTGAAAGTTCATATTTATCATATTAGAAAGCAGCTTGATGCCGAAGGCTGCAATGTTGTACTGGATACGGTTCCAGGTTTTGGTTTTGCGTTAAGAGAGAGTGGTGAGGGAGAGTCATAGTGGAAATCAGGCCAAGCCTCAGGCTATTCTCTTTTATAAGTATAGTGTTGCTTGGCTCGGTTATGGCGGTCGGGTTCTCCTTGTTAAGCGTTAATTATTATATCAGCGGTCTTGATAAAGGCTTGAAAGGAGTGATGTTCGATATTGCCAGAACAACTGATGTGGCAGACGGGCAGTCGGTTGATGTCATTGGTTTTAATGTTGCCAGGCGTTGGGAGGATACTCCTGAAATTATTCAGAAGCGCTTTGGGTCGCCACCAGAAGAGGTCAATCAGCTCCAGAAATTAAAGGACCAGTCTTCAATTTTTTCCATTCCTGAAAATATCTATTTCGTGGTATTAGCCGATATGCCTGAGGGCGGGAGAAAGTTTGTCTCAAGGATCATGCTGGAAAGGGACAGGGTTGAGCTCCCGGGGGACACTCCTCCCAAGAACCGCCTGTATTGGGCGCTTTTTAGTGCACTGCTGGCCATATCAGTATTTTCGTTCATCTTGTTCATGATCATGCAAAAGATCGCCAAGCCTGTCGAGTCATTAAAAAACTGGGCAAAATCAATGGATCAGGACAATATACAAAGCTCTCCACCTGATTTCAGTTACAGCGAACTGAATGTTTTGGCCTCGATGATCCAGAGTAGCTTAATCTCCGCACACCGAAGCCTGGAGCGTGAGCAGGATTTTTTAAGTTACGCCAGCCATGAACTGCGCACTCCTATTTCGGTGATTCGTAGCAATGTTGATCTGCTCCAGCGTCTCAGCGAAAAATGCCCTCTCAGTGAGAAACAGCAACTCACGTTGCAGCGTATTCAACGGGCAGGCTTAACAATGAGCGACTTGACCGAAACCTTACTCTGGCTTAGCCGTGGTGATGAACAGGATATGGAGCCTGAGCCGATAAATCTGCATGAGAAGGTTAACTTTTTGTGCGATGAGCTCAATTATTTGCTTAATAATAAAGATGTCGATGTTGATATTGATGTGGAGTCCTTTCAGATTAATGTAAGGGCAACCGCCTGTCATATAGTTTTAAGTAACCTTATTAGAAATGCATATCAACATACACAGCATGGTCAGGTAAAAGTAATACAGTCTGGCAGTCGCGTTACTATTATTAATAGCAAACGTAAAATTGATTCATCATTGTTTGAAACAGGCTCAAAAATCAAAAAAGTGGCAATGGGTTACGGTTTGGGTTTACAGTTGAGTGAAAAAATCATTAAACGTCACGGCTGGTTTTATGAGATAGCGGATGAACAAGGGCACTATCAGGTCACTGTCGACTTTTGCGATAGTAATCACGCGGACCCAGGCAAGGATTTCCCCCGATCCGGCGGGCATGCTTCGACAATTCCGGAAGAGGAGTAAATCGATAAATGGGACAGACACAACAATAGTTGCATCTGCTCCATGACTGGCCTTAAATCAGGCTAACAAAAAACAAAGGTGAATCCGGTGCCGGAAGATTCAGTTTTCATAGGAAAAGGCAGTTCCGTTCAGAGCCTGCTGCTAAAACGAGCCAATCGTCATGGCCTTATCGCCGGAGCAACCGGTACCGGCAAAACGGTCACCCTGCAGATTCTTGCGGAAGGATTTTCTGCTCAGGGTGTGCCGGTGTTCATGGCTGATGTTAAAGGCGATTTGTCTGGCATATCCCAGCCAGGCACGACCAAGCCTTTTCTTACCAAACGTGCAGCGCAGGTTGGCCTGGAACCCTACGATTTCACTGGTTTTCCCACGGTATTCTGGGATGTGTTTGGTAAAAAAGGCCATCCCATGCGGGCCACTGTTTCGGATATGGGCCCGCTTCTACTGTCCCGCCTGCTTGAACTCAACGACACTCAGGAAGGCGTTCTCAACATAGCCTTCAAGCTCTCGGACGATCACGGCATGGCCTTGCTGGATCTGAAAGACCTGCGAGCATTAATGACCTTTGTCTCCGAACAGTCAAAGGAACTCACAGCTTTATATGGCAACGTCAGTAAAGCATCCGTAGGCGCTATACAGCGTCGCTTGTTGCAGCTTGAGCAGCAGGGCGGTGATCAGTTTTTTGGTGAACCGGCCCTGGAACTTGCCGATCTGATGCGTTGCGATGCCGCCGGCCGCGGGCACATTAACTTGCTGGCGGCTGATCAGCTAATCGAACGGCCGCAGCTATATGCCACCATTCTGCTCTGGCTCCTGGCCGAGCTGTTTGAAGAATTGCCCGAAGTCGGAGACCCCGAAAAACCCAGGCTGGTGTTCTTTTTCGATGAAGCCCACCTGCTGTTTGAAGATGCTCCGAAAGCTCTGCTGCAAAAAGTTGAACAGGTAGTGCGGTTGATTCGGTCCAAAGGGGTAGGGGTCTATTTTGTTTCACAAAACCCAACAGACATTCCCGACAAAATACTTGGCCAGCTCGGCAACCGGGTGCAGCATGCTTTAAGAGCATTTACCTCCCGCGATCAGAAAGCCGTTCGTGCTGCGGCCTCTACCTTCCGCCAAAACCCCGGCCTTGATACCGAAAAAGTCATAACGGAACTCGGAGTTGGTGAAGCCCTGGTTTCCACACTCGATGCGAAAGGCACGCCATCCATCGTTGACCGAACGCTTATACGGCCACCGTCTTCGCGTATAGGGCCAGCTACGGCCCAGGAACGTAAAAGTATTCTCAGCCAGAGTGAGTTTGGCCCCCGTTATGATCAGGTTGTTGACCGTGAATCTGCCTATGAAAAACTACAAAAACGGGCAGAGCAGGCCGCCAGAGAAGCTGAACAGGCAACTCTTGATAAAAACAGGGTTTATAAAGCCCCGGCCAGAAAAAGCAGAAAAACCGCATCAGCTCGACGTTCCTCACGCCAGGGGGTTTTTGAAACCATGGCAAAAAGCGTGGCGCGTACAATGGGCAGGGAAGTAACCCGGAGTCTCTTGCGGGGTGTGCTTGGGTCTTTGTTCAAAGGGCGTTAAGCTGCCCGGCAGCATGTTTTACAAGGGTTATTGGTAGGTTTGCCCTTCGTGCTTAAGCCATCCGCCCACATGTCGTCCCTTGGGGTCATGATGTGTCCAGTGCAGAACGCCGCCTTTGGCATTCCATTCGTACTGACCAAAATACTGCACTCTGTCGCCTTTGTTCAGATTACTTATTCTTGGCGCCAGGTCGATGTTGTGGGCGACTAACACCGTCTGGCCAGACGGTAGCCGCAGAATAAACCTTTGATGACGGCTGCCCTTGTTGTCATCACGGAGAATATGGCTGACTTCTGCTGACCCGTGGACCTGTATACCGCTTAACTGGTTTTTATAGGCGTCCGCAAGCGTCTGGTCGCTCTGTACAGTCTCTTCAGCAAATGAAGAGACTGTATCCGGGTTATTCTGGAGATATCCGAAGATGCCAGCGACAACAAGAAATGCAATAAGCAGGTTTTTCATAGTGTGACTGAACTCTTCAGGTGTGCCCGAAAGCTGTGACTTGCCGGGTAACTATTGTGCACCCAGTTCCTGACATCTGCTGCCAGGGCTGGTGCTGTTTCCGGGTTACTTACTGACCATTTCCTGGTCAGGATGTCGCGGCAATTACAGAGATTTCTACCAGCAACTCCGGAGACGCCATTTGTGCCTGCACACAGGCTCTTGCAGGGGCTTCCCCGTCAGGTACCCAGTTATCCCATACCTCGTTCAAGGCCTGGAAATCAGCCATATCGGCGAGGTAGATGGTTGCGGACAGAATTTTGTCGCGTCCGGAACCGATGCTCTCCAACAGTTCGTCCACTTTCTCCAGCATCCCGGTTACCTGGGTATGAATGTCACCGGTCCTTTCTTTGGCAACCTGACCGCAAAGGTAAGCAACGCCGTTGTGCTTTACGATCCTGCTCATGCGGTTATTCGTGGAAATACGCTCTATAGTCATTGCTGTCGCCTGATTGGGAAATGTAATGAATGTACTGCCGGAAGCATAATAAACGTTGGGAAAACATGAATCGAGGCCGGCAGGCCTCCTATTTTATGGAATCCTTTTTGCACTGGGCGATGGCGTAATCCCGCATCTTTTCTGGCTCCATCCGCGCCATGTAAGAGACCATCACCATGCCGCGTATCTTATCCGTTGTCAGGCCGGACTCTGGTTGACCGTACATTTTGAGCAGGCTGCTGGTTGCAGTATCTTTGTCCTCACCGGCAATTCGCATGCGGGACGCTTCCTCTGCCACCTCACCAAGCTTCAGACATCGTTCTTCATCCGTCATATCAGCAGAGAATGCCGGGCAAGAGAGCAGTAGCAGACTGGCAAAGATTCCTGAATATCGCATTGAATTTCCCTCCGGGTATGAGTCCAGATTTATTGGCTGCGTCCAACCTCAGTGACCCAAAAAGTTCGTATTCCTGTCACAGCCAATGTTAACTGTTATTCCTCGACAGCCATATTGTCGCGCTGGATAAAGTTTACTGTCTGCGCGCTGCCAGAGCTTCCCGGGTCTGTCCTGAATACGAATGGTGCTTCGCCGCCACCGACGGAAAGGTTGCCGATGGCGCGCCACAGTGCAGTGACCTCTTTGGTAACACCAATATCGTTTTCAAAGGTGACCCGTATTGCGCTTTCAGCGCGTTCAACAGTGTTCTCACGCAGATGTATTTGTGAGCCGTAATGCCCCCACAATTCAATGCCAACAGCGAACAGCGGGTCATCGCCAAGCCGGGAGTAACGCAGCTCATTCCCGCTGACGAGAACGCGTTGTGCATTGCCAATCAAAATACCCTGATTACCCCGTGTCGCTGCCCCGGGCAGTGATAGTGTGATGTGGTTGTCGCATATTGCCACTGCGCGGCTGAAGTCTGGTGGTGCTGATGCCTCAGCGCTATGGCTGACCGCAACGCGAATGCCTTCGTGCACTCGCTCAAAGCTGTTGCCGCTGATGCTTACTTCATCGAGACGACGACCACCACAGATTATACCTTTGGCGGCTACGCCTGCCGTTCTCGCAACGAGGTTTCCAATCAGTTTTTCCGCGAAATCGAACCGGGCACGAAACGTAGGGTCGATCGCAAGCCGGCGCGCTGTTTCTCTCACCACCTGGCTGAGCACGCTCGGGGAGTTGACGGTTTTGGTTGGCACTGCACCAATGAGCTGGTTCCATTGCGCCTGGTTCAGTTCTGAGTTGAACGAGACCCGGTGCTCGCGCACGCTGAGTGATATCCTGCGGCCTGTATTGCCGGGCGATGCTACAGAAACTTCAATGGGTTGCTCGCCGAGAATGATGCGGCGTGCCGCCTCAGGCTTCAGTTCCGGCTCAAGTGATGCCAGCTTCACCGCGTTGCGTATGCGCTCATAGCTTGGTGCATGTGATGGGTTGGCTGCAATATCGTCTGCAACGCGCCCAAGATAAACCGCGAATGCCTCGTTGTCTTTCAGCTCTGCCTCGACGGGTGGGTTTTTCGCTACAGCCATTCGCCAGTCGCGCTCATCGATTGTCGAGTCAATGTAGGCGGTGAACATGCCCGCAGAGACTTGAACTCCTTTCTCGGGCCTGCCTTGCGGCTGGCCAGTGTCGGCGACCATATTCGATACAAGTCGATTCAGGATGCCATCGAGCAGGGCCGGGTTGATAATATTATTGCCGTCAGAGTCGGTTGCTGGTGGTACCTCTCCCTGGCCAGTGACACGGTTGTGACTGATGTTGACGATTCCGGCATCGGTGATCAGTACTCCTGTCTGACCATTTCCCACGAGAAATTCGCTGTCACTGATCTGCACTCGCGGTGTTACGGTTGTGGCAGTGCCACCCTGAACCTCGCGGACAGTAAGGCAGGCCCGGTCATTGCGGTCTGAGGCGCCAGTAAGAATATGCACGCCCTGTACCGTGACCTCGCCGCAGGCCTGTGCCGTCAGTACACCGTTGATATCGGCAATCGGTGATTGGGGATCACTGGCCTTGGGGGCTGCAAATGCGAGGTCGCTGACTTTCAGGCTGGCGCAGTTTGCAAACAGCAATGCGCACTCAGGGCCTTCTGTAAGGATGCGGCTGCCAGCACCTGCACCGGATAGTACGATATGCCCGAGATTGCGCAGTTCAATTCGGGTGTCTGTACGGTAGATACCGCGCCGGAAGCAGATATGCGCATGCTCACCCGGGGTAAGGCCCAGTAATACCGCACGCCAGTCACTCTCCGGCGACAGCACATAAGTGGCACATCCCGACGCGTGGTTTTGGCATAATCGCTCGATAGCGGCCTGCACCGTACGATCACCGGCCAGTGGTGGACAATTGGCAGGGTCGAAAGACACCTCTGAAGCGCGCGACAGACGAGCACTGAACTGGTGTGTGAGGTGGCGTGGGTCAGCGCCGGGGCTTTGCAATTGTGCTTCGACCGTTTGAACCAGGGTGGTTGAATCGAGCAGGAAATCGACCTGGGCGTGGCCGTTGCTGTCAGTGAACATCACGAACTCTGAGGCACCGCCCGTCAACTGGCCATTGCCTGCAGTAACGCGAAATCGCACGCGGGCATTCGGTACCGGATAAGCGCCGCGCGCGACACCGACTTGCAGCGGTTGCGGCAGCTGCAGCAGCGCTGCGGCATTGGCTGGATCGGGCAACACGTGTTGCGCATCACCACTCAGCACGTCCAGTGTCATCAGTGCATTGGCCCAGGGGAACAGAGGGCGGCAGTCCGCGACAGGGCTCCAGTCCTCGCCCGAAAAGTCCATGATTGCCAGTCGTGCGAAGCGATGCTCAGTGCCAAATCTTTTACGTGCCTGTGGCACGCCGCCAGTCTGTGGCCAAAGCACGCCAATACCTGAGCGGGCCGGGATCATCCAATAGTCGCCGGTGTTGTAGGTACCTGCACCGAATTCCACTTCAACGCCATTTTCCAGCGCCAGAAACGCGCCGGAGGTCAGCGACAGTGCACCAGCGCTGTCCCAGGCGCGAATTTTGGGGTTGTCGCCGAATGTTGCGAGATCAAGGGACCCGGTAGCGGTGGCGGCGTCTATATGCAACACATCACCTGCTACCAGATCAACGCGTACCAGGGTGCCCGGCAGGCCGGCCAGCTCAAGTGTGTCACTGGTTAACTCAATAGTGCCCCCGTTACGAAAACCGATATGCGCATCGAACCCGGTGGTGGACACCGTCAGCTCGTTGCCGTTGCGCGCCAGCCAACGCGCCACGAATGCTGCGCTATCCCGTGACCACTTCCAGGTGGCGGCGCCATCGCTGCCGGCATCGTGGACTTCAACGTAATAATGGTGATGGTCAAGGCTCTGGTAGCCTGCGGTCTCGGGCAGAACGCAAAGGTTGGTGGCTGCCGGTTCAGCGCGAGCCCGTGCGGCCAATGTGCCATCGGGTGGTGTGATCAGCCTGCTCCAGGCTGGTGTGGATGTTTCGCAATGCACCTCACTCGAAGTATCACCAAGGCGCAGGGCGCGCACACGCCAGGCGGTTTTAAGGCGAGTGGTGGTGTCGGGCCCACTCGCTCCAAGAGCAGGTTCTTTCAGGGACGGGTCTTCAACCGCCGTAATGTGATAATCCCAGGTCTCCAGAAAGAACACATAGCGGCCAGAAGCCGGATCCTCTATCGGTGTGCCGTCGGTATCAAGAAAAGGATAAACGCCAGCCAGATAGGGCTGGTCCGCCAGTAGAGTTGCCTGACCGAGCTCAACGAACTGTCCCTGCACGTAGAAGTGCCCGGCACCGATACGCAAGGCACCGTCATCAAGTTCGATAGAAAAACCGGCGTTTTCGATTGGTGCACCCGCCGGCCCAATCAGATCGCTGCGAGTCGTGCGGTCGAGGTAGCTATGAATAGCCTGTTGCTCGTTCCAGTCCGCATCCACGTCGACCCGGCCCTGCTGTCGAAGTACCTGAGTAAATCCCTTGGTGGGATCAAATGTGTAACGTGAGAAGTCGCCCTTCATAGCTGGCTCTCCATCAAGATTATGTTTCGTAAATCGAACCGGCCATCAGGCCGAATGGAAGATACTCTTCGGTTGCAATCGCCAGATTGGTTTCTCTCCAGGGTAGCCCGAGAAAACCCCAGACTCCCATGGCTCCGCCATCAGCAGCACCTTCTGACAAAGCCGGTGAGCTGTGGTCGGCGAGCCGGCCATAGTCGGGCTGGCCGAAGTCAATTGCGGCATACTGGGGGCGCAGGCCGGCAATGATGCCGTCTTGCAGGGCCAATGGCTGGTCGAGCAGGGCGAGATCGGGCTGACAGCGGTAGCGTCTTGGTGTGCGTGAGTTTTCCGGCTGGTAATAGCAGTACTGTAAACAACCGGTCTGGGTGCGCTCCGATACGAGGACGCCGTCAAAAATGCTGTCGGTGGCCTGCACTTCGCCGACATGGGCTGCGCCAATCAGCGTAGAGCCCTCCAGCCAGAGATCAGCAGCGCGGGCACTTATGGCGCTCGCGGCATGTCCATCCACAAGACTTTGCACGATATTTAAATTTGTTTCTGCTGTGCCTAGTTGCAGCGAGCCGCAGATGCTGCGGGTCAGGCTCAGGGTTTCTTCGATGGTAGCGTCTGACAGTGTCAGTGCATTGCTGGGATCAATGCTGACATGGGCAAGATCAATGCGGCCAAAGGCTGTACCCACGGCTCCGCTAAAACTCAGCTCGCCCTGCATCAGTATGCCGTTGAGAGCAAAGCGGCAAGGCAGTTCGGCGCCCAAGGCAACCTGAGTTTCGACGTGCAGTGGCCCGATAAGCGCTGCACGGCGATCGCGCGCCGAGAATGTTCCGGCTAAACGCTCAGTGCCACCCCCTTCCGCTGCCTGCAGCGGCCAGTCTGCAGCTATAAGTGCCAGGGCGGAACCTTCCTGCAGCAGCACGGCATCAGGCCCGGTAAGGTCTTCTTCGAAGCGGTCATTGTCCATAAGCACGATCAGGCCTGCCTCTCCGGGCGGACGCGCATTCCACAAGGCAATTGCTTCCGCCACAGTGGGAACCAGGGTTGAGCCATTGCCGGGCAAGCGGGTGGTAACGCCAACCTGGAAGTCGACACTGCGGCCCAGCAGGTCTTCAGCGCTATAGCGTCGTTCGTAAGATCCGCCGCCAACATCACCGGGTGAGCCATAAATACAGGTCGTGCGCATGGCCGCTGCGCTTTGGCCCTCTGGCAAAGCCACACGTCCGCGGACAGGGTCAAGGCCGACGACAATGCTGCGGTTTTCCGTGGCGCCAGCAGAAGAGACGTATTCGATATCCCCGGGTGGCCGGCGCCAGTCGCCACCGCCGACATCATGCACATCGCAAATGGCAATCATGGCCGGGTCAATACTCTGCCATGGGCCGGCGAGAACCCATTGTACTTCCAGTACGACCACGGGATTGGCGCCAAACCACGAAGGCGTGAAGCTGACACCATCGGTAATCGCCTGTCGTGCAGCTTCAAGTTCCCGGTAAAGCGGGCGACGCTCCAGCTTTACCGGTAACTGCAGCATACCCGCCAGATCGTCGATGCTTTCCTCGGTCTGCCCGCTCCAGAACAGGGGCAGGTCGCGGCCAAGCGGATCAATACTGAACTGATAATCAGATAAGGCTGCGCTGCTTACAGACGGCAAGCGGTAGGGCTGCAGGCGCCAGAGGTGAATCGCGATATCAGGAATACTGTAGCTGCCAGAGCCATGCCCGGTGCGGCGTACTCCAGTGATTCTGGGCGTCTGGTCAAAGGCTGAGCCGGCCAGCGCCATACGGTCGCCATCGCGAATCCGGGCCGAGGCGTTGCGGTGCAGGCGCAGGTGATTCATCCCCTGGGTTGCGGACAAGCGTTCAAATATTTCGTTAGCGCGTGCCGGCAGCCCGGTGGCCTCGCTGGCCACGCTTTCGATAACGCCCAGTGTGCCTTTGCGCTGACGGTTGCGTATGGTGTTGCCAACCCAGGCACGAGGCGAGAAACCGCTGTCGGGGCCAAGATCATGCAGCGGCCTTACTGCCAGCAACTGACCAATGTAGCTGATGGCCCAGGGTGGGCAGGTTTCGATGAACCAGCTCTCGGATAATGCTCGAATACTGGCTTCGACCAGATCGCCTTCACGCTGTGCCAGAGCGAAGAGGGCCTTGAGTGCACCACCTGTTTCCAGGTCCCGGGTGCGGATGTGAGCGGGCAAAAGGTCATAGATGTCGCTCATTGGCTGATCTCCCGCAGTGTCAGGTCTTCAGGTGCAAGGGTCAGAAGCTCGGTTTTCCTGATTACGCCGCCTTCAAAACTGGCGGTAGCTGCCAGTAACAGCTCACTGATCATGTTGCCGCTGGAAGCATCGGCTTTGCGTTGAAACTGCAGCAGACGCACACCATTAACGCCTGGCGTTTGCTGGATAGTGGCAATAACCTGGCTCGCGGGCAGAGCTTCGCCGTAGTCGCGAGCATCAAAACTGTATGCTGCTTCAAGGTGGCTGCGAACTTCGGCAAATACAGTTTCTGCGAGGTAGTCAGGATGTATCCATATCTCGGCATCAATGATTACCGGCACGGTTTCCCCACTAGCCACACGGATTGGCTGGCCGCGAGGCCTTGCGGCGTCGATCGCGGCTATCAGGTTAATGTAAGTCTTGTCTTCAACACTGAAGGCCGTGCCGCCTGCACCGCTGATGGTCAGATGAACCAGCCTGCGGCTGCCATCCCAGAGGGAGGTCACCTTGGCCTTGGCAATGCCAGCAAAGCTGCGAGCAAAATCTTCGTAGTCGGTCAGCGATACAATACGGCCCAGGGTTTTGACGGTAACCGGAGCATTGCGACGCGCACTGGCCAGGGTTTCCGGATCTTCAGCGCCGGTCGCTGGCAAAGGATTGGTCACCCCGCGAATACCTACCGGACGTGTCATAGGCTGCGTCAGACGATCGGCATCAAGCAGGCCCGCGAGACCAGTGCCAATGCGATAGGTCGCGCTTACGTTGTTGCTGCCAGATGCCAGCCTGGCGCCAGTAATGCCGTCGCCGAAGGTCAGCGACACTTTGCCGTTATTGTCTATGCGCTGGCGGTAAACGCGATCATCAGTTCCGGCATGTAAAAAATCAGGCGTTTCCTGCCATAGAATATCGTTGACGCGCAGGCTCAGTGTTGAGGCTCGGCCGTTGCCTCCAGGCGCACTGACAAAGGTCAGTGGCGCGGTGGACAAATCCAGCACCTGAAAGGCCAGCGAGGCATCACCAGAACCAATGGGCTCAGCGCGGGTTTCGCCATGGTTGGCGCTCACAACATTTCCATTAATGCGCACACTGCCGCGGGTGAGGGGCTCATCAAGCACGCGTGCGAGCGTAATTTCAGTGGTCTCTGTTACGCTGTCCTGCATTTCTGCACTGCCTTTGGAAGCAATATTTGCCAGCGCTTCGATGCGGCGAATCATTGCAACCTCCCGGCCGGATTCATTGAGGCCGCGAATTGATATCAATTGGTCTTTGGCGAGCTCGGCAACGGGTTTTTCGAGTCGCAGGTGCTGGCCGCTGACTGTGGATTCAATTGGTTTGCGAGCCCAGGCGATGGCTTCGCTGGCACAGTAAACGGTGGCATTACGCGGTGAAAACTTACTCAGTCCGGCGCCTGATAACCTGACCCGGGTTACCTTGGCCGTAAGGTTAAAATCAGAGTGGCTTACCTCGGCTGCTTCTTCGATGAAATACAGCTCTTCATCAGTGCCTCCGGTAATTGCCTTGCGCAGCACAAGCCAGCCACCAGCGACGACGCTGTCGTAGACCTGGTCGAGATAGAGATAAGGTTCATCGTCACTAAAGTTCGCATCGGCCCATGTGCTGGAGCGACCGGCAAAAGGGCCGACCAGGAGGTCCTTGTCGGTGTTATTGGTTTGAAGTAGTTCCAGACCGAGAAGCAGATCTTCAGCTGCCCAGTTGATTGCATCGGTTTCGATAGTGGCGGCTGCGGCTGATAAGCTGGTGCCGGTCATCGGTTCGGTGACAAGCGATGACATCAGAATCGGTGATAGCTCGCCGAGTCGCAGCGATATCGGCAGTGTCTGCCAGGGCTGGGCATTGTGGCCAAACAGGCTGGCGCGCTGGCGGAATGCAAATGCCCGGATACCCTTGTCGGGCAGACGGGCAGCGTTGTCCAACGCGCTTTCCAGCGTAATTGCGGCGTGTGCGGGCAGGCGCGATACCGGGTTTTCGGGTACAACGGCAGCCGCCAGTACGCGCCGCACCTGCCAGCGGCGATTGGTAGGCGAGGCTTTGCGTTCGTCACCAACGATTAGCAAAGCATCACCAGCCTTCAGTCGTGCGCTTGCTACATCAAGATAAACGGCGGTGTCGCCGGGTGCAGGTGCTGTATACAGCGCCAGTTCCAGCCTTATATCATTGAGTGCAGTCCGCGCCAGCAGGTCGGCACTGGTCTCGAAGGTCTGAGGCAACTCGTCGATGCTGAATGGCACACTCTGGACCTTGGCGCCTGCAGGAACCATCACCTCGACCGGGCTGTTGGGAATCTCGTCGGTAGAGAACGCAAGATAGGTTTCAGCCGATACCCCCGGTGCAAGCTGGTAGTCGATCAGAGTGCCCAGCTCCAATAGAGAACGGCGTTCCGTAGCGGTATACAGAAAGCCTTCATTGATAATGCGTTCGTTGTAAAAGGTCAGTATATCGAGGACGGTGGACCAGCTATCGAGCAGGGCGATCGCCGGATCAGAACTGTCCCGGCTGGTGAAAAGTGCAAGCTCAGTACTGGCGGAAAAACCCGTCAGCTGCGAGGCCATGAAGCTGCCATGATGACCGATCCGGTAGTCGATCGAGTTCTGGAATGGCGCCGGTTCGATTTTTTGTGGCGTGGCCCCGACTACAGTACCGCAGCCGCAATCCTGATTCTGCCGGCTCATAGTGCCCCCTCCATTAACAAGTCCAGAGTGCCTCGCTCGGGAAAGTTCGGGTCGTTTTCCAGTTGCACAATTTCACGTGCATCCGGGGTTAACACGCCATCTCTGATTTCGTGGTTGGCAGCGCGATCCCAGCGCTGAAAGGTGAGAATCTCAACCGAGCCGACGCCGTCGACGGCCATCGCAGCAGCATAAATGCGGCTGGCGTAAAGCGGATCGCCGAAGCTGAACTGATCAGGATGGAAGAACCCTTTGCGGCCATTGCGCTGCAGGCCTGAAGTAAAACAATCGAGCAGGCCGGCCCTTACGTCGGCACTGGAGAAATTACGTGCCAGACAGATTCTCAGCCTGAGGCGTACCGGCGCGTACAATGGGTCGCGCAGTTCCAGATCATAACCGGCCAGGCGCCCCCTGTTCAGGTGTTGCAGCAAGCCCTGGCGGAATGGTTCGTCGGCATTGATGCTGCCTCCGCCTATGCGATCGACTGTGACAAATACGGTATACCAGGAACCTGTCCAACGCAGTTCTGCGGCTGCACGTTGTACTCCTGGGTAGCGCAACGCCCATTCAGACCAGTCGCTTGCGGTTACCGCACGTTCCTGACGGTGCACTGAAGCAGGTGCAAACAAGCGCGCGTGGGCCAGTGTCTCTGCGTCCTTACCTCCACTGCCAGGTAAGGGGTTGGATACGTTCAGAATGCCTGTTATGGCTCCACCTGTGGCCACAGTTACTGCATGCCTCAGTGTATTCCGGCCGACGTTGCCACGCGTGCCGTTGCCAACGCGGGCCATGGCGGTGAACTTATTGATCGGGGTAGGTGCTCGGCCGTTGCTGTCATCGCCAAAGCGCAACCAGCAATAGCCTGCGTCGTCCAGCTCCGCGACTACATCGTTAGCGAAGCGATCTGAAGACAACAAATCTGGATGAAAGGTCCAGGTCCCGGTAGCATCCTTTAGCTGAACTGCCGGTGCGGCGGGTGCTGAATCGTTCCTGAGCGCAGCGCTGGCGGTTGTCGTCTGCGTGTTGAGCGGGCGTGCATAGGTGATGCCTGGTGTTAATAAACAGGGCCGGAACGGTTCCTCTGTTGGCACAGTATCGGGTGACAGGGCCACTGGCATCCAGGCGCCGTGATCGGCCAGGGTAATATTACCACGGGCCTCGGCCACAGGGATTTCAGCACCATCAGCGCCCACAGCTGCGGACAATGGCAGGTCGAACGGCAAGGCGTCAGCACCTGACCAGGCAATATTGAGTACAGCGCTGCCATCCAGAGGGTCGCTGTCACTGACGACCTCAGTGAGGCGTACAACGTGTGCCAGACCGGGGTCTGCATCAGCGGCGACGCCGGTGGTAACGCCCAGCGTCTGAAGTAAAAGCAGATAATCGCCCACTGCCAGGCTGAGTAAGGGTGAATTGACCAGCGTCGCACGAGTGGCTCCGGCCTTCAGACAGCAATCTCGCCGGCTCCAGTTGTAGAAGGCGATATGATTGTGGGCAGCGTTCAGCTGAACATCAGCCATGGTGGCAAACGACAAAGCGCCTTTTGCCAGTGCATCCTGATACTGCTCCATGCTGATGTCTGCCCCCAGGCCAGGTGTTTTACTGAGAACAGGTGTGCCTGACAGTAATGTCTGCCCGTTTGCGGCGGCCGACACATTAAAATGAATGAAGCTGCGGGCATTGTTGCCATTGGCCAGTGCATAACCGATAAGACGGGTATGACGCGCTACCGAGATACGCTGGCGCGCGGTGCCAATGTATGCCTCGGCGCCGGCGGCATCCTGCATATAGCTATAGCGGTCTGCGGTGAAAGCAAGGGCCTCTACCAGTGCGATGTAGGGGGCCGCCGGGCTGCTGTCTTGCCAGCCAGGCATCAGTTGCCGCAGCCGCGCCAGCATCACACTGCGAAAGCTGTCGTAGTCTTTGGCCAGATAATCTATGACCGGGCCCGGAGGCTGTGCGGCGAGGCAGGAGGCTGGCTCAGCGCAGGGCAGGTCGGTGGGGCAGGTTGCCTTGAACGAAAATTCGATGGTACAGAGTGTGGGGTCAAAACCCGGTGGCGGATCAAGAGTGTCTGGCCCGGCCTGCAGGCGCAGCGTGTAAGGCGAGAAATCTCCGGGTTGATCGACGGCTACACGCAGAACATTTGGCTGCGGTCTGCTTACCGCCAATACGGTAATCGGGCTTATCCGGGTTCCGCCCCTGATAGCGATCTGGCTCACATCCAGCTCAGGCAAATCAGGTATGGCTCCGACCTCGCCGGGCAGCGGGTGAATAAAGGTAACATTCAATGCTGTCTGGCCAGGCTCGACTTCCAGAAAGTCGATGCCATTGATTGTGGCCTGAACCCGGACCGCGCGACGGCGATCGTCGTCATCGCAGGCGTACAGTGCGCTCATGACTGTTTCCTCTCAAAGCTTGCAAGCTGTGCCTGTGGTTGGCCCCGGATGCCATAGCGCACTGTAATGCGCAGGGTCGCTTCACTGGCCTGCACCTGCACGCCGGTAACATCCAGCAACTCTCCCAATGCCTGATTAAGTGATGCGTGAATATTGATCTCGGTGGCGCTGGCCAGCTGCTCGCCGTTGGGCTCAAACACCAGTGTGCGTACACCACCGCCAAAATCAGGGCGCATCACGCGTTCGCCAGGGTGGGTAAACAGCACCTGCTCGATCAGGTTGCGGATGTATTCGCCATCACTGGCCTCAGCGGTGTGGCCCAGCGAGTTGGCACGAAAGGGAAAATCAATGTGTTTCATATGGCTACCACCCGCGATTGAACAGTGACCGGCATGGGCGCTCCCTGGGGAATCTGCTCGGGGGAAAGGCAGATGCCGGTGCTGGTGGCCAGTACCAGAGGTTGCCCCAGAGAAGTCACACGGGTAGCTGGCACCGTATATTGAATACGGATGCATGGCTGTGGCTTGGTACCGGTACCTATAGGTATCTGAAACGGGCAGCCGGCAATCGTATACATATCAGCCACGGTCCCTGCTGGTTGCCCAAGGATCATTACCCTGCTGTTGCCAGGCGCAATGGTGACAGTGCCACCGTGAGGGCAGGTCAGTGCTGAGGCGATCGTCAATACAGGTCCTGGCATGGCGTTTCTCCTTAACGTTCAATTCGGTCAAGTGACCACCAGAGCGCCCTGGTTAATGGTCACAGAGGGCCCGTTCAGCATCACAGTGGCTCCCTGGCCGTTGGATATGGTGATGCCGACGTCGTTGATCGAAATCATCGCACCGGTGGAAGATTTCAGCAGGATGCCGCCGGTCGGGCCGGGCACATCACTCAGCATCAGGGTGTTCTGGCCCGAAGTCTGAATGACGAAATTGGAGCCGCCTGGTGGCGGTGGCACCTGTGCGAGAGCGGGTACTTCGCCGCCATTGTGGTACCAGCAGCCGGACCAGATCGGCTTGTCCGGGTCGCCCTGCTCGAATTCAACCCAGACCCCGGCGCCAACCTGCGGCAGTAAATAGGTACCCATCTGGATGCCGGTGGCCGCGAAACAGGGGGTGGCCCAGCTGACAGGAATCAGTCCGCCAATATCTGGTACCTGCACCATCAGGCGCCCTTCACGCATCGGGTCCTCATTGGCTACCACCGTGCCGCGGTATTTGCCGTAATAACGTCGTGTTGTCATATCGCGACCTTCTGAGTAAAGGAACCGTGGGCATTTTTTGACAGGTTGAAACTCTGCCTGATCGCCCCCGGTTCAATTGTGGTCGAGACTGATTCGACCAGATACATGCCATTGGAATGCGGGCCAGCGCCGCGCACATTGACGATTTTGCGTGGCCTGAGCAGCTGCCCATAACGCGCGACATCAAGGCTGCCGCTGGCGTTGATAACATTTGCCCCTTTGGCTGCGCGGCCGACTCCTTTCATGATCAGCGTGGCAAGATCAGTACTGGTCATGCCGTCCTCTTCTTCGTCCTTACTTTCGCTGGAATCGCTCGATGGCTTGTTCATCGCCAGGTTTTTGGCGTAGGGAACAAACCCCGGGCCCAGCGGAGGGTTAGTCAGAAAGTCCGGCATAGGGACAGGAACCGCCGGCCCGGGTGCGGAACTTTCGAGATAAAAGCCATACACAAAGGGTTTGGACAGACCGTTGAAGTTGATCGACAGGGCGTCGATATTGCTGGCTTCGCCCATATTCACCGTCAAGGGCGGGAGGGTGTCTCCCGCAGCATTGGTACCCAACGCCACCAGCGTGCCAATATCGGGCCCGAAATAGGCGAATTGCTGACCTTCGGTTGCGCCCGGTTCCAGCGAAAACAGGTAACCCACCTGGCCTGCCAGGCGCTGGATGTACTGATAATCGGTGCCTTGCTGGCTGGGCCAGCGAGCCATCGGATTTTGTACGGAAACCATAGGCGTAGGGACGACCACTGGAATGATGCCCAGAGCCACATAGCGCGCGAGGATGAAATTCACCTGAGCGAAGGGTGGCATGCCCGGCATAGGTACGCCGGACAGATCGATCTGATCCATCAGTTGAGTGGCATCGGTACCGGTCAGGGCCAGAGTAATCTGGCCGGGCTGATTACTCTGGCCAACGTCATAGCGGGCAATGTGTCCGTCCATCAACACTTCCCGCAGGCCGTTGGTCACCACCGAAAAAATCATGCGTTTGCCGGGTGCGAAGTAGCCTCCCGGCAACAACTCCTGCTCGATCTCACCACCTTTCTCCATGGCCATAGATACCTGAAAGCCCGAGCGCTGACCGGCTTTCTGGGTCACCTTCACACTGCGAATGGCATTGATCACCACGGCGGGTACAGGGCTTGTAGTGACAAAGCCCATCCTGACTGAAAGCTGAGTGCCGGCCATCAGCCTTGCCCCCGCGGGTCAATTGCCAGACGCACTGCAACACCGGGTTGATCCACCACCTGATCAGGGTCTGTGGTACCGGCGGCATCGCTCATTTGCCACCATAAACCGGCCATGCCCAGCGCATTGGCGGCAGCCAGGTCGCGACGGTCCGGGGCGGCACAGGTATAGGAGCCGAAGGTGTCCATACTTGCCGGGTGCGGGGGAAATCGTCGCTCAAGATAGGGTTGCGGTGTGCCATCGGCACGGGTGTGCAGTCGTGCCTGCATGCCAAAATAACGGCTGGATTTAGGAAAGCGTGGTGTACTGAGGTCGGGCATGAAATACGGTTGCCCCTGGAGCTGGTTGCTCATGACAGATCTCCCTGACTGATGCCAAAGCTGGACAGGTCGCCGCTCGAAGCGAGCCCGGCAAGTTCTTCCTTGCGTCTGAAGTAGCTCATGAAAATGCCGCCGCCGCGGCTGTTGTAGCCAAGGTCATCTACCGACATTACGCGCAGCCCCAATGAAATGGTGGCGCGAATCGGGTTCAGCTCGGTGTCGTGAAGGTCTTCGCTGATTGAAAACTCCGTGATACGCACTGCAGTAATGCGGTTGCGGCTCCAGGCCAGCACAGTTAAGGGTTCGGGGGTGGGCAGGATTTCCATCAGGCCTTGTGCTGCAAGATCAGCCGTGCGCTGTACCGCGCTTACGCTGGGGTAAATCATGGTTTCGAGAATTGCCAGTTGCGGTGCCAGGCCCGCAGTGGCCACGGTATCGTCTATGGTCGCCGATTCCAGCGCGTCGCTGGCATCGAGAATGACCTCCATGCTGAGGGTTTCGGTTGGCGGCCCTATCAGGCGTAATGCATCAGCACGCTCACCCTCGCCGCTGGCACCGCGTGGCGTAAGGGTGCGGCTCAAGGTCTCGGGGTTGTACTGAAACGGCACAACTGAAAGAACGTCGCCGGTGTCGCGATCAACGCGAAACAGACCACCTTTAAGCAACCTCGGATTGATAGCAGATTTAGCCATACAGAATCTCCTTATTCGAAAACCAAACCACGTGAGGTGATATCAAACTGCAACTCAAAGATGGTGATCGGAGGGATCACGAAGGGCTCTTCTTCTCCCCGCATCATGCGATCTATCTGTTCCCGCCTTTCCATGTCCTCCAACAGTCCGGGATGCTCCTGGCTCAGCTGCGCCTCGAAAGTGCGTTCAGTAAAGGCCTGGGCTCCGATCGCGCCGACGATTTTGGAGGCCAGCCAGTTTCGTACACTTGCCGGATCTTCGGGTATCCATGGATACAGCCGCCGGTGCAGGGCATAGGCGCTTTCCAGCTCGCCCTGATCGACCAGATCCGGCAGATGCAGACCCCGGGCGCTGGCGGCACGCGCCATGGGAAGGAAATCCAGCTGCTGGTTGGCAGCAGCCATGGGGGGTATCTGAAAAATGCCCTGGGCCAGTGGCGGCTGCAGTGTCAGCGGTGAGGCCAGCCGCAACCGGAACCTTTCCGGCAGACGCGGTGGCGGCGTCGCCGGCAGCGGCAGTCCCGGCAATTGTCCATTGCCGGACGTCCCGGTCTGCTGCTGCACATCGATACCCACGCGGCGATTGTCGCTGGGTTCTTCGAAGCGGCTGATTTCGCCGTGGGCATGCACTGTAACCAGCGAGTTTTCCGGTAGTAATGGCTGCAAAAAGCGTTGCACTGCAACGGCGCGATGGGCGGACAGATTGACGTTGTAGTCATTGGCACCTTCAGCACTGGCGTAACCATAGAGGTCAAGATTAACCGCGGTAGTCTGGTTTTGCGCCAGCTGCCGCAGGCTGGCCCGTGCACCCGGAGTAAGTTCGGCACTGTCGAAATCGAATACAACATGAGCGTCTTCTGGCCCGGCGCCCGAACCCAGGGTGTATGTTGCTTCCGGAGGGCTGGTGCCGATACCACGCGAATCACCACCCTCGTTACAGAGCACGCCGGGAAGGGCATCGGCCCTGGCACCCTGGGTTAAATGGGCGACCTCATGTGCAATCAGTTCATCCGCGCCCTGGCTCTCAGAATCGCGCCCCAGAGCGATCTGATTGCCCGAAACAGCTGCGTTGGCGTGTAGTTGTCCGGTGGTGGCGCGTGCCCTGGCATCGTCGTGCAGGCGTATATCTTTCAGGTCCAGGCCAAGATTACGTGACAGCCGGCCCTGCAGGTGCGGCGGTATTGGTTTGCCGGAACCCAGACCGCTGAAACCGGTTCCTGGCCCACGAGGCAGGCTGGGCCCGCTCAAAGGTGTGCGCCGGCCGGCCAGGGCGGCATCACTGAAACGGTCTGCGTCATTCTCTAAACGCTGCAACTCTGCCGCGCTTTGTGGCGGGCGTTGTATCGGATCATGACGGCCAGTATCGGGAACGGTGGGCTGCATCATGGTACGTCCTCCTCCTCGCCTTCACGGAATACGGACAGGTCGCGGTAGGTCGGCTCTGGCTGCGCAGGCTCGAGCCCGGAGCGTGTGAGCTCCTCAAGGTTGATTTCAATATTGCGCAGCTTCACCGCCCCTACTTGCCCAGACAGCCAGCGGGGTACCAGGCCGCGGAAATCCAGCGAGACACCGCGCACGTCTTCTATGGAGATATCCCCCTCGATGCCGCCGCTGGCATAATTGCCAAACTCCGGAATATTGATGTCCAGCGCCTGTAATGCGAGCTGGTCGAAACTGAGGCCAAAGTTTCCGGGGCGAGTGGTGCTGTTCCGGAACATTGAGCGGAACAGCCGATCTTCACGCTGGTTACCCGGCAGAAGATCATAGTTGTAAGGCTGCAGGTTGCCTTTGATTCGTAGGTCCTGCAGTGCCTGCGGCGCTAACTCCAGCGAGCCATAATCACCAAGCGAAATTGGCAATGCATCCGTGTTGTCAGTACGAAGCTGCAGCGAAAAATCATTCACACGCAGGCCGCGGAATTGTTGCGCCACGCTTTGGGGAATTGCATCCGGATCAGGTTGTTCAGGCTCTGCGGCAGGGTCGAAGTTGCCCTGATCGACTTGCAACAGGCGGTTGATACCGACACGACGAGAACTGCGTATGACGCGCATTTCGTCTTCACCCATGCGCCATTCGTAGAGGTTGTAGTGCAGGTCTGCTTCAATGGGGTCGCCCACCGGTATGCCGCCTGGGTCGGTGGGTTGTATCGGCATATGGCCGCCGACACCGAACACGAGTGTCGGAGTAGAGGTGTTGGGATCGAACTTTAAATTAGCCGCCCCTAAAGTGGTACCGGCCAACTCATCAATTCTGGACAGCTGGTCTTCCATCTGATCGATATCGAGGCCGCCGTCTTCAATCTGTAGATCTATTTCCGGGTGCAGGGTGCCGTAGTCCGTGCCCACCGAGCCGAGCGGAAACTGAACATCGGCCGAAATATGACCCTGTAACGAATCGAATAACGCCTGATGATTACGAATCCAGCTCAGTACTGACCGGTCGAGCAGGGCCGGGTCGGTATCGGGCTGTGCATCCGGGTCCGGTGCACGATCAGTTGTTGTCAGCTCATGCTGAATATCCGGCCCGCCCAGTTGGTGAATCATATGGCTGAGGTCGGTCACCACAAAGTTAGCGGTATCGACATCCAGATGATTGATGCGGATACGGGTGTGGGTATTTCCCGGGGTGGTGTCAGATGGCCCATTGACGTATTCGATCTCGTTTTCGTCGGGCATCGACATGCGGCCCAGGGTCAGGGCCGCGCCGAGATCGCGATCACGCAACTCGAAACCGTGCGCCCATAGCCCCCGCAGATTTACACCAGTCGAGCCGTCTTCACCGAGCTCTATGCCGAGCCCGGCACCGCCAATGCCACCGTCGCCGAGCATACGGCCGGCCCGCAGTCGAGTTGAAGTGCCTTCACCGATATAGGCGAGGATATTGGTCGCACTCCAGTTGGTAAGGTCGATTCTGATCGGGCCTTGTTCGTCGCTATCTGGGTCGATAGTCTCAAGGAAGCCGATATCGGATGACTCAGCTTCGAAGTCCAGCCGGGCGCGCAGGCTGTTGCCCATCTGCACACCAATCTGTTGCGCCAGCAGCGCGCCGGTGGATACCGAGCCCAGCAGGGTTGGGGTTGGCGTATCCAGGCGAATCGAGAAAGGTTGATCTGGCAGCGGGCCGTGCAAGTTTATGTCCTGGATTGATGAGTCGAGGCCGGCGGGTATATCGATAAAGATGCCCTTTTCACGCAAGAACAGGCGATAGCCCTGCAAGGCGATCGAATCGAAGTGCAGTTGGTGGATATCGATGCGGTCGATGGCGCTCTGTTCGGTTTCAGGCGAACCTGCGGTGGCGGTATCGGGGGCATCTTCGCTGTCCTTATGCAGGTACAGGTCCATATTCAGGCGCAAGCCGTGCGCGGTGACCGAAGAGGGAGCAAGGTTTGAACCGGTGCTGCCTGCCGGCGCACCCATTGCGGTTTCAGTGGCGACAGGCAACAGTTCATAGTCGCCGCTGTTAAATCTCAGTGATTGCAACTGGATTTCATCGATGACTAACCCCTCACTGTTATCGGGGCCGATCTGGATCAGGCCATTGCCGTAACGGAAACTGCCGATACGGCCCTGGCTGATACTGTAGTCACCACTTGCGCGGGTGCTGCCCGCTGGCGCGCCTGGTTCAGCAGGCATGAGATCGAAGCTACCGTCGGCACCAAGGCGGTCGATGCCGCCCATAATGGTAAGGCCCTCGTCACCGTAGCCAAGATCAGAAAAGCTGATGCCGCCGGCGCTGATATTGGCAAACAGCCCGGTGACGGCCTGGTAGCGGTCGGAGCCGGAACCAGTCTCGGCCTGGGACAGCGCACTGGCGACAATGTCTGCGTTTTCTATCCGGCCATGACCTCCGGACATACTGAAACTGTCAGGCCCCATGCGCAGGGATAAATCTTTCAGGCGCAAGCCCTGAATCATCGGCAATAATTCCGCGGTTGCAGATTCGGGGTCGGTACGCGGGTTAAGCGCTACGTGCATGCCCGGGCTGTCTGCATAAATGATGCTGTCGGCTGCGAAACGGCCGATATACAACTCATTCAGGGCCACGGTAGTGTGGTCTTCATCTTCAGTGATGTAGTCGAGGTTGAGGCGGAAATCATGAAGGCGGGCGTTTTCGGCGGTAACCTCGGTACCTGTGCTGGCGGTCCAGTGCACGCTGGATATGTCGATCAAGGGCGCTACGAAGTGACGAACCCTGATTTCATTGCCAACCATGGCAACTTCACCGGAAAATTGCGCCTGTCGAACCAGCACACGGCCATGGCCTGAGCCGGTGCGCAGATCGACGGTACCCTGGCTCAGGTCGAGATTATCCAGTTCAACGTAAAGTTCCTCAGCGCTGGCGATGTTGATGCTGATGGCTGGTTCTGCCTCGCTCCGCTCGCCACTGTCCAGCTGGCCCCGTACATGCAAAGACTCACCAAAGCGTGAGCTGAACTGCACGGCATCGAGTGTGCGAATGGTAACTCCGCCGTCGTAACCCATGTCCTGGTCCTGCGGCATGCGCAGGTTGAAATTGGTGACGTCGATATCGCCGATAATACCGCTCTCGACGATCACTTCTTTGGAAAATCCGCCGGTGTTGTCATAACCGCGGTAGCCCAACTGGTCGGCACTGACCTCATCGATATGCAGCCGGTCGATATGCAGGGTGCTGGTATCCAGACGGGATAGCGCTGGCCCCGCAGCCTGATTGCTGCTGTTTGTGGCACTGTCGAAAGGGATGTGGAAATTGAGGCGAATGCCTCTCAGAATGCTTACTCCTTGCGACCAGAAGTAAGATGTCGCGGTTTGGAAATGGGCATCGTCCGTTGTCAGTGTGTCAATCACGAAACCTTCAACAGACAAGCCTTCGTGATTCAGTCGTGCGATGCCATCGAATCCGTCAATCTGGATACGGTCGGCGCGGTTAGGCCCATCACCCATGCGGGGATTGTCGATCATCAGGCTGTCGCCGCCAAACACCGCAACTTCGAGTTGCCCATCGGGGCTGGCATAAGCATCAAGCCCTGGTGTCCGTAATTGCACGGCGCCGTGTAGCTGTTCGCCATGAATGCGCTCTGCATGAAGCGCACCGTGGCGCACGCCCCGCAGATCAAGTGAGCCTATGCCGATGTTGCCGCGGGCACGATGCGGTGAACGATCCGGGTCTTCGATTTCTTCCTCGCTTTGGGCGAGGCGACCCTGGTGGGTTGGTTGTGCGCCCAGAGTGATATGCCGCGCATCGAGTTTAACGATGGAAGAGCCGAACAACTCGGCCAGTGCGCGGCGTTCTTCCATTAATTGTCGACGATGGGCGATGCGGTCGGTTGGCGCTCCTGGCTCAGGTTGGCGGCGTAGATATTCGTACACAGTGAGCCGGGTCACCAGTGACTGCATACGCGCACGCTCACTGGCGAACGGCGGGCTGGCGGGTAGTTCCAGCAGCGCCAGTTGCACCGAACGGGCCGAAGGAATTTCTCCCTGTACCACCAGCCCACTGATGGCCACGCTGGGGATTTCAAGTGCGAAACTGGTATCCGATGGCTGTTCACCTTCTGGGTGGGTCTGCAGTGCTTCCGGGCCGAATTGCACAAAACGGTTTATCTGCTGCTCGGTGGTGAGTTCTTCGACGGTAAACCCGAACAGGTCACGGAATTCGCCCTCACCATGCAGGCCGTTGAGTTCAATGTCGTCTGCGCTGACACTGCCGTCGATGCCGGCTACGCGTATCTGCCCGATATCCACAATGGCGCCCATGCGCCCACCCACTGCAAGGTCCTCGTCTTCCTGCAACTCCGCCAGACGCTGTGATTCGTCTTCACTCAAACGACCATTCTGGCGGCCCATGCGGCGAACCAGATCGCGGTATTCCCGCTCCAGGGGTTCGAGCCGGGTGGCTTCGGCACTGGCGGCAGTCAGGCGCTCTTGCAAGCGCTCGCGTGTGTCCTGACTGGTTTCTCGCTCCAGCCGGCGGGTTAGCGATTCGACCAGCAGCCGCTGATAGGCCGCGCGGTTGGTGGCGGCGGCGATACGCGCCTCGGTTACAGTAGTCTGGCCAATTCTCTGGCCGCCAGAGGTGTGCAGTTCATCAATGGTAAGGCTCGCGAAAGACAGGTCAACGTGATCGAACAGAGAGGCTTGCGCGAGAGGGTCTTCAAGTATCTGCTTCTGTGACACAAAAGTGCGCCAGAGTGCAGTGAGAATCAAACCGAACAGATGGCCTACCAATGGTTGCTCGGGTTGCTGCTGGGAAAAGTCGCCAATTGCCGCATGAAGCGTTGTCAGGCTGGCGCGGCGTGCAGCGATTGCGGAGTCGTCAGTGCTGTAGACTGGCGTCTCCACTTCGAGACGACCAAGCTCGGCAGCCACCGATGTCAGCTTGATCAGGTCGCCACGCTCGAAACCGATCTGCAGGTTTAATCCGCTCAGGGTTATGGCTCCGGTGCGCAACATAAAACCGCTGGAGATGTAGTGCGTGTTGTCGAGGCGAATCTGGCTGGCCTGAATCACACCGCGGCCTTGCTCCAGCTGCAGCATAATGTCGACAACGTTTGATGTTTGCATCAGAGCGTCGCGGTTATTCGCTTTGACGGGTTCGCGTGCTTCACCACTGTGTGCAACCTCGGCTATGGATCCAAGACGGTGGCCCGGTCGCAGCGCCTGAAGTTGTTCCAGGTCGATAGTGGCGCGCATGGAACTGACCGACGCGTCTCGATACTCAGAGCCCAGAACGTCTACCGGTTCGCCATAAACGTAACGCACGTCACGTTCACTCCAGCGTGAGCCAAACAAGAGACGGAGGATGCTCCCGCCAGGAACCTCGATATCAGCGGTGACCGGTGTGGGCGTGGTGCGCCCGGCGCCGGGGTCATACAGTTGGTAACGGGCTGACACAGTCGCCGGTACCGAGAGGCCGGCTTCCTTACGCAGGCGCGAGGTTTCGAATACGTAGTCAAACTCACCAGTGGCACGGGCGAGTTCGATAATGCTGATCAGTTGATCGTTGTGGTCGCCATTCCAGAGCTGGTCGTCATCAAGCCGCGAACGTACGGCGTTAGTGCCATCACGGTGGAGTTCAGCGCGGAAAAAGCCAAACCCGGCTTCGGCCAGCGTGCGGTTGCTCAGATTTTCAAGCATCCGGCCCCAAGGCTTGCCGCCATCGGCAGTTTCGATTGCTTCGCGGTCAGCTGCAGGAAGTGCGAGCATCAGATGAAATGCCAGAAACGCTTCGCGTGGTTCAACGCTGTCGAGGCTGAACAGCAAAAACTTACGGTGGTTTAGTAACTGCAGGATATACGCCCGAGCAAACACGGGATCCCGTGCCTCAAACACCATGGCAAGGTAAGGTGCAGTATCACGGGAGGCAAGTTGATCGGGTGACAATCGCGACAGAAATGGCTCCAGCAAGCCTTCAGCATCAAGCCGACGGACCACGCTGGATAACACCGCATCATGCCGTGGTGACAGGGCGTCACCTGCATCAGGTTCCTGTAATCTGGCGATCTCCAGCAGGTGAGCCAGGCGAGACCCGGTATCAGCATCGCCTGCGGGATCGCGAAACAGCTCGAGGGTCCTTCCCACCAATTCCGACTCGCTGTCGCGCAGGCCTCCGGGTGCGTATAAGTGACTGGCTTCGACGACCTGGCCGTCTGCAGTACGGGCCACTTCGGGAAGTGCAAAATCCGGGCTCTGCACGAACTCATCAGGCAGTGCATTGAGCATCCTCCGCAACAGCCCACCGCGCTCAAGTTGAATGAATCGCTCGCGATCAACCAGCGGCATTGTCATTACTATGTCGTAGGCCAGCATGGCTTCTTCGCGATCTACCCGGCCGAAAAACCACCAGCCCGGGTCCAGCAATTCTTCTACCAACTGCAGGTTGCGCCAAGGTGCGCGCGCGGACATCAGCTGCCGGAATGCATCGCGCAGTGGCCCATGATTCCGGTCTGGCTCAGGTAATTCGTCGATCAGGCGGTCAATCGCGCCTTGTTCATCAAGATCAGATGCAATGATGCGCAAGGCCGCCATGGTCAGGCCATCGGGTGGGGCGGCGGGTTGTTCCTGTTCCTGTTCCTGTGGCTGCGGTGGCGGCGTGGCCAGGATGTCCAGGCCGGCGATCAGCCGCAATGCGCTGCGGGCCTTATCGGCATCGGCATCAAGCAACAGGGCCTGCAGCCGCTGGCTAAGACGGTAAACCTGCGAACGCACATTCGCATTGGCCAGAGTTACCGAAACCGCACGCTGTTCTTCTTGCAGTGCCAGAGGCTGTTCCGCTTCTTCGCGATCATAGCTCCCGGGTGGTGAGTTGCGTAGGCTATGGAATTCTGCTGCACGATCACCTTCCGATAACGCAGTCCTTGCATCTGCGGGCAAGTAGGTGAACGCCCGTTGCAGTGCCAATAATTCTGTTGTGGTGAGTGCATCGAAGCGCACAGACTCCAGTAGTGACTTGTCCTGTTGCCCGAGTTCATTCTCACTCAGTGCTGCGATAGTGGCGATGATTTGAGAGCGAAACCGCGCATAGTGTGGTGTGTTGATTTCGTCGACCAGCCTCAGGCGATCCTGTGAGTCCAGCGATTCGATCAGAGCACTCGCGGTTTCAAAGGCCATAGGTTCAAGAATGCGCAAAACCTGTTCGACCTCACCGTTGGTAACGATGATACCGTCAAGCAGCACGCGTATACGTTCGCGCTCGCGCCGGTAGTTACGTGCAACCAGAGTAGCCAGGGATGTCACTGCGGTTGTTGCAGGCGTAGTTTGCGGTACTTCAAAGGCTACGCCTTGCAGGCGATGCAAGGGTACGTTGAGTGTGCGGCCAAGGCGGGCGGCATCGGCGTTTTCGCGAGCTTCTTCTTCTGCCAGGCGCAACGACGGTGCAACCGGTGCCTGGTTGTGTGTCTGCGCGGCGTGGGTCAGTTCGTGAGCGAGTAAAGCCCGGTCGTCAAAACGCTCTGGTTTAAAATGCAATGGATCCAGTTCGATCAGGTTGAGCTGCGTTCGTCCATGTGCACCATGCACCCGTAATGAACGCCCGGCGGATTCGTCGATGGCGATGGTCAGGTTGTTGAGCTGAAGCCCGAGGTGTCGGGCCATGTCGCTAATCAGTGCAGATGTAGCTGCTGTTTCCCGGGGTGACAGCCCTGGCGCCCGTAGTGTGAGACCAGGCGGACAAGTGTGCGCTGTCACGGTGGGTTTTTGGTCCGCCGTTTGCGCTGGTGATGGCTCTGCGCACCTGTTCATTGCTGAAGTGCCCTTGCCACCTGCGATGCCAGGCGTCGCCCAAACACCTCGGGGGTTTGCCGTCCGGGGGCTGGCATTGTGATGGGGCCAGGCTGATCATTCCATCTTGTATCGGCCGGGCAATCACGCAGTTCGCGTGCAAAAGCCTGCTCAAAACTGGCCGCAGCGCGCTGACTGAAGGAGCGGCCAAGCCCTTCAAAGGCAAGTGTACCTATCTCGATACTGATCTCAGGTTTTGTGCTCATGTCGTCCACCCCGCGACTTCCGTTGGTGTCAGCGGTTTTTCAATATTCGCGCACTCGATCATCGCGCTTTGCAGAAGGTGCTCCATGGCAATGGGCATAGAGTTCTCCGCCGCAAGAAAGGCCGCATTCAAGGCGATATTGCGAATATGTCCCGCGGACATCTCAAGCCGTGCAAGTTTTTCCCAGGCCAGAGACCCCAGCAACGCCTCCTCGGGGAACACGCTTTTCCAGATTTGCAGGCGTGCGGCGCAGTTGGGGAATGGGAAGTTGACTGCGAAGCGAATGCGACGCAAAAAAGCATCATCAATTGCACTGCGCATATTGGTGGTGAGAATGGCAATGCCAGCGTAGCTCTCCATGCGTTGCAGCAGGTAGCTGACTTCAATATTGGCATAGCGGTCGCGGGCGTCGCTGACCTCTGAGCGTTTGCCAAACAGCGCGTCAGCTTCATCGAATAGCAGAATCGCGCCTGTGCCTTCAGCGGCATCAAACAGCACACGCAGATTCTTCTCCGTTTCGCCGATGTACTTGCTGACCACAGCAGACAAATCGATGCGGTAGAGATCAAGGTTCAGTTCTCTGGCGATTACTTCGGCTGCCATGGTTTTCCCGGTGCCGCTGGGCCCGGCGAACAGGGCGGTTGTGCCTAGCCCCCGGTTGGATTTACCGGCGAACCCCCAATCCTGGTAGACGCGGTGGCGCCGGCGCACCTGAGCAATGAGAACATGAAGAGTGGCGCGCGCCTCATCAGGCAAAATAAGGTCGGTCCAGCCGGCAAGGGCAGGAACACGTTGTGCCAGAGAGCCAAGCCGCGGGCGTGCACTGGAACGGCAGGCTTCCCATAATGCGTTGCCATTTACCAGGCCGCGCAGAAGCACTTTATCGGCCAGCGCGCTTATATCACTTTCTCCGAGATCAAAATTCTGCGTCAGGCTATCGATATCGGTGCTGAGGCGACGCGCGTGTGGCCCCAGTGCACGGCGCCATAGCTGCGTTTGCTCAGGGCGCGATGGCTGAGGCACTTCAAGGCTGAGCACACCTATATCCGGCTTATAGGGATCGTGGCCGGCAAGCACGATTGGCCCAGGCTGGCCCTGTAATAACCGGTTTATGCATCCGGCGTCGGCATTGCCCTCAGTTTCAATCAGCAGATAGGCTCCTGACAGCCTTGCCTCGCGTTCCCAGAGGCGGGCGAAGCTCTCTCTTTCAACAGCGGACGCAGGTAAGAGTGCGGGATCCAGCAACCAGACACCCCGACTGCCCGCAGCAGCCTGCACCGTGCGGCGCACATCGCTGCGATGGCGACCCTTGAGCACCAGTTGCTGATGTTTGTTCTGGCTGAAATGGAGGGAGATTTTTTCCGCAACCTCCGCCAGGCCTGCACCCGGAGGTACCTTCTGCTGTAGCTGTATCAGGTATGGGCAAAGCCGGTGGTCAATGCTGTCAGGCGCAGCATCGTCAGCAGAGCTGTCATCCGAGAAGAGCGCGTGCAGAATGCGCTCGTCCACGCGGATTTCGGATACCAGCAGCCTCTCGGGGAGGGTTAACTCTATCAGGCGCAGATGGCGCAGCGGGCGATGGGGCGACAAGGCCTGCCAGTCAGGGTTTTCAAAAGCCTGTATGGCAACGCCAAACGTAGCAAAACCCGCACGGGGCGCTGCTGCGACCCTTGAAGCCAGCGCTGCGACTTCAGCGTTAATTTCCACGGCTATAGCAAAGGTGAGGATATCGCGCTCGAAGAGAGTAAGCCCGAAGCGATCTGCTATCTCGGCAACAGGGCCATGGGTGCGCGGCATTGGTGGTTCAGTTGCCTCGCAGGCGGCATGCAGCATCTGGCCAATGCGGGTGCATTCTGCACTCAGAGCGTCTGTTCGGGTCTGATGCAGAAACTGAATGCTCATCAGATAGTTACCCCCGGCCCATCGTAGACGCCGCTGCCGTCTACAGTCAGCAGGCTTTCAGCGCCATCCACCGCAGCCCGCAGCAGGTATGAGCCGCGAGGCATACGGCGAAATACAAAACTGATACTGGTGACTGTATCAACCCCCTCTGCTGCGCCATTGTCGGGTGGCGCAGTCAGGCGTTGTGTGCCGAGGGGCGAGTTCAGAAGCAGCTCGCAGACCTGACGGCGGGCTACCGGTGGTGAAAGCGTGAGGGTGATGTCACCCGAGGCAACCGGTACTCCGTTGACCATGTCTGTCGCGCTGATACTGACCACGCTGGCGGTTATCTGTGGGCGTATTGTCACCGCCAGCGCGTTGGACACATCAGTCAAATCCACAGATGGCGCCGGGCCGGTGAGACGGGTGCGTCGCACGCGCAGGGGCTGAATCCCGGCTCGTGGCGGCGTACCCGCGAGTGAAGCAAGGTCCAGTGTTATCTGGCCGCTCGAAATGTTGTCATCGGCAGGTACGGCGATGACCTCGCCAATTTCAACGCTCATACCGCCGCGCACGAAATCGCCACCGGCCAGGGTTATAACGCTGTCTGACAAAACCGGTGCCTCGGTATCGCCAGCCACACTGATGCTCTCCAGATGCAACTCGATCTGGACAACCGTGGCACCGCGAGCATGGCGTACGGGTGGGGCAGAGCCTCCAGCCTTGCGGGGGGCGATCAACAGAACCGAGGCACGATAAGCGATGGTTGGCCGGTATTGGCCCTGTATTGCTGACCACAGCCGCGACATCTCTTCACTGTCTACAGGCTCTGGCAATATCTTTATAAGCTCTGGCTGCGCATCGATACCGGAAGCAGATAGGGCCGGCGGCATCAGAGGGTCAGCTGGTACTGGTGACAGGGCACGGGTTATCCATTCACGGGGCAACACGGCGTTTTCATGCAACGCCTGAGCGATATGGCCAAGCAAAATCTCGCTGAAAAACATCTCGGCGCCATAGGCCGTGATGAAATAGTGCAGATCAATGGCCAGCGGTGGACCTGATGCCAGATCGCCAGCGCTGTTACGGCTGGGTAAATCCCGGTTGCGAAATGCCGGGTTGGTGGTGATCTGACGCAGAAAAATGTTCACCTGTGTAGGGTCAGCTGCATTGGGCGCGATTACGCGATCGGGCGGTTCTGCCGTCACAGTGATGGTGCCTACTACGTCAGACAGGCTGGCGGCGGCAAAGGCTTCCAGTAGCGTGCGCCGGATGACAGCTGTCACCGCAGCAACGGCATACCCATCACTCATCGCCGCCCCTCCAGGTTGTCAAGAAAGGCATCAAGGTCCGTTGCCGCTGGCGGCCGCACGGTGTGGTTATTTTTAACCGGCACACCTTTGGCAGGCTGAACCCGCACCTCAAGACGTTCGATGTTGATCCGCACGGCGGGCTGCGCTGGTTCTGCAATGGCCTCGGGTGCTGCGGGTGCGGAAGGCAGTGGCTGAGCCGGGGTTGTCAGTGCCCGAAATCCCGATCGCCGTGTACTGACGTGTTCGGCAGCAGCCTGAACACGTGCCGGCCTCGTCAAGGGCTCGTCGGCCGGCCTCCTTGGGTCTGACGGCTCACTGCTCATTCCGGTTTCTGTAGCCTGGCTGGTTTTCGTGCTGCGCCCCACGGAAACGGGAGTTTCGATGCGGGTCGGGTTTTCCCGCCCTGTCACACGCTTGCTGGTGGTTTCCTTTGTGCCCGCAACGCTGGCAGCCAATTTACCGGGTTCGTCACTGGGTGATACTGGTTCCCGCTGCAGCGTGGTTGTAACTGGCGCATTGGGAGGGATGCGAGCAACGGGTGTACCGGAAGGTGGTTCGTGGTTGTCACTAACCGCAGAAACGGCGGGTGCGCCATTCGACGACGGAGCAACCTCTTGCGCTGGTGTAGCCACGGTATTACCGGGAGTGACGTCGCTGTCGGGTTGTTGAGGTTTAACTGCGCCAGGGTTATTGGCTGCAGTCAGGGGGGCTGGGACTGTTGTGTTACCGGCATCAAACTCAAGCACCTGTTCATGCAGCAGTGGCTCATTGTCTGTCATGGGCTCAAATCTGGACCGGGCTACTGGTCGCAGCCCCGTTTGAGTGCCGGCCAGGCGTTTAACGATCGATGAAACGAAATCGGTCATATCTGCACCATCCCGAGATAGGCCGCCCGGCGCCTGGGTGACAGAGCGAGAATGTCTGCTTCCGGCCAGTGGTATAGCCGGGCAAGCTGGTCGACTTCCCATAAAAGACGTTCGGCGGCTTGTGAGATTTCACACCAGACAAATTCGGCCGGATCAAACGGCATTTCGAAACCGGCGGTGCAGTCGGGGCAATCAAGTGAAATGTGAATTGCCGCCAGAGGGTCGAGTTTTTCCAGGGCTTCGGCGATAACACTGTCGGCATCCGCCGGAACCACAGCAGGTTCACCGTTGGTGTCTGTACATGACTGCACACAGAGGCTGATAACCGCTTCGCGCAGTTCGGTTTCGTGGTGACAGCCAGAGGTAAGCTGTTCCAGAGCCGATGTGGACGGGGCCTTTAAAAGCAGCCTTTTACCGTGCAGGTCAACCGCCATAGTGGCCACCGGCGCATCAGTCTGTGCCAGCAGATCAGCAAGGGGAAAGCAGGCTTCAATCTGCGCGCCGCATTGGGGGCAGGCGGTGCGGGCCTCGACGGTTTCGCCAACCAGCTGGCGGCGCAACTCCATCAGGCCACGGTCGCGAACGCCAAGGCTGTGCGCACCCGTTGAAGCTACGTCTTCGCCATTCGCAGCTGCCAGCAAGGCCGTTGCCCGCGATACAGCCGGCGCAGCGCTAGCTGTTTCCCAGAGCCTCAATACATCGGAAGCCGAGAAGTTCTGGCTCAGCCTATGTCGGTTCGACAAAGCTGGGCTCTTCTGGTTCAGTGACGTCATAGTCGCGCTCCCAGCCCTCGTTTTCCAGCTTCAGCATTTGTATTGCCACTGCGTTGGCGTTGGCATCCAGATCGGGAAGTGCCTGGAACTCCGACACCCAGCAACGAAAGATCTTGTAGGCGATGGCTTTCTGACCAGCTTCGTTATAAACCTCAAGAATCACAGGTTTACGAAAATCAGCCAGAGAAACCTCTTCGCCAACCGAGCCATAGTTCCAGACCTTGTTGGCCCAGATTTCGAACTCCGGATCGTGTGTCACACCGCGTTCGAGAGTAATGGCTTCGTACTCGGTGCGCCCCGGCGACTTGCGGCTGGTAGATGGATCGCCGCCTTCGCGGTGTTTTACAACCTCAGTGGTACGTTTCAGGGCGCTGACCTTGCTGACGCCGGCAACGTAGCGGCCATCCCATTTGATGCGGAATTTGAAGTTTTTATAGGGATCGAAGCGGGATCCATTGACAGTGAACTGTGCCATAGGGTTTCTCCTCAGGGCTGAGCAACGATTTGCTGGATCGACAGGATCACAAACTCCGCCGGTTTCAAGGGTGCAAAACCCACCACGACATTGACTATGCCGCGATCGATATAAAACTGCGTATTGGTTGTGTTATCACAGCGCACAAAGTACGCCTTGCGGGCCGAGCTGCCCTGAAATGCGCCCTGGGTAAACAGGTTGTGCATAAAGTCGCCGACCGAAGTGCGCAACTGCGCCCACAAAGGTTCGTCGTTGGGTTCGAATACAGCCCATTGAATGCCCCGGTAAAGGCTTTCTTCGATA
The DNA here is from genome assembly GCF_002407605.1 of Marinobacter sp. ANT_B65. Classification (NCBI taxonomy): domain Bacteria; kingdom Pseudomonadati; phylum Pseudomonadota; class Gammaproteobacteria; order Pseudomonadales; family Marinobacteraceae; genus Marinobacter; species Marinobacter sp. ANT_B65. Next base: position 2,004,605 of record NZ_NXGV01000001.1, on the reverse strand, counting down.
TACAGGGCGAGTCGTCGGACCGGAGTGTATTTCCAGTCGCTGGCCATGACATCGGCACCAACCAGTGTGCGCGAACCCCAGCTGACATTGCCGTAAATCGGAAACGAGCGGATGCAGTTCAGCCCCAGCGGGTTCAGCACACCATTTTCAGAATCTGTAAGCTTGTAGGTTGGCTCGACAACATTACGAAGCCGCGCTTCGGTTCCTGCAGGTGCTTTCCATAAGCCGCGGGCACCATCGGTGCGTGCATACAGACCAGCCAGCACGCCAGCAGGGCCGAAAGCACGGGGTTTGAAATCGTTGGATGGGTCTGGCACTCGCACCCGTGGCCAGTTGGCTGCCGCGTTGGCGCCGGAGACAGTCAGGCCACCTGAAATCCATTCCACTGCAGCCTCAAGGTCACCCACCTGTGGTGGCGGATCCACCAGCAAAAACGCACGCCGTTCGTCGCAGTAATTAAGCGCTTCTGTGTAGACCGCATTCGGGTCTAAACCGGTATCGAGCTGGTTCGGATCTGATACCTGAGGACGGGTTGCATCCGGAATCAGCAGCAGGTTGAAAATATCGGCACGTTCCAGCGCATAGATGCCGGTAAACCCGGCACGGCTGCCAATGAGGTTTGCCGTCAGAGGTAGCTGGGTGCCGTCATCGCCTGCCTGGGCATTTTGCTGCGCGGCTTCGTCAGAACCCTGGCCCACCCAGTAATAGGCGACATTGCTGGTGGGTGTGTCGAGATGAAACGCAGCAAGTGCACCGGCAGAAACATCAGCGAAGCTGAGCAGGGTGTCAACGCCATCCGGAATCAGAGCCGGATCGAAATCGGCAACAATGCGCAGCCCATATCCGCTGGCGGTGGGCATCACCTTAACGCCAGCGCCAGGCAACCTGGCATTGAGTGCATTCGAGATTTTTCGCTCCAGCATGCGGGCAACGCCGACCACACTGCCCGGAACCGTTTCATTGATATCGAGCAGCCGCACAGGCACAGAGCTGATCAAACCACTCGGCCGGCTGGCGGAAACAGTGATATCAATATTTGCAGCATTGGAAATAGTTGTGATCTGGCCGTTGGTAAGCGAGAAGTCGCCGCCAATAATCCCGGTCTGACTTGGCCGCCCGCCGGCATTCGTAGCGGGAACGTTTGCAGTAACAATGTCCGACCCGCTGGCGGGATCATTCACTACCACCTGAACAAATCTCGGCGAGCCGGGGCTGACAGACAGGTTGGCAAAGGATTCCGAGGTGCCTGATGCGAGATCAGTAATGGTGAGGTTGAACGAGTCGTCGTCGCTGACGCCGTTGTAGTCGACCGAGGCAACAACAAAATTGCCCCAGTAACCATTACTATTGGCGGTTAGCGTGAAGGCAATATCGTCGGCACCGCCACCAGCAGTGCCATCGAGCAGTTCGATGGCAGCAGGCAGGCTATCAGATTTAGGTACCCGCACGATAACAGCCTGGCCACCACCGTTATCAAAGAAATGTTTAACCTGATGGGACACCAGGCTGTCTTGTGTAATGCCACCAAATAAGCGTTCGAAATCGCCAAAATTGAAAATGCGTGTGGAGGTATTGTCGCGGCCCCTGGATGTATAGCCAACGAAAGCGGCAACGGATGTTGGCACACCAACAATAGCGCGACTGCCACTGGGTAATTCCTGAACGTAAACACCGGGATAACTAACGGAGACAGCCATGGGTTGAACCTCCTTGGTTCCGTGCACATGCAGAGTGGGGAAAGATATTTATTTCAAATATCCATCGGTGTCCAAACGGAATCTGGCGACCCACTGCATGTTGCACCCGACTGTATAATCTGAATCCTATTTTAAATTTTTCAGGAAGGAAAGTATTTAATAAGTACTAATTTTGTAAGTGCTCTCGTGGCGGTAAATTAAGTCATCTAATGATAAGTATTTAATTGTGTTTTTGTTTTTTGGTATGAGTGTTGCTTTTAAGTGTTCCTGGTTTTTTGCGGCATTTAATGCAAGGCAGGTGCCACGGTAATATTAATGTTTAATTAAGGGGTGATTATAAGAGTAAAGTAAATATACTTGTATATATGTGCGACGTATATGTTGATTGATTTTCTGAGAGTTCATTGTATGGGAAAGGCGGAAGCCGTGCTGCAGTCTCCACCGGCCTGTTCCGGCCTCCCTCAGTCTTGCTCAGTAGTGGTCGATCGGGTATAAACATCGCCTTCATGGATTAGCCTATCACCAAGGAAATTTTATGCTGTATGCCCATACGCGCAGTCTGATTGCCGTCTCCAGCTTTGCTCTTCTCGCAGGCTGTGCAAGTAACGCACCGCAAGATACCACCCCGAAAAACCCCACTTCCGTTGTTCATGCGACCTTCGCATTCAATGGTGGTTTTGTGCCGGATGTGTCGGGCAAGCAGACGGTTTATACCCGTTCGGATATGCGTCGCATCGATAACATCAACGAATTCGATAATTTTCTGATGCGCTTTGCAAACTCTGATACCAGCGATATTTTCCGCATTGATCGCAATCTGCTCTGGCTTCTCGACAATGACGACGAATCCTATCGGGAATGTCCTCTCGCCGGATGCGTGGTTTCACCATTGTTCTTAACTGAAGAGAGCCGTGGCGAAGAGGAAGAAGAGTACGAAACCTACGAGGACCGGGAGTGCGCGGTTACTCTGGCTCAGAATGAGTTCAGTGTTGAGGATACCGGAAACACTCGCCGCTTTGGCGGGCTCGATGCGAGCGAATACGTTGTCAGCTGGCAGACAAAAATGGAGGATGAACAGGGCCGGGCTGATGTGAACCTGCTCCAGTTTGTATTCTGGACTGCGCCCCCAACACAGGAAATGAGCCAGGCCTGGCGCGTTCATTCCGAAGCAATGGATAACTATCTGGATGCCGTAGGCGACGACAACATCCTGGTACGCTTGCTTGGCCGTGACGGATTCAAGGCTATAGGCTCCTTTGTAGGTGACATTGAAAAAACGGATGAGACAGCATACAACTCCTGGGCCAGTGAGCTGGGCATAATTGAAGGGTATCCGCTCTCCATAAAAATGGAGTGGTTCCAGCGCAATGAAGCCTGCCCGAAAGTTAAAGAAGCCAAGTCCACTGACATTGATCTGACCAAGGGCCTCGACGGGTTAAAAAGCGCTGCTGGCAACCTGCTCGATAATATGGTGAACGAGAAGAAAGAAGAACTGATCGCCGAATGGCAGAAAAAGCCAAAGGTTCGCTACATTTACGAAGTGAACTCAATTGCTGAAGAGCTTGTACACGACAGCGTCTTCAATTTGCCGGCTGATTACAAACTTAGCGATCGCCAGTAATTCTGATCTGGCCCGGAGCAGGCGCTCCGGGCCTCATGCTTTACCTGCCTGCTACTTCCTTATTCGCATTCTGGAAACCCGAGAAATAACTGCGCTGCTGACAAGCATGTAACTCGCCACCCAGCGCCGGGCATCTTTACTGCACGTTTTCCGTATCGCCAAACTGGTCGGCAAACAGGGCAGTGGACAGGTAGCGCTCTGCAGAATCCGGCAGGATCACCACAATGTTTTTGCCTTTGTGTTCGGGTTGCTGGCTGACCCGGATTGCGGCAACTACTGCTGCGCCACAGGAAATCCCGCAGAGAATACCTTCTTCCCGCATCAGACGATGTGCCATAGCCATGGCATCTTCGTTGGATACTGTCTCCACCTGATCAACCAGACTCATATCGAGGTTTTTGGGTACAAAGCCCGCGCCGATACCCTGTATTTTATGGGGGGCAGGCTTTGGATCTTCGCCATTACGTACCTGGGTGATGATGGGCGAATCAGTCGGCTCAACGGCTACGGTGGTGATGGCCTTGCCCTGGGTGTTCTTGATATAGCGTGACACACCGGTCAGGGTGCCGCCCGTACCTACACCGGCGACAAAAACATCCACTGCGCCATCGGTATCCTTCCAGATTTCAGGGCCGGTGGTGTCTTCGTGGATCTGCGGGTTGGCAGGGTTGTTGAACTGTTGTGGCAGAAAGTACTTTTCGGGCTCGGCGGCAGCCAGTTCTTCCGCTTTGGCAATTGCGCCGGGCATGCCTTTGGCGGGCTCTGTCAGCAGCAGGTCCGCGCCCAGTGCTTTCAATACCTTGCGGCGCTCCAGACTCATGGATGCCGGCATGGTAAGAGTGATCTTGTAGCCTCTGGCCGCAGCAACAAATGCCAGGGCTATGCCTGTATTGCCGCTGGTGGGTTCGATGATGGTCATCCCCGGCTTAAGCACGCCCCGCTTCTCGGCGTCCCAGATCATGGCAGCACCAATGCGGCACTTCACCGAGTAGGCCGGGTTACGACCCTCAATTTTGGCCCAGATAGCAGCGCCATCGTTAACACGGTTCAGCCTGACCAGCGGCGTGTTGCCAATGGACTGAGAGTTGTCTTCAAATATGCGGGACATCGTTTATCTCCTTGGTTTTTAAGGATACTAGCATACCGGGGCAGAGCAGTTTATACACCGGCCTCTTCGGGGATCAGAACCAAAAGGTCGGTAATGCCAATCTCCAGACCCGCCTGTGAAAGCAGAGTGGAAGCCTGGCCCCGGTGATGTGTCTGGTGGTTAAAAAAATGAGTAACCAGGCTTGAGAATCGTTTGCTGGAAGGCACACCTTTGGTGCTTGTGTAGCTAAGGACAGAATCCAGATCACTGTCAGACAGCTTGCCTGCCCAGTTAATAATCTGCTGATCCAGCCAGAACCTGTGTTCCGACAGGCTGGCGAATTTACTGAAAACAATCTGGTCGAGACTGGAGGGGTTCGGGAGACTGGCTACATCACGCAGTGAGGCAAAGCAGGGCGGGTGTGTGGCAAACCGCTTGAGCCAGATGGTATCTCCAACGATGACATGGTTGAGGGTGCCCAGAATCGAGCTGAAGAAGGCGCCGCGATCCTTTTCCAGTTCTTCTGGTGTGAGGCGACCGGCCGCCTCATATACCTTTACGTTCATCCACTGGTTGTAGGCAGCCAGCAATTCAAAGTGGCGTTTCAGGCTCATCTGAGTTCCTTGTTGTGTGATCTCCAGCGCCAGACAATTTTATTGTGCAGCCGTCTGTTGACTGCCTAATGCACACTGACTTTGGAAAAGACATTGATAACCACTACACCGGCAATGATAAGGGCCATGCCAATAATACTGGCAAAATCCAGTTTCTGACCAAAAACCAGCCAGCCTGCTACAGAAATCAGTACGATTCCCAAACCAGCCCAGGTTGCATAAGCAATCCCGACAGGAATCACCTTCAGGGTGAGAGAAAGAAAATAGAAGGCAATGACGTACCCCAAAATCACGACCACACTGGGCCAGAATTTTGTAAAACCTGCACTTGCTTTCATGCTGGAAGTTGCCACCACTTCAGAAGCAATTGCAACACCAAGAAACAGCCAGTTTTTCATCTGCATACCCCAATAAAACTCAGCAGAGCATGGTACTTAAAGAGCTGGGAAATCTATAGTCCTGGCTGGTTTTTCAATGCTGTGTGCCAGGTGAATGTAATGGCTGGCCCGCCAGTGTCTCACGAAGCTATTGTGTATTTTTATTTGTAAAAATGTCCGCAAGTGCCAGCGTGCCCGCTTCCAGGGGGCTGCCTTTGCGGTAAACGATGGATAGCTGAACATGTTTTGGGCCATGGGTGACGGGCGTCATTGCCAGGGACTTTTCATACCGGCTGCCGATCACCATGTTTTTGCCAATAATGGTGTAACCCAAACCTGCAGATATGCAGCCCAAAACCCCATCCGCACTACTCATGATCATGAGTTCATCGCTACCGCGCCCTGCTTTTTGCTGCCATATAAGCGCATGGTTCCTGTAACCGCATCCTTCGTCACGTACAAACAGCACAGGGTCATAGTGGCTTTCCGCAGGGGTCACCATAACCAGCTCTTCATTCACAATAGGAATAACACAAAGCTTTTCATGGGCGGGGGCATTGCCTATGGCGGCGCAGTCTACCTTGTTGTTCAACACGGCACCTACGAGCCTGTCGCTGGTATCCGTAAAGATCCTGGTCTGGATATTAGGGTAATCCCGTTTGAGCTGTTTGAGTGCTAAAGGCATGTGAACTGCGGCAAAGGTTTCGGGCATTCCAACCCTCAACTCATAGTTGCCTTTATCACGCAAAATGGCGGATTTGGCCTGGTGCTCCAGCTCCAGAATCTCATCCGCATACTTGTAGAGTTGTTGCCCGCTGGGGGTTAGCTGCAGTTTTCTGCCTGCCAGAGTGAAGAGCCTGGTATCCAGCTCACTTTCCAGCTTTTTAATCCGGTTGGTGATGTTCGACTGAACCGTATGAAGCTTGTCTGCTGCGCCCTTGATGCCACCTTCATCAACCAGGGTTTTAAAGGTCTTCAATGCCACGATTTCCATATAGTTCTCTTAAAAAGAATTAAATGTTCTGGATAATTCAATTTTTAAGATTATCAGACTGGAGTAATCTTTGCTGAAAATCGTTTAATAACAATATGGTGGGAATGTTAATGGAGCTTACTCGGACTCGAGTCTATCTGGCCGGAATCTGTAGCCTGATCGTAACCGTTGGCGTAGCCCGTCTTTCCTACAGCCTTTTACTACCCATCATGCAAAGCGGAGCAGGCCTCACCGAAGTAGGTGGCGGCTGGCTGGCGACCACTAATTTTATGGGGTACATGGCCGGGGTGCTGCTTGCGTCCCGGCTGCACAACCTCAGCTACAAATACAATCTGCACCGGGCTTATCTTCTGTTAAGCATTGGCACTTCAGCAGCCATGGTGATGACAACGGATGTTGTTGCCTGGGCTGTATTGCGATTCATAGCCGGGGTTTGTGCTTCCGGGGGCCTTATCATTGCCTCTGGCCTGATTCTGAAATGGCTTGTGAAGAATGATCATCGCGCTGAGTTAGGTATTCATTTCGCCGGTATCGGTGTGAGCATCATAGCCACATCCGTTTTAGTGGAAGTAATGCTGACCCTGTCGGCCAACTGGCAGCAGCAGTGGCTGTCGCTGGCCGTGATGGCCGCCATTGTCGCTATTCCCGCATGGTTATGGATTCCTCACCCGCTGGTGGATGGGCAGGACGCAACGGCCACAAAAGATAATCCCCCAGGCCGGGTGTTTACCACGCTTATGATGCTTGCCTATTTTTGTGCGGGTTACGGATACGCTGTCAGCTCCACCTTCATTGTGGACATTGTAGAACGAACAAAAGGGCTGGAGGGGCAGGGGACACTGGCGTTTTTGCTGATCGGGCTTGCCGCTATGCCAGCGACCCTGGTGTGGGACAGAATTGCGAGAAAAACCGGCTATCTCTATGCGCTCCTGGCAGCTTATGTTCTACAGGTGGTTGGCATTATTCTGCCTGCCATTAACGATACCTTGATGGCGTTATTGTTAAGTGCACTGCTATTTGGTGGGACCTTTATTGCCTGTGTCAGCCTGGTGCTCACCATGGCTGGAAAGTTCTTCCCAAGCAATCCAGCCCGATTTATGGGCGTAATGACACTGGCCTATGGTGCGGCTCAGATAATCGCCCCTGTCTTTACCGGTTATCTTGCCGAAGCGTTTGCTAGCTATAACCTTGGGTTATACTTTTCAGCAGGCATCATGATCATCGGTATTACATTCTTGCTTGGATTAGTACGCCTGGAAAGAGCTCCCGTGTGAGCGGATTCCAGAATCCTATTTTCTGAATAAAATCAGCATGATGAGCCTGGCTAAAAGATAGAGTGAAAGAATAAAAAAATCCAGAATGCAAAATATGGATAGATAGCAGGAGCAGCCAGGTAATCGCACCCCCACTGGCATTTCACGGCGTAATAAATACCCGATAACAGGCAGGCGATTCCTGAGGCTATCAGGCTAATGAAATATACAAGTGGCTTTTTCAAGTTGGGTATCCATTAATATGGCGTGATCAGTGACATGTGACCTGCACCCAGAGGCTCATGATGTGGCCTGGCAGGGTGTAAAGGCGCATAGACTGATAATACGGCCGCGTAGCGGGGACAGAGGCACCCGATTGCCGCGCCTGGTTAGCTGCTCCCAAGCATGTACGCACGAAGCTGCCTTTCCTCTCGCATGACATAGAGGATAAAAACCCGCTTCTCATCCTCACGATAAAAAATGCGGCAGGGTGGAACAACTACTTCTCTGTATACTGAATCAGGAAGCTCTGGAGGAATTCGCCCGGATTGAGGAAAATCTTCCAGGCGATCGGTGTTATCGAAAATCTCTTCTACCAGGCGGCTTGCGGCGGCAGGATTATCCAGAGCAATGTACTCAGCGATGGCATCCAACTCTTGAAGGGCGGGCTCCGTCCAGATTACTTCAGCCATTTACCCATTTTCTCCCTGGCCTCACTTTGACTGTACGTTCTTCCCTCAAGTACAGCACGCTCTCCTCGTGAGAGCTCTTCGAGCAGTTCAAGCCGGCGCTGCATGAACTCGTAATCCTGCACATCAACAAGATAAGCCGATGGCTTGCCATGTTCAGTGATCAGTACCGGCTCTTTAGACAGATGCAGGTCTGCCAGGATTTTTGTAGCTTGGCGCTTAAGGTTTGTAACAAGCTCAACTTTCATGGGCTCACCCTGATCCAAATTGATAGTGATACTATAGTATCACTATTCGGGTGAAGTCCAAGTCCGACAACATGCGCTTGTATGGATAATTTCTGCCGTGTGGGTAAAGTTGAGGCCCGCATCCGGCGATTCGTCAAAATCCTCAAAGTTGCCAAAGTCGATCACTGGCACATCAAAGCTGAGATCCTGACCAGTGTGACCCTGACCCCATATTAGGTCCACCCAGAGTTGGAAGAATCCGGATAACTGATTTCTATAAATTTCGGTACCCATTAATCTAGCCCGGTCAACCGATTGGCAAGCTGGTACTTGTCTTGATTTCCTTAACAGAGATATGGGTCTGAATCGCATTTACTCCACGGATGCGCCGGATAATGTTGATGCGCTCAGAAAACTCATCCAGGTCCCTGAACACCATCTGCAAGAGGTAATCCACGCTCCCCGTTATGCAGTGGCAAGTCTGAACCCAGTCCAGTTCGTTTACGATCGCTTCAAATTCATCGGTCAGATCGACATCATGACTGGAGAACGTCACTTGAGTAAACGCCGTAGCGCTAAAGCCCATCTTGCTGCGACTGAGAACAGCTCTGTATTCTTCTATATAACCGTTTTCCTCCAGTTTTTTCCAACGACGCCAGCAAGGCGTTTCACTCAGATTGATCTTTTCCGACAGACTGGCATTGCTGATGCGGCCGTTCACCTGCAAATGTTTCAGTAACTCTATATCGGTCTTGTCTAACCCCTATGGAGTCTTTTCTTTCTCTAAGTTTGTCAAAATTAGTGGTTCCTTCTATAAAATCCCAATTTCATGGTTTTTATAGCAAGGACATTCCTGGCGATCAACTTAGAATATTGACGGTGATGCCGAAGTGGGTCAGTGGGAAAACATCTGCTGCGGGCCGTACCTGGAACTTTAGGCTTATTAGCAACGCTGCCGGAGCAATAATTATGTTGAGCACCTACTTGAGTTTTTCCCTGTTCGCGTTTATCGCCTCAATCACTCCAGGGCCCAGCAACCTGATTTCACTGGCAATAGGAACCCGGCAGGGCGCAATGGCGGCGTTACCATTTATCGTTGGCGCATCGATCAGCATGGCGCTATCGAGCATTTCAATTTTTGCCCTGCCCGGGGCCGACGATCTACAGCATACCTCCTGGCTTGCCCTGATTTTCTTCCTGATTGCAGCACCTTGTCAGCTTTGTTGGAGTTGGCTGGGTCAGTCGGCAAAGGGGATGGAAGGCTTTTCCAAGCGGGAAGCCTGTTTCAATAAGCTATTGGCGATATTGTTGCTGATCACAGTATGGGGTGCACTCTTAACCACCTGAGTTTAATGAACGAGGGCGAACCTTGGTTCACCGTGCGGGTGTAGTGGTCATTTGGGCAAATAGGTAAAAATCGCCGGGGCTCGGTGTTAAACACACTAAGGCGCGTTGCGTTCGGATGGATCCTTCTTGAAATCCCTTACCAGCTTATGCGGATCAAACTGCGCTCGATATTCCTTCGTTGCCTGAGCCCACCACATTAATTGGTTGAGTGTTCGGCCAAAATAATCGAACCAGGAGTCCTGATCCTCTTGGGCCTGCAATGAACCGTCAGCCGTAAAGATTTCTTGTGCCTTGGGCACATGTATCATTGCAGAAACTGCCAGCCTGCAACTGGCAGCTTATCCTGAGTTGAAGCCGATTATTCTGAATGGTTCGCTGGCGAGTGCCATGGATGCAGCAAAGGCTTTGCTTCAAGCGCGAGAATGGGAGCTTGCAGGCACAACTGAAAATACCCTCGAGGCTACAGCAACCACTCGCTGATTCAGCCACTGAGGCCCACTCCCACCAGGGCTCCAATACCATAGGTGACGCCCGCCGCTGAGAGACCGAACAGCAGTTGGCGCAGGGCGGAGAAAACCACACCACGACCGGTGAACAGGGATGTGCCTGCACCTATGGCCATCAACGCAAGCCCGCTCAGGCCCAGACTCGTCCACAAGGCGGCGTTGCCGGACAGAAAAAAGTATCCGACCACAGGAAAGATAGCGCCGAAGGTGAACAGCAGGAACGAAGCTCCGGCGGCACCCCAGGCAGAACCCCCGAGATCCTGGGGATCTATCCCCAATTCTTCACGTACCAGGGTATCGAGTGCCGTCGCCTTGTCGGCGAGCAGTCGAGCGGCCAATGCTTTTGCCTGCTCTGCAGGCAGCCCTTTCGCCTCATAGATCAGCTCCAATTCTTCCCGTTCCTCGTCCGGAACCTCCTGGAGCTCCATTGCTTCTGTCGCGATCTGCTTCTGATACAGCTCGCGGGAGGAATTTACTGACAGCCATTCTCCCATAGCCATCGAGCAGGCCCCGGCAACCAGGCCTGCAAGGCCGGTCAGCAGAATGGAACCGCTCGCCACATTGGCACCTGCTACCCCCATCACCAATGACAGATTAGACACCAGACCATCATTGGCACCCAGCACCGCAGCGCGAAGGCTGTTACCGCCCATCGCACGATGGCGACCCTCGATACGGGCAATACTGGTGCCAGGCAGGCCTTCGCTGGTACTGGTGATGGCCGAGAGAATCCTGGCGTGGCTACGTTCTTCCTGTGGTAACCCAGCTGCAACGGCTTCAGCCTGCTGGTCGTAGGCACCGCTATCGACCTGCTCAAGGGTATTGACCACCGGGAGTACGAAGCCAGGGCCAAAACGTTGTGCCAGGAATGCCAGACCACGGGCCCGAAAACCGGGCTTAAGGGTGGGGATACGCGCACCAAGCCGGGTGAGCTGCTTTTTCCAGTACTCGGCGTGGCTCTCTTCAACTGCAGCCAGCCTACGATAGACCTCGGCCAGGCGTTCGTCGGTTTCTGCCTCCGCCAGGGCATGGTAAAGGCTGGCGCTGTCGATCTCACCGTGAAGGTTGTCCTCGTAGCGCTCACGCTTGTTACCGGAGATATCAGTCATGGTACCTTTCTCCTTTGGGGTCATCTGGCCTCGCCTTGCGAAATGTTGGAGGGGCAGGGGACGCTCGCGTCTTTGCTGACAGGGCTTGCCGCCATCCATGCCAGTGCAACTGGTGTGGGACAGAATTGCGAGAAGAACCGGCTATCTTACCGACGCGTTTTTTACTTTGATTGAAGTTTCTCAAATGGGACTAAATTGTAAAATTATCTGACGCGAAAGCCAGCCCTGAACAAGGTCCGGTTATGAATGACGACAGTTTGAGAAAGTGTAAGTAATCCCATACTCAAATGTATTTTTGCCGACAGCAACCACTGTGCACAGGCAAACTGGTTATGCATTATTCGTAGTGGCTCCAAAGCCTGAGAACTTTCACCACTCGCTCGTCTTCGAGCACTTGGTAGACCAGGCGATGCAGAATATTGATACGGCGCGAATAGGCTCCCGCAAGATCACCAATTAGCTTCTCAAACGGTGGCGGCCTGCGGTATGGGTCTTCCGCTATCAGCGCTAATGGTTCCTGGGCTTTTGGTTTGAGGCCGCTGGAGGCCAGTTTCTTTGCATCTTTTTGGGCTTGCTTAGTGTAAACCAACTTCCATGTCACCAGTCCAACTCCTCATCGCACTCATCCACGGGGGTGTCCATCCCCTCACGAATAGACTCACGCATACCCGGAACGGAGAGCAGGAAGAGTGTTTCCTGAATTGCCGACCAATCTTCCTCGGATACCAAAACCGCCTTGTTCCGCTTACCCGTAATGACGATTGGTTGGTGGGACTCAGCGGTCTCGTCGATTAACCGATAAAGGTTGCTGCGCGCCTCAGTTGCTGTGATTCCCGTCATAACGCACCTCTTGCGTGTTTAACTTTTAACTCAGTGTACGCTTTTATGTACGTACGTAAAGGCGAACGCCTTTGCATAACGCCCGCAGCACGTGCGCCCTTGTAGTGAAGCCGTAGGCGGAACGGAAAGGGCGTCACGGTGATGTTCATGGCCATGCTCTCATCCATTCGGTGCAACCCGGTTTTTAAACGATTCTACGAACACCTGGAAGCCTAGAGCAAGATCCCAAAAGTCGCTCTGATTGCCTGCATGAGAAAGGTGATTGTGGTGCTCAATACCATGGTTGAAAACCAGGAACCGTGGCGTGAAAATATGGATTAATTTATGGAATTGACACCACTGTCACTTGTTAATTTTCAGTCACCAACGAATATTATATTTCTTTTTTATTTTTTTATAAAAACTCAAGTCATCTGCGATGTCATATTGATTCCAACCTTGTCCGACAATACCAATGTAGATAAAAAATATTGAAATAATAATAATTAATACGCCTCCAAATATTTTATCTGATATTGATCCGGAGCTATCCCAAAGAATATAGAGGAAAAAAATACCGAAAGCAGCGGCTATGAAACTTACCACTCGCCGGAATATTATCCAGGTAATAGCAGTTATTGTACGTATCTTGCTTGGATTGCCTTTACGATACGGAGATATATAAAAACAAAATAAGGAGGCTGTAGAGATGACTAAAAATAACCAAATCAATAATGGCATATTCATATCTGCATTGAATTATTGCAACTTAATAAGGCTGCAGAGAAATGCTAGCGCGGACACCCTCGCCAAACGCAAGAATTGTAGGGGGTTTTGGTGTGGGTATCCAATTAATGTTTCTCCGGGGTTTTGTTGTGGGTGTCTTTTCTATTAGATTCTTTAAGTAGACCCCACAACCGCACATAGTGCTCAGAAAAAAAGCGAATTCTGCTACTCCTGTAAATAAATCTGCAAACTGTAGCTGTTGTCAGGCCAATTCCGGCAATGTAAATCAAAGGATCGGCGACATAAAGAGACCACATACTAACCAAGAGAAGAAACAGTGCGTAGATGGTGCTCAACGCACTTAGAAAACGAAGGCTTCGAGGTTTCGCGCGTGTCAGGAGAAAGCTCGGGTGGATCACCAAAAAAGCGCTGAGTGCGCCTACTGCGAGAATTAACCCAGCCGATTCCTCGTGATTGGGAATCGGCTGAACATAGAGGGCGTAAACAGATAAAAGCAGGCAAGTATGCGTAGCCAGCATGCAAAAAGTAGCCAGCAAAAATGCTCCCATCCCGGGGGGATATAAACTGATATCCTGAACGTCGGCTGCCTCTTTCGCATCACGCCTCATTGAACTTCCTCGTAAATACCGATAGCAAGAGTGCGTACCACTCCATTGGAGGCGCTTCCCGAGAAGCTAAAGAACGCACCCAATGCATCTTTTAACTGTCGCTTTGTGGCATGAGAAATTTGAGTTTTGGTATAGCGCTTGGGTACCGTTCCATTTCGCTTAAGGAACTTGAGCATCTTGTTAGAAATGCCCGGCTTATTCATGCGCACGATTTCTTCGGTTAGCCGTGTTCTTTGACGGCGGCTGAGACCTTCCAGGGCTTCTCGGATAGTCACCCCCTGTGCATGCAAAGTCTTAACCATCCGCACCGTCACAAACCCAGCTGCCGCGGCGCCTCCAAGAGATATAACATCAAGACTTGTTGTCGCGGTGTTATACCATTCCTCTGAATCGATTTGGTCCTTGAATTCAGGATTACGGGCTTCTATTCCCACCCGCGCGAGACCATTCATGCACTGCAGTGAGCTTGCTGCAAATGCAGAGTAGGAGAGGGCTGTGAGCGCTGAACTGGCTCCACCGGTCAGAGGGATTGCACCGGTACTTCCGACAATAACCACCCAACTTAGCAGAGCAGCGCCACATGAAAGAGAGGCACCCAGCACTTCAGCCAACATTTGGCTTTCTCTCGGTGTTGAGGAAAGGTCCTGAGCGTGTTGGATGGACGAGGTTGGCTGGCGTGGCTCACGCAAAATTATCTTTATCGGTTCAATGCGGCAGAGCGGCTGAAATTCCCGAAGGGTAACAATGGTGTAGTTGGCATCGATATAAACAACACCGGCGCCGACAAGTTCGGGATCTGCATCAATAGCAGCGAAGAGTTTTTTCTGGTCGAGGCTGTGCTCGAGTCGAACGCGTAGCTGTCTTTGGGCGAAAGTTTCGCCAAAGGGTTGTAGAGCGGCATTCATCTTCTTTCATCCTTGAAGTAGAAGGTCCATTGAGCGGCGGATTGTAGGCAAACTCAGCTGACGGTACAAGCGAGCAGGTCACTGCATGACTCTAAAGCGATAACTGAACCGCAAAGAGATTGATGCGCTGGTCGGCATTGCCCCCGTCAACCCGGATAGCGGCAAGCTCAATGGCAAACGAAGGATACGGGGAAGGCGTCACAGAGTGCGAACGGTGATGTTCATGGCCATGCTCTCATCTGACCAGGGCACCTCTGCTTTTAAAAGCTTCTATGAGTACCTGAAAGCCTAGGGAAGCTTCCAAAAGTAGCTCTGATTGCCTGCATGAGAAAGATGATCGTGGTGCTCAATACCATGGTTGAAAACCAGGAACCGTGGCGTGAAAATATGGCTTAATTTATGGAATTGACACCACTGTCACTTGTTAATTGGATACCTCAATGTACCACTTGGGCTTGATGCGCCCGAAATCCCGGCGGACGTTTGATTTCAAAGCCTTTTTGGAATCCAGCACCTTTGCCTCGCCGCCCTCTCGGACAAACACCACCCAATGCCAGAATGGCTTACCCCGTTCCGTGCGCCATTTAATAGCCATGAGAGCCTTGTCTGGGAGGCGCTCCCAAGACTGGAAGGGAGTTTCTTTGGGCGACACCGAGATACCGAATTCCCGCAGAAGCTTTCGGACGTACTCAGTTTCTGACCATAGCGCTTTATCTGCGGCGTAAATACCCAGAGCGTTGGCCTTCCGCTTGGCCTCAGCATAGCTAACACACGTGAGAGCAGCGCTTGCTGCAATGCCGCAACCCGTTGTTTCTTCCTGGATGACTGGTTCCATGTCTCTACCAATTAACGCCGCCATAAATCGCGGCTTTGGAGTTGCTTGGTTTGTGGTAGCGTAGCGTTAAGCCACAAACCAAGCAACGGAAAAGGCGTCGATTTGATGGCCTTGTTAAATGATGAACTACCAAAATACTGGCAACGCATTCGAAGTAACCACTTCATGACCGCTCTTCTTTCCATTGCAGGCTTCGCATAGTATTTGTAGATTAGTTGGATCGTTCACACCATTGAGGGCGATAGGAATAATGTGGTCGATCGCAAGCTTTCCGTTCACATGATGTAGTGACGTTAAATCGGATTTACATATGGCACAGAGGCCTTTCTCTCTACAAAATAGCGCCCGCTCCAGCCATTTGGGCCAATAGGTACACCTTGCCGTTCTTGTGCCAAGAATACCTGCAATTTTTAAATTGAAAGCCTTCATTGCTTCACGATCGGAAAATAGTAATGTAAAAACTTCAGGGACAATCAAAGAAGGTAGATTATTCAACACAATGTCTTCTAGATATTCTATGGCGTATTCGTATTTATATTGTTCTATATGATCTTCGGTTACTACTATTGTTTTCCCCGTTTCGTCATCACGATAGTGCTCTTCGATATATTGCTCAAGAGTTGTATATTCAATATTGTGGGCTTCAAGCATGGAAAATACTGGATTAACATCTTCGTAATCCCAGCCACCACCACGGAAATAAAAATTCAAATCATCGCGTACAACATAATCAATATAGTCATGTAAAAGTGACCATTTTTGTGGCCTCGATATTTGATTATCTAGATCACTTGCTATATCAATAGGATCAATCAAAAAGTTATCTTCAAAAATTGCTTTCCTAACCTTGTCGGCATAGGAATATGATTCACTAAAATTGAAAACATGGCATTTCTGAAGAATTTGGCTCATTCTCGATTCCATTTAACGCTTGCAGCATGCGCGCCCACGGAATGGAGCCGAAGGCGCAATGTAGTGGGCGTCGCCGAGCCTGCACTTGTTATCACTGACTCAGTCGTATTCCGCATTCTGAGGCAGATCGTCCGTGATATTGAACCAGGGCGCCTTACTGCCAACGTACACGTGGCGCTCCGCTTTAACTCCCGGGTCGGTATCAAGTGTTCCAAGTGGGAAACCATAGACCTCGGGNGCTGCATCGAATTTAGTGTAGAGGCTAGAGCCGCAGTTTGAGCAAAAGCCTTTNTGCTCACCCGGGGAGGATTCGTAGAACTTCAGTAACTCCTNACCTTTGACGGTNTTCCAATCCGAGGACCGCACCTTAGCCCGCGTTCTGAACGCCGAGGCATGAAGCTTCCGGCACATTGAACAGTGACAGTTCAGAACATCCGTCAGAGGACCATTGATTTCGTACTGAATACCCCCGCAGAGACAACTACCTGTTTGCTTCATTTATTCACCTCCTTGTGTGATAACGCCTATGCGAAGCGGCGGCTGAAAGCCGTCCGTCTTACGCTATTGGTTATACTGATTTTTGCGGTCGAAGCACGGACTTTATTGGCTCAAAATCGCCATTTTCGTATGCCATAAGCTCGGCCTCAACCTCACTGAAACTCACGTTTCTTACCCACTTAGAACTACAACCCTGCACTAGCTCCATTGCTTTCGCGAACTGCTCCCTCGAAAAAACAAACGATCCAATAAACGTTTTTTGCTCTCGAATCATGCGTGTGAAATCAACACTTAAAGATTGCGAAGCAAAGCCAAGGAAAACGCTTTTTCCATTTTTCTTCGTTCGATTAATACACTCAGTGCGAGCTACCTCTGTGCCAACAGTGTCGAACACGATGTCGAATTCGCGACCGAAGGTCCGAGCTACCTCGCAAGCGCCAAGTGACAAAGCAGCTTCTAAACGATTGGGAGATAGATCTGAGACAAATACCGATCCGCAGCCCTGATCCCGAGCCATTGCTGTTAAACCTAAACCCAGTAAGCCAGCTCCTACAATCAGTACTGAGTCGGTTGGCTTTGGTTGAGAGCGCTCCCACGCATTTACGGCGTTTGCGAACGGCTCGATGAACGACGCTTGCTCCCAGCTTAATGAGGCGGGTAGATGAACGAGAGCGCTCTCTGGAACCGATACCTGTTCAGCAAAGCCCCCAGGTCTTTGAACACCAATCAGATTCCAATCGTTGCAAAGTTGGGATTGGCCTTGGTTGCAGTAGAGGCAGTCCCCACAACCTGATAGTGGAAAAACCGCTATTCGTTGACCTGCGGTTGTTACGCCGCACAGCCCATGCCCCATTATGTTTGGAAGAGGCCGAAGCCCTGGATTCTGAAGTGCCGCTACTTCGCTGCCACCAAGCCCTGTGACCTCTACATCAATGATCACCTCGCCTTGACTTGGCTGTGGTGGAGCGACATTTTCGAGACCAAATTTGTGCGGGCCCTTAAGCAAGAGAGCTCTCATTTAGGTTACACCTCCCTGTATAACGCTTGCAGTTGCGGCGGGTACGGAGCGCAGCGTAGTACACGTCCGACAACCTGCACTTGTTAGTGGCCGGTTCACCCGACCGTTTATCCCTGGCACCCAAACTCGAATGCCCTCTGCAATGCAGCTTGCACCCAGCCTAGCCCATGGCGCAAAGAACCAGAACACGAAACTCCCAGATTTTGCAGTGTTTTGCGGGGAGAAGAGCTGAACTGAAGTGAAAATTTGAAAGCAACTCCCTGCTCTACTACCTAGATCCTTCCGAGGCCTTGGCCATTAACGCCAGCCATAAGCGGCGCCCTGACAAGGGCGTCCGGTGGAGGGCCATCGGCCCGGAACAACCTTAATGGCCTTGTTATACGTGTTGATACTTGGACAGAATTCGACGGCACGCATCCGAAACCTCCGTTCTGTATGAGTTAATAATTCCACGCAACTCATCATCGGATTTTTCTAGCATGGCGGCAGAACATAGCGGGCGAACCTTCTTTGTTGGCAAATGATCTGTATCAGACGCAATCACGCCAAAAACATGGAACTCCGTCTCCCAAACTTCGCCGACAAGACGAGTACCAATGGAATTCAGCTCCAACACGTTCTCTAGGTAGTCTGCGTCAGACTCGAGCAATGAACCAGCCAGCTCAATCGCTTTTGAGGCACACCGCTTCAACTCTGATTCATGGGTAAAAACTCTGTCCATAATTTACGTATAACGCTTGCAGCATGCGCGCCCACGGAATGGAGCCGAAGGCGCAATGTAGCAGGCGTCGCCGTGCCTGCACTTGTTATGGATTGTCACTTGGGCAGCGACTTCCATGGGTAAACATCCTTACCCTGTGGCCCAGTTTTCCAGTCTTTATACTGCGCAATCATGCACCGCCCGCACGGTCTGTAACCAGACTCAATAGCATCTTGCTCATTCGCAAAAAAGACACGATGTTGTGCGTAACCTTTCGAGAGTGCACCGTTTGCTGCTGAGCAATCCAAGCGACCATATATTCTGGCTTTAGAGTTACCGCCCAGGGTTCCAGGCGTTTCGCTAATGACGGTAGTTCCATCTGCAGCCAGCAACTTATACTTTTTCATGGTTACTCCCATACCCATAACGCTGGCGTAACGGGCCGGTTTGGAGCGCCAGCGGAAAACCGGTCCCGTTGACGCATTGGTTATGCCTTTTAGAACGGAATATCGTCATCGTCCTCTTCGTTTTCTACTTCGGGATCAATGTACTGGTCCTCTGTTAACTTTTCCCGCAATGCTTTGTACGAGAACCCTTTCTCTGAAATTTTTTCCCAGAAGTTTTTCCAGAGCTCTCGATGACTTAACGGCGCGGCTTTCGTCTCGGTGTAAAGGCCAGAAAAGAATGCTCCAATCGCGCCAGCGTTCAGTACCTGATTAATTCCATACGATCCAGTGTTGTCTATCGCACCATTGAAAACGTTTTCTAGATCTTTGTCATTGAAGGTAGAGCTAATCGGAAGCAGCAGCTGATTCCCTCTAAACTCAGCCGAATCGAAGCTGAGCGACTCAGAAAACAAAAGGATGGACCTATCTTTAAAAAAGACCGAAGGGTAGCCCGCAATTACTTTGGCTTTCTCGACATTGTTTAAGCGATCTATTTTTTCAAAGACTTGATTTCTTATGTCTGCGTTTATATCAACCAGCCGGGTGACTTGGTATTTTGAAATCTCCTCAGGACTCATTGCATTGATTAGCCCTTCGATACGCACCCTTTCTGCATGTTCAACTTTAGACCAAAGCTCATTTCTCAAGCTCAGGAACGGGAATATCCGTTTGAGTCGAGTGTCATTCGCTTCAGATAGCATGCCCACCAGCTTGTTAGAGACAACTTCCGCGTAGATTTCGGGATATAACCTTTGTATCGCGCTCAAGGAAGCAGATAAACGATTTAATAGTTCCTGTGAAACGCCTGTTTCGTCGCGAAATATCCTCTTTAAAATGAGGATAGCTAAATTTCTTACCCCGCTATCTTTTACTCGTCCCAAATTATTTTCCGATGAAAGCAAAGTGAAGGCTTTCTCCTCATCCTCTGGAAAAGAGGGCTCGTTAATCAGCTCGTACAGTCTCTGAACAATTACCTTGCCCTTCACTGGAGGGTGAACTAACAGATAATTAGCCGACTGAACAATGTATGCTAAAGCTAATTCTGCGGGCGGCGAGAATTGACTACCATCATCCGAAAATGTCGGATGCGCACATATATTACGGTCATCTTTTAAGCGTTCTAAGTGTGATTTTTCAATTGTTGAAATAAGTTGCAGCTCATCGCAAGCAATATTGAGTAAGTCTCTTTCAAAATCCAGCATAGCTCTTGGGTCATTAGGCTGAATTTTGTCTAGCTGCTGTTCCCATTTTTTTGCCGCAGGGTCTTCACTAAGGCTAAGCTCTCGTATCTTTTCGATTATATCTACGCACACGGCAATCCACGTTGTGATCAGGGATGCTCGGTATGCACCTGTTCGGTATGCAGCAATGGATTCGTTTAGATAATTTTTCGCGTGGACGTTACGGACATTTTGAATTAGTTCGTCCAAATTGCTTAGATGTAATCTCAAGAATAATCCTCTCGTACACGGGTGCCACCGAGGGCATAACGCCCGCATTTGCGGCTGGTTTGGAGCGCAGCGGAAAACCAGTCCGACAACATGCGCTTGTTAAGAGACATTGGCACGCTCCGCTTCGTCCAACTTCTTTAAGGCGAACTCGCCCCTTTCATATACAGGGTGAGATTTATCTGAAGCAAACTGTTCAGCAAACACTCTAGCTACAGAACCTAGATTGCCTAGCTCTCGTATCAGAATCTCTGCTGAAACCCGTCTAACGATAGAAGAGCGATCTTTAGAGGATCGTTTTAGCAATTCGAGCTGTGGGGTTCTTATATTCAGTTTTCGCTCCGCGACGACAGGTTTTAGCCGGCCTTCGCAATATCGTATATCGGTCCACTCCCACTTCCGGCCTTCCATCCAGACAATCCGCCCTTCAAATAAGCTGCGGTATGCTTTCGCTCGAAGCGATGGCTGAACAGCAAAACTAGCAATTTCTTCAATTTTTTCATCAAGTATCGACGTGCGACCGAGCTGAGAAAAGAGTGATGGCATGGGCCCGGAAGCCGATGAAATCAGCTTAGACCGAAGGGACTTTGCTATTTCCTTTTCGCAAATGATTTGCAGAAGAACATCTTTATCCACATCTTCTATTCTGCCCCAAGAGTTCCAATTGGAGAGTGCGACGCATAGCGCTTCAACCACATATTCGGGGTCAGTTGATCTTGCTATTTCAGGAAGTTTGTCCCTTGCTGCCTTACGAACCTGGGGCACCCAGTCATTAAGCCTACGAACAGCAAGAGAAAAAAAGAATGTATTCGGTGCCGCCCCAGACAGAGCTCGTAAAGCTTTTTCTCGTTTGTGACCATCCCAGCTAATCAGGTCAAGCCAGGTTACTAGTTCTTTAGGCTTCGTCCATACCTTCCACTTTGGAGGATTTGACTCTCTTAGTGCCAACGAAAACTCAGAGCGAATCAATCGCTCCCAGAAGTCAAAGCTCGAAAGAGGCAACTCATCCGTGACATCAATTAGTACAGACATATCAGCCACGACCTTACTGCCCGAGTTTATCGAGTTAGCAAAGTCTTTTACTGCTGAAATAATCTTATCTTCCATGATCTGCGATTGTTGCACCTGCTACTTGCCTCTTAACAGCTAATTCAACGACAAATGACATCTATCCAAACGCGTCTATTTCCCAACGTTGCACATGCCACCCATCAAATTTTTCTTTGTTATCAAAAAACTACCTAACCTGAAAGATAGTCTGGCTGGAGATAAGCGTCAATTGTCGGATTTCCCCAAAAATATCCGTTCGCTTATCTCCAATCATTCACCAGTAACTATTATATATTTTTCATAGGGTTATAAGGATCTACCCCTTAAGCGCATGCGTTTTTGCGACATTTGTCGTATATCTCCGTTTTTTTACAGTCCGGTTCCCCGTAGATCAGAACAACAGGTAGGTGGCGTAACCTGCAATCATGGCCATGGAAAAGATTACTGTTAAAAGCGCCGCTAAGAGCTTTAGCGTGAATAAAGCCCGCAATAGAATGAGTTCGGTCTGACTGGCTCCGGCACAGCCGCCGCTGGATGTAGCACCTGCCGAGTGGTCTGTCTTCGGGGTGTGAAAGCATGGGTTGCGTTATCAAAGTGATATCACAATCACTTGTTAACTTGTTCAGCTCCAAGCGTCATAAAAAACTATCGCAAAACCAGCCATTTACCACCGCCAGTCCGTCAAATTCCGTAATATCGCCTCGCAATAATGAAGCGGTCACGCGAATACATGTCAGTGGGTAAGGGCACAAACAAAAAAAAAGGCCCGAAGCGCTAACTCCAGGCCTTCCTGTTTATCTACCAGTTAATCACTCACTTCAACCGCACTTGCTGTCGCCACAGGACAAGCAGGTGGCACAACCGTCCATCACGATAACAGCCTTGGTGTTGCACTTGCTGCACATGGTGGCGTTGGGTGGGTAGTCGCCGGCTTTGTCGTCGTTGGTTGCTTTGGCGTTGTTGGCTTCAAACTCGGCACGCTTTTCGGCGAGGATGCGTTTGGTGGTTTCGCTCATTTCCTCGGTTTCCATCAGGCCTACGGCCTTCAGGTGCTTCTCGATAACCGCGCCAATTTCAGCTACCAGTGAGGGCATGAATACGCCGCCTTTCTTGAAGTAGCCGCCGTTGGGATCGTATACCGAGCGTAGCTCTTCCACCAGGAAGGTCAGGTCGCCGCCTTTGCGGAATACCGCAGAGATTACGCGGGTGAGGGCGATTACCCACTGGAAGTGCTCCATGGATTTGGAGTTGATAAACACTTCGTATGGCTGCCGGCTTTCGTGGTCTGTGCCTTCGTTGAGCAGGATGTCGTTAATGGTGATGTACATCGCGTGCTCGGCCACCGGTGGCTTGATTTTATAGGTGGTGCCCACCAGAAAATCCGGCCGTTCGATGTATTCGTTCATCTTCTGGAGTTGGGGCTCCGCCTTTGCCGCTGCCTGCTGTTCGCTGGGCGCGTCTGTGTCGGCTTTCTTAACCCGGTAGCCGACGATTTTGTTGCTGATTTTAACTGTCATGTCTTTTGTCCTGTGTCGGTGTTCCGGATCAATACTTTCCGTAAGTGCCTTCTTTGAGGGCGTCAAACAGGTTTGCGGCGGTGTGGGTTTCGCCGTCGTACTCTACCTTTTCGTTGCCCTTCAGGTTTACCTTGCTGCCGTCGTCGAGGGTGAACTCGTAAATGGTGTTTTCAAGGTCTTTCTCTTTTACCAGTACGCCCTGGAAGGCTTCCGGATTAAAGCGGAAGGTGGTGCAGCCTTTCAGGCCCATGTCGTAGGCGTAGAGGTAGATGCTCTTGAAGTCCTGGTAGGCGAAGTCGGTTGGTACGTTCGCGGTTTTGGAAATCGAGGAGTCTACCCACTTCTGGGCGGCAGCCTGTATGTCTACGTGCTGCGCCGGGCTTACGTCATCGGAGGTGGTGAAGTAGCTGGGCAGTTTTTTGTCTTCTTCGTCTGAGAAGGGCATGGCGCCCGGGTTAACCAGGTGGCGATAGGCCAGCAGCTCGAAGGAGAACACATCTACTTTTTCTTTGGTCTTGCGGCCTTCGCGGATCACGTTACGTGCATAGTGGTGCGAGAAGCTTGGCTCAATGCCGTTACTGGCGTTGTTGGCCAGTGACAGGCTGATGGTGCCGGTCGGTGCGATGGAGGTGTGGTGCGTAAAGCGCCCGCCTTTCTCCGCCAGTTTGGCAACCAGTTCCGGTTCAACTGCGGCAATTTCCTGCATGTAGCGGCTGTATTTGGCGTGCAGCAGGCGGCCTTTCAGTTTGTCGCCCAGTTTGTAGCCGTCTTTTACCAGCTGCGGGCATTTACCCAGCATTTTGGGAGTAACTTCAAAGTCGTCGTCCATAATCGGCGCAACGCCTTTTTCTTCGGCCAGAGTCAGCGACTGGCGCCAGCCTTCTACGGCCATTTCACGTACAACGTCTTCGGTGAACTGTACAGATTCCGAAGAACCGTAAGGCATACGCAGCATGGCGAGGGTTGAGCCCAGGCCCAGAATGCCCATGCCGTGGCGGCGCTTGTAGG
Source organism: Marinobacter sp. ANT_B65 (assembly GCF_002407605.1). NCBI lineage: Bacteria > Pseudomonadati > Pseudomonadota > Gammaproteobacteria > Pseudomonadales > Marinobacteraceae > Marinobacter > Marinobacter sp. ANT_B65. Next base: position 1,980,573 of record NZ_NXGV01000001.1, on the reverse strand, counting down.
TGATTTCGTGGCGTTGCTCAGGGAGCGGCAGGCCGTTGATTTCAACTACGTTGTCCAGCATGCGGGTAAAGATGCCCACAACCTTGCGGTACTTTTCATAGTTGAAGCTGGCTTTTTCGGTGAACGGGTAGTCCACAAATTTAGTCAGATTCACAGAGCCCAGCAGGCAGCTGCCGTATGGGGGCAGGGGCTGCTCGCCACAGGGGTTGGTGGCGCGGATGTCTTCGCAGAACCAGTTGTTGTTCATCTGATTGACCTTGTCGATCAGGATGAAACCGGGCTCTGCGTAGTCGTAGGTGGAGGTCATGATGGTGTCCCAGATGAACTGGGCTTTCAGGGTGCGGTAAACACGGCAGGCTACCTTGCCTTCTTCATTAACCACATAACCATCGAGAATCGGGAAGTCGCGATACACGAACTGGTCGGGATCCGCCAGGTCCAGGCCTTCTTCTTCCGCTTCTTTTTTGGTTACAGGGAAGGAGAGCTTCCAGTCTCCATCGTTGCGAACGGCCTCGATGAAGTCTTCAGTGATCAGCAGCGACAGGTTGAACTGGCGCAGGCGGCCATCTTCACGCTTGGCCTGGATGAAATCGATAACGTCCGGGTGGTGAACGTCAAAGGTGGCCATCTGGGCACCGCGTCGGCCACCGGCAGAGGACACGGTGAAGCACATGCGGTCGAAGATATCCATGAAGGACAGAGGGCCAGAAGTGGTTGCTCCGGCACCGGCAACGTAAGCGCCTTTCGGGCGCAGGGTAGAGAACTCGTATCCGATACCACAGCCAGCCTTGAGGGTGAGGCCTGCTTCGTGGTTTTTCTCCAGGATGTCGTTCATGGAATCCTGGATGGAACCGGATACAGTACAGTTGATGGTAGAGGTTGCAGGCTTATGGGCTTCGGCACCGGCGTTTGAAGTAATACGCCCGGCGGGAATGGCTCCGTTCTTGAGTGCCCATACGAAGTTTTTCATCTGCTCTGCGCGCACAGACTTGTTTTCAACCTGGGCCAGGGCAGTTGCAACACGCTGGTAGGTGGCGTTGATGTCCTTGTCTACAGGTTCGCCGGTCTTGGTTTTAAGCTGGTACTTGCTGTTCCAGATGTCTAGCGAAGTTTCCTGCATCGGAATCGTTGAAACTACTGCCTCTGCCTTAGCGTTCATTGCCACCCTCAATCTTCATGTGTTTCGGTTGCCGGAAGCACCGCGTGGCGGTGCTGTCTTCATGTAAAGCGTTGCAGGCACCAGTATAGGTGCGGGTATCGTCAGAATCACTATATATGGGTTTATTTTGGATGAGTATAACAGGATATAGTGGTTTGTGAATTTAAGCGGGACTATTGATCGGAGGTTTCTGGCAAAGAAAATCAATTGGAAAAGGGGCGGGAGAGGCTCCCGCCCAGTCGTATCAGCCTAGCAGCAGGCTATCGTCGTCTACGGAAAGTCCGCGCTGGGTTTCAAACAACTCCAGAAGATCCTTAACTTCCAGGCCTTCGCGGTCTTTGCCTTCAATATCGAACACCACTTCGCCCTGGTGCAGCATTACTGTGCGGGTGCCAACTTCCAGCGCCTGTTTCATGCTGTGGGTGACCATCAGAGCGGTGAGTTTCTGCTCTTCAATGATGTTTTTTGTGAGTTCCAGCACAAATGCTGCTGTTTTCGGGTCCAGTGCTGCGGTGTGTTCGTCCAGCAGCAGAATGGCGGAGGGTGTCAGGCTGGCCATTAGCAGGCTGACAGCCTGCCGCTGACCACCGGAGAGCAGGCCCATCTTGTCGCCGAGGCGGTTTTCAAGCCCGAGGTTGAGGGAAGAGAGGCTTTCCCTGAACTGTTCTTCGTACTGTTTCTTTACTGCCGTGCCCAGGCTGCGGCGTTGGCCGCGCTTGATGGCGAGCGAAAGGTTTTCTTCGATGCTCAGGCCTTCACAGGTGCCTGCCAGCGGGTCCTGGAATACCCGTGCCACGCGGCCCGCCCGTTTGTGGGTGGGCAGCTTGGTAACGTTGAGGTTGTCGACAATAATAGTGCCGCTATCAACCATAACTTCGCCAGCAAGAGCGTTCAGGAATGTGGACTTTCCGGCACCATTGCTGCCTATCACGGTAACGAACTCGCCCTGGTTTACGGTCAGGCTCATGCCCCGGAGTGCGGGGTTTTCCAGCGGTGTGCCTTTGCCAAAGGTCAGCCGCAGGTCGGTTGCACTGATCATATTGTCTCCTCAGGCCTTTTTGCGGGTGAATTTGCTAACCACGGAACTGCGGATTCCGGGCAATACAATTGCCAGGGTAACCAGAACGGCGGTTATCAGGTTCAGATCCTGCGCCTGCAGGCCGAGAAAATCTGCGTTCAGGGCGAAGGCAATGGCCAGGCGGTAAATAATGGCGCCAACTACACAGGCTATCAGGGCGCGAACAACGGTTGATGGTGTAATTACGGCTTCTCCACCAATCAATGAAGCAAGGCCGATAACAATTACGCCAACACCCATGGTGACATCTGCGGCACCCTGGCTCTGGGCAAAGAGTGCGCCTGCCAGCCCGACCAGGCCATTGGATACAGCTACGCCCAGGATGATCATGGCACCGGTGGCAATGCCCTGGGCGCGAGCCATCCGGGCGTTTGCACCGGTTGCCCGCATGGCGAGGCCGGTTTCTGATTTCATGAAGCGCCACAACAGTATCAGAGCAATGAAGATCACGATCGTAAATAGCAGCACCGGCACCTGATGGTAGGCCAGACCCAGTGAATACCAGGGTGTGAGCACTGTGTCTTCGCCGAGCAGGGCGATGTTTGGCCGGCCCATAACCCGGAGATTGATGGAATACAGGGCAATCATGGTGAGGATGGAGGCCAGCAGGTTAAGAATTTTCAGCTTGACGTTAAGAATGGCAGTTACGGCTCCGGCGGCCATGCCGGCGAATACCGCGCAACCTGTTGCCAGCCAGGGGTTCCAGCCTTCAATAATAAGGACGGCTGCAACCGCAGCGCCCAGCGGAAAACTGCCGTCAACGGTCAGATCCGGGAAGTCGAGTACACGAAAAGAAAGATAGATGCCGAAAGCTACCAAGCCGTAGATAAGCCCTGTCTCGACTGCGCCATAGAATGCAATGTTACTGAGCATGGGGATGATTCACCGTGAAAGAAAAACGGGCGGGCTCCGGATAAAGAGCCCGCCCGTGTAGGTAAGGCGTTACTTGCCGCTTTTGACGACTTCTGCCGCTTCAGCAATAACATCATCTGAAATGGTGATGCCCATGCGTTTACCAGCTTCCGGATTTACAAACAGGTTGAGCTTTTCCATGGTTTCTACCGGCATGTCGCCTGGTTTTTCACCTTCGAGGATACGCGCAACCATTACGCCAGCCTGGCGACCGTGATCGTAGTAGTCAAAGCCCAGTGCAGCAACGGCGCCACGGGAAACTGTGGCTGTGTCGGCGGCAAATACCGGGATTTTGGCCTGTTCGCCAACAGAAATGACTGCTTCAGCAGCACTGACTACTGTGTTGTCGGTTGTCAGGTAAATGGCATCTGCTTTGCCCACCAGAGAGCGGGCGGCGCCCAGCACTTCGGAGGTTTTGGTGGCAGCACCTTTAACCAGTGTCAGGCCACGGGCCTGCAGGCGTTCGTCGAGCAATTCGATCAGGGATACAGCGTTGGCTTCGCCGGGGTTGTATACGGTACCGATGCGCTTGGCATCCGGAACCATACGCAGCAGCATATCCAGATGTTTGTCGATGGGCAGCATGTCGCTTACGCCGGTAATGTTAGCGCCGGGTGCCTGGGCATCCTTTACCAGCTTTGCGCCTACCGGATCTGTTACTGCGGCAAACACCACCGGGATGTTGCGGGCAGCAGCGGCAATGGTCTGTGCCGAAGGTGTAGCAATCGCCACAATTACGTCGGGGCTGTCACCGATAAATTTACGGGCAATCTGGGATGCTATGGCGGAGTTACCCTGTGCACTCTCATGCATGACTGTCAGGTTTTCGCCTTCTTTATAGCCCCGTTCTGCCAGCTCATCTTTTACGCCCTCGTAAACGGCATCCAGCGCAGGGTGTTCAACAATCTGCGTAATAGCGACAACGCGAGGCTCTGCAGCCTGCGAAATGCTTGCCATTGCCATTAAAGATGCGCCCAACAGGGTACGCAGGATTTTCTTGGCCATATGCCCATCTCCGAGGTCTTTTGCGGTGGTTACGGTTTTAAGGTGCGAGAGTTTATCACAGCCCCGCCCCCTTGGTAGTAGGGCATGTTAACGTGGATTTGAACGGATTGACTTTTCCCCGGGGCGAGTTTTCGTGCAGTTGTCCCGGGTGGCCCTTTGATTGGCCATAATCTATTGAAATGCTCTACTAAAGTCTAAATAATGAGTTTATAACTCAAATAACGAAAGCAAGGATGGTCCATGGACACAACAATCAAACTTCCCCTGGATATGGTCTACCACTGGGAGAATGCCAAGGCGAATTCCTTGTACATGACTCAGCCCGTCGGTGATGGCGAAGTGGTTGAGTACACATGGAGCCGGGCAGTCGATGAGGCGCGCCGTGTAGCCTCGTATCTCAAGTCACTTGGCCTCCCCGAAAAAAGCCGTATCGGCCTGATTTCCAAAAACTGTGCACAGTGGGTCATGACTGACTGGGCTATCTGGATGGCCGGGCATATTTCCGTGCCGCTTTATCCCACGCTGAATTCCGATACAGTCAACTACGTGCTGAATCACGCGGAGTGTGAAGTTCTGTTTGTGGGCAAGCTGGATGACTGGGACATGATGAAGTCTGGCGTGCCGGAATCTGTGCGCTGTATTTCTTTCCCCCTGAGCCCGCCCAACGATTTTGAAACCTGGGATGACATTGTCGCCAGGTTTCCGCCGCTGGAAGAAAACGTGCAGCGTGATCCGGATGAGCTGGCGACGATTGTTTATACCTCTGGCAGTACCGGCAAGCCCAAAGGCGTCATGCTGAGTTTCCGGAATATGGCTTTTGCAGCCGATGGCAGCCTGCAGGTTCTGCAGGTTGGTCATGAAGAGCGTATGTTGTCCTACCTTCCGCTGGCCCATGTATTTGAGCGGACCTTTGTTGAGCTGGCGTCACTGTATGCGGGCTTCCATATATTTTTCGCGGAATCGCTGGATACCTTTGTTGAGGATATGAAGCGTGCGCGGCCAACACTGTTCCTGTCTGTGCCCAGGCTGTGGGTCAAGTTTCAGCAGGGCGTTCTGCAAAAGTTGCCGCAGAAGAAGCTGGATACGCTGCTGAAGATTCCTGTGGTGAGCAAGCTGATCAAGAAGAAGATTCTCAAGGGTCTCGGGCTGGATCAGGCCAAGCTGGCCGGAAGTGGGTCGGCGCCGCTGGCCAGCGATGTGCTGGACTGGTACCGGAACCTTGGCCTGGAGTTGCTTGAAGGCTATGGTATGTCTGAGAATTTTGCCTATTCTCACATCAACAAGCCGGGGCGTACCCGTACCGGCTATGTAGGTGAGTGCATGCCAGGTGTGGAAACCAAAATCAGCCCCGAAGGCGAGATTCTGATCAAGAGCCCGGCCACTATGGTGGGTTACTACAAGGATGAAGAGAAGACGAAGGAAACCTTTACCGATGATGGTTTCCTGAAAACCGGTGACAAAGGTGAGATTGACGAACTCGGGCGTCTGAAGATTACTGGCCGGATGAAAGAAATCTTCAAAACCAGCAAGGGTAAGTATATTGCGCCTGCACCTATTGAAAACCGGCTGATGGCGCATCAGTCGATTGAGATGGTGTGTGTTTCCGGGGCTAACCAGACCCAGCCCTTTGCTATTATTCAGCTTGCTGAGGCTATCCGGCCGAAAATGGCCGACCAGAACTTCCGTAAGGAGCTTGAAGCCAGTTTCACCGATCTTGTGGCTAAGGTGAACAAGACAGTAGACCCCCATGAGCAACTGGCTTTTGTGATCGTTGTCAGTGATGAGTGGTCGATCGAGAACAGCTTTCTGACTCCTACGATGAAGCTCAAGCGAAACGTGGTGGAAGACGCCTACGAAGGCAATGTCAACGATTGGTATGCGAAAGGCCAGAAGGTAATCTGGCAGTAATCCGTGAGCTGATTGCCATGTTCAGACCAGGCCCGGCTCCGCCGGGCTTGGTTCGTTTCTGAACCGGCATTGGTCGCATAGGGGTAAGCGGGCAGCCCGCTTGGAACCAGTTTATATCAGGAGAAACTTATGACCCAGCTTTCGGCATTCCAGAGGCGCATTCATGAGGAAATTCCTCTTTCCCGTGCCCTTGGGATTGAACTGCACTCGTGGGACGGCTGCGCGCTGCTTCTGAGTGCGCCGCTTGAGCCCAACCTGAATCACCAGGGCACTGGTTTTGGCGGCAGTGTGTACTCGGTTGCGGTAACCGCAGCCTGGGGGCTTACAGAACTTGCGCTTGCAGATCTTGGCCTGAAGGGCAGTGTGGTGGTTCAAACAGGCAGCATTGATTATCTTGAACCGGTAACCTCTGATTTTTACGCAATCTGCCGGCTGCCGGGGGATGAAATCCCCGAGCGCTTCAGAAAGAGCCTTGCAAGACACGGCAAGGGGCGGCTGGATCTGACAACGGAAGTGTTTTGTGGCACGCCCAATCCACTGCCCCAGGGTGATCCGGTTGCTGTGTTCCAGGGGCGGTTTGTCGTCCAGGATGCCCACTCCAGAATAAGCGCTCTGGAGTTTTGAGGTGTATATCAGGTCATCGAGCGGCTATTGGAGATTGATCGGCTCATCAGAATGATGGGGAGGATACCGGCCAGTACAATAATCAGGGCTGGCAGGGCGCTGTGGTACAGCCGCTCATCAGAGGCAAACTGGTACACGTAGGTGGCCAGGGTTTCAAAGTTGAATGGCCGGAGTATCAGCGTGGCTGGTAACTCCTTCATGCAGTCCACGAAAACCACCAGTGCAGCGGTAACCAGGGTTCCACGAAGCATGGGAAGGTGCACCTTCACCAGTGTTTTGCCCGGGCTGTTGCCGAGGGAGCGGGATGCCATATCCATGCTCGGGGTGATTTTCTGCAGTGCACTTTCTACGCTACCGGCAGACACAGCCAGAAATCTCACTGTATACGCATATACAATAGCGAAGGCGGAGCCGCTGAGCAGCAGGCCTGTGCTTACATTGAAGGTGTTGCGCATCAGGGTGTCCAGCCAGTTATCGAATCCTGCCATAGGCATAATCACGCCGATTGCCAGAACGGCGCCCGGCATTGCATACCCCAGGCTTGATAGGCGCATGAGCACCTGCATGCCGCGGGTGTCGTGAAGCCTGCGGCTGTAAGCGAGGGTGACACCGATCAGCAGAGTGGTCAGTGCGGCTGTACCTGAGAGAAACAGGCTGTTAAATGTGTTGCGTATAAATGCCGGGTTCCAGCTATCGTCAAAATATTCCCAGGCGTAAACACCCAGTGTCACACCAGGAATAACAAAGCCGAATATTACCGGCAGCGCGCACACGGCAACGCATACCAGCTGTCTTGGAAATGACATGGTAAAGCGGCGGATTGGGTCGCGGTTGTCTCTGCCGGCGTATTGTTGCTGGCGCCGTCGGGAATAGCGCTCAAGGGTCACCAGAATAACCACAAATATGAGCATGGTTGTGGCTATCTGGGCTGCACCACCAATATTGCCAAGGTTCATCCAGGTGTCAAACAGGCCAGCGGTGAGGGTTTGTACCGCAAAGAAGTCGACCGTACCAAAATCGTTCAGTGTTTCCATCAGTACCAGTGAAAGGCCAACTGCAACAGCCGGGCGGGCGATGGGCAAAACTACTTTAAAGAAGGTGCTCAGGGCTGAGTGGCCAAGGCTGCGGCTGACTGCAAACAGGGAAGGTGACTGTTCCAGAAATGCGGCACGGGCAAGAAGGTAAACATAGGGGTAGAGCACCAGGCCGAGCATCAGGGTGGCCCCTTCGAGGCTGCGAATCTCCGGGAACCAGTAGTCAGCGGCACTGGTCCAGCCAAACCAGTCTCTCAGAGCGCCCTGAACCGGGCCGGCGTAATCCAGAAGGCTGGTGTAAACATAGGCAATCACGTAGGCCGGAACAGCAAAAGGCAGCAGCATGGCCCATTCAAAGAACTTGCGCCCCGGGAATTCGCACATGGTGACGGCCCAGGCGGATGCGAGGCCGATAACCAGAGTAATGGCGCCAACTCCTGTCATGAGTTTGAGTGTGGTGACAAGGTAGCGGGGTAATGTGGTGTCCATCAGGTGTGGCCAGATATTTTCTTCGGGGAAAAAGGCCAGAAAAATGACGGAAAGAACCGGCAGAGCGACGATGGCAGTGGTCAGTATCGCGCTGAATAGCCAGCGGCGAGAGGTACGCTTTGCCAGCAGGGGCGGGGTTAGCCCTGGGTCAACGCTGGTCGCGGCCTCGCTCATAGGATTCCTGTTAGTGAATTGGAGTAGGTAAATATCCAGCTCTGGCTGTTCCGGGAAAGGCTGAGCCAGATCGAAGGGTAAGGATTGTAATCAGCTCAAATTGTCGCTGCAATGACTGGAGTCATTTGAGGGGTTGATACAGATGAAGGCGAGGGCGGCACTGCCGCCCCCGCCTGAACACTTATTCGCCGTCGTAGTCTACACGGTCAACCAGTTTGACTGCTGCGTTGCGGTTATCAGCAATCTCTTGCAGGGAAAGGCTGTCAGGATGGACGGGGCCCCATTCTGCAACCAGCCCGGTAGGCTTGATGTGCGGGTTTGCCGGGTATTCTGTGTTTGCTGTAGCGTAGATGCCCTGAGCTTCCGGTGACGACAGGAACTCCATCAGCTTGATAGCGTTATCCCGGTTCGGGGCACTTTTTGTAAGTGCAATACCGCTAACGTTGATGTGGGTGCCACGACCATCTGCATTCGGGAATACCAGGCGAACAGCTTCTGCTGCCGGGCGCTGGCTTTCATCCTGCAGCATGTTGCCGTAGTAGTAGCTGTTACCGATGGCTACATCACACACGCCTTCGGCAATGGCTTTGATCTGGTCACGATCGCCGCCCTGTGGCTTGCGCGCCAGATTGTCTTTGACGCCTTTCAGCCAGGCCTCTGTTTCCGCTTCGCCGTGATGTGAAATCATGGATGAGATCAGCGCGATGTTGTACGGGTGTTTGCCGCTGCGGGTACAGATGCGGTTGTCCCACTTGTCATCGGCCAGCTGCTCGTAGGTTGTGATCTCACCTTCTTTAACGCGTTCTTTGGAGGTGTAAATCAAACGGGCGCGGGTGGTAAGGCCAAACCACTTGCCATCTGGCTGGCGCAGGTTCTCGGGAATGTTTTCTTCGAGTACGTCGTTTTGGATGCCCTGGACAAGATCACGCTCAACCAGCTCGTTAAGGCGAGAGATGTCTACGGTCATCACAACATCGGCGGGGCTGTTGCGGCCTTCGCGTTCCAGACGCTCAGCCAGGCCCTGCTTGGCAAATACAACGTTGGCTTTGATGCCGGTGTCTTTTTCAAAGGCATTCAGGAGTGGCTCAAGCAGGTATGCCTGACGATATGAATAGATGTTGACTTCGCCATCTGCGGATGCCGCAAGGGGAAGAGCGGTAAGTGCGATTGCCGCTGCTGCGGTCAGTTTCATGCGCATAGTGCCATCCTCGGGGTTCTGATCGGGTTTGCGCCTGTACACCTGTACATGAGAGTTACAAGCACCTTAAAACGCCAACCATTCTCATTTGTGTTACGTGCAAAGTCAATATTCCCTAAGGGATACTTCTTATAAAATGATGTTATTCTTGCCAATATTCGATGAGGATACGATTCGTGAAAAGCATACAAAACCTATAATGCACCGTAGTAACGCCGTGGAACTTCGCAGATGGCAGTAGATGATCGCAGAGAGCACTTTCGCACGGCGATGAGTGCCCAGGTAAAGGTTTGCCATGAACAGTTGGGTGAATTTGTTTTCTCAACCCGTGACATATCGGATGGTGGTGTGTTCATCGTGGTGGGTTCTGAGCCGTTTGTTCCCGAGCTGGGAGACAGGGTGACGGTTCAGGTGCAGGGGTTGCCTGTGCCTGCACCTGAGCTGGATATGGTCGTGGTCAGAAAAACCGTTGATGGCTTCGGTCTGCAGTTCGGCGATAGCATGAGTTGACCGGACTGCCCCGGACTGAAAGGTTAAAGTGTGATGTAGTAGGTTTTTGTTTTGTGACAGTAATCACGCTGCTACATAATGTTTCGGACTTATTATAACCGTTACCAATTGTATTGTTGCGGTTACTTTGAAACACTAATGTGTAATGGACTATTCCGGCCGGTCATTGAAGAATGATAGCCATCCAAAATACGTATTCAGGAGCGAAACGTGGGCGTCTGTCAGAAAAAAATTGCGGTACATGATCTGGAGGTCGGCATGTTTGTGTCTGATCTTGATCGGCCGTGGCATCAGACTCCTTTCCCTATTCAGGGTTTTCATATCCGGTCCCAGGACGATATTCGTGCCTTGGTATCCCACTGCAAATGGGTCGCTATCGACATTGCAGAATCCCGGGATTCGGTCGGGCTTGGTGAAATCGGCAGCTCGGCCTTCAGTTCCAGGCGCTCGCGCCGAGGGGGAGGCAGGGAAGAGCTTCAACTCCCTCCGTTGCGTATAAAAGATCCTGTAACCTACCAGTCTGTCACCACGCTAAAGCGGGAAATGAAAGCCTCGAAAAAACTGTTGGCAGACGCCACAGTTGAGCTTGAACGCCTCTACGATACTTTCGCTTCTGAAGGATTCCGTAATCTGCGGCCAGTTGCTGCAGTCGTCAATAAAATGGTCAGTAGCGTTATCCGTCAACCGGATGCGTTGCTCTGGCTGAGTCGCATTCAGCAGCATGACGATCATGTTTACCGGCACGCACTTAATACGTCGGTATGGGCACTTGTTTGTGGGCGCCAGCTTGGCTTGAACGAAGGCTTGCTGAACCATCTGGGCCTGGGGTGCCTCCTGTCCCAGGTTGGTAAAACCAGGCTGCCCTCCGAAATGCTTAGTCGCGAAGGTCAGTATGGCCCGGAAGAGTTTGCGCTATACCGCACCTATGTCGCCAAAGGCATGGAGATTCTTGAAGACAGTGGTCTGTCGAGGGCCGTTTTGAGTGTGGTGCAGGGGCACCGTGAACGGCATAACGGTTCAGGCTTCCCTGAAGGCATTCGCGGAGACAGAATTCCTCTGCTGGCCAAGGTCGCCGGGCTTGCGGAATTCTTCGAGTCGCTTATTGAGCCGAGGGAGAGTTTTGCGGAGCCGATGACACCGGCAAAAGCTGTGGCTCTGCTCTACGAGATGCGCAACATTGAATTTCAGGAAGACCTGGTTGAAAACTTCATCCAGGCAATTGGTGTTTATCCCACGGGAAGCCTGGTTGAATTGACGGATGGCCAGCGCGGCATCGTTGTTTCGCATTCTCCCAAACGCAGGCTGTGGCCGCGGGTTATGGTTATGACTGACCGGCATCATGCTCCGCTGAAATCCGCCAAGGTTGTTGATCTTGCAAAGTACAACTCAAGCCGTGCAGCTGCCGAGGCTCTAACCATCAAGGAATGTCTCGCCCACGGTACCGGCGGCCTGAATCCTGCGGCTTATGGTGTGTCCGGCGAAGAGTCACGCTGGAGTTTAGGCCGGCTGATAAGCCGGTAATAATCACCCCGAGATTCAGCAACCGGGCGCGCCTTCGGCGAGCCCGGTTGAGTAATACTCCTGCTCCATCTGTTTGATCCCCGGATTTACGCCTCCCTGCGAGAAGTACCCTGTAGCCTTGAAAAAGCCAAAGACGCCTCAATACAAGAGTGTCTCTTGAACTTTGCTTTTTCACATCGGAACCGGTTATGACCAATGCGCTCGAAATTGAGGGGCTTACCAAAACCTATGGCAGTGGGTTTGAAGCTCTCAAGGGAATCGACCTTAAAGTTGCACAGGGAGACTTCTTTGCATTGCTGGGGCCGAACGGTGCTGGTAAATCAACCACGCTGGGCATCGTCTGTTCCCTGGTGACCAAAACTGCAGGCAAGGTGAAAGTGTTCGGATGTGATATCGACACCCACCTTTCAGACGCCAAGCTGCATCTGGGTGTTGTTCCTCAGGAGTTCAATTTCAACCAGTTTGAGAAGGTGTTTGATATTGTCACCATTCAGGCCGGGTATTACGGGATTCCCCTGAAAAAAGCAGCCGTGTCTGCAGAGAAGTACCTGAGAAAACTCGGGCTCTGGGATAAGCGCGATACGCCGGCGCGGATGTTGTCTGGCGGTATGAAGCGAAGGCTTATGATTGCACGCGCTCTGGTGCATGAACCAAAACTGCTGATTCTTGATGAACCGACAGCCGGGGTGGACATTGAACTGCGGCGATCCATGTGGGCGTTTCTTGAGGAAATGAACCGGCAGGGCACTACCATTATTCTGACTACCCACTATCTGGAAGAAGCAGAAGAGCTGTGCCGGAACATCGCTATTATTGATCATGGCCGGATTATCCGGAATACCAGCAAGCGGGAATTGTTGCAGCAGCTTAGTCTTGAGACATTTTTGCTGGATGCGGACAGGGTACTCACCACAGCTCCGGAGCTGGATGGATTTTCCTGCAGGCTGGACGACGAAGGTGTGCTTGAGGTGGATGTTCTGAAAGGACAATCTCTCAACGATGTATTTATGCAGTTGGAACAGCAGGGGATCAGAGTGGTCAGCATGCGGACCAAGGCAAACCGGCTGGAAGAGTTGTTCATTCGTATGGTGGAACATAACGCACCGGCTGCGAAAGCGGAGGCTGGCAAATGAATGCTCAAGCGCTGTTCACTGCATACACTACGATTGTGTTGCGGGAGATTCGCCGGTTTACCCGCATCTGGCCGCAGACTCTGTTGCCGCCGGCTGTCACCATGACGTTGTACTTCATTATTTTCGGAAACCTGATTGGCTCAAGAATCGGTGAAATGGGTGGTTTTGACTATATGTCATTCATAGTGCCGGGGCTGATTATGATGTCGGTTATTACCAGTTCCTACGCCAATGTGGTGTCGTCATTCTTCTCCATGAAATTTCAGCGCAGCGTCGAAGAGCTGCTGGTTTCGCCGGTGCCCAACTGGGTGATACTGGCAGGCTACGTAACCGGAGGCATGGCGCGGGGGCTGAGTATCGGGGTGATTGTTACCTTGCTGTCTCTCGCGTTCACGCGTTTGCAGATTCATAATCTGCCCATGGTTGTAGTGACTGTGTTTCTGACATCAGCATTGTTTGCAGTGGGCGGTTTTATTAACGCACTTCTGGCTACCAAATTTGATGATGTTTCCATTGTGCCTACGTTTGTTCTTACGCCGCTCACCTACCTGGGCGGGGTGTTCTACAGTATCAACCTGCTGCCGGAATTCTGGCAGAGCGTTTCCATGGCAAACCCGATTTTGTACATGGTGAATGGTTTCCGGTTTGGCATACTTGGTGTTTCTGATGTAAACCCGTTTGTGTCCCTTGGTATGATTCTGGCGTTTATTGTCGCGCTTTCCTTCGTTGCCCTTAAATTGCTGGCGCGCGGGAAGGGTATCCGGCACTGACTTTGGTTCTGTTTTCAGACATGTTTATTTTCAGGAAACCTTATGGCTCTCGATAATGCGCCGCTTGGCAAAAAAAGCGACTACCCGGACCGCTACGATCCAGCTCTGCTTTTCCCCGTTGCGCGCGAGGAAAACCGCCGCCGTATCGGCCTTGAAGACGGGCGCTGGCCCTGGTTTGGCGGGGATCTCTGGCAGGCCTGGGAGATTTCCTGGCTACGTCCCAGCGGCATTCCCGATCTGGCCTGGGCGGAGATCCGGTTTCCGGCCGCCTCGCCGTCGATTATTGAGTCCAAGTCACTCAAGCTTTATCTGAACTCCCTGAACCAGACGGTATTTTCGTCTGCTGACCAGGTTGCACAAACTATCACCGGGGACTTGTCCAGTGCCTGTGGTGCCGCTGTGCATGTGCGCTTTCTCAGTGTTGATGATTCCGGAACGGCTACAGGGCGCCCGTTGGGCTTTGAGCTGATTGATAATGAAGCGGTTGACGATGTGGTTTACGACTATGCGCCTGAGTCGCTGTCCGCATCCGGCCCTGAGGTTACCGAGCGGCTATGTTCCCATTTGCTGAAGAGTAACTGCCCGGTGACCGGGCAACCGGACTGGGGAACTGTGCTGATCACCTATACCGGGCCGGCTATCGACCGGGCAGGGTTGTTGCGTTACATCGTAGGTTTTCGGCAGAAGCAGGATTTTCACGAACACTGTGTAGAGACACTGTTTACCGATCTGCTGAACCGTTGCAAACCGCAGCATCTGACTGTCTGCGCCCGATACACACGCCGGGGCGGCCTTGATATAAACCCCTGGCGCAGTACCGAGCCGGAAGAGCAGGTTGGCTCAAGGCTGGTTCGCCAGTAGTTTAGTCTCTGGCGATATCTTCTTCATGCCGCAGGCGTTCTGCGGCATCTTCAAGGGCGTTGAGGATACTTCGACGCTCTTTTGCTGTGATCTTTTCGGAATCGAGGTACATGGCAAACCCGCTGTGCTCATGTTCCAGAAAGCTCCGGTTCGGCCCCAGATCCCGGCGGAAATCCACAACTTCATAGATGGGGACTGGCCGGCCAAACCCTTTCACTGTGATTGCACCTTTGTCACGGCACATGATCCGGTCTTTGATCAGTGAGAAGGTCTCATAGGAAACAAGTATTTCCCCGGGCTTCGCTAAAGATTCCAGCCTGCTGGCCAGGTTAACTTCCTTGCCGACAATGGTGTAATCCATACGGTTTTCAGCCCCGAAGTTGCCCACGGTTGTATAGCCGGTGCTGATACCCATGCGGATTTCGAGGGGCGTTTTTATACCCTGGCTGCGCCACTTCTGCCGCATGATTTTCATATGCTTGCGCATATCAATGGCCATGGACACGCATGAAAATGCGTCTTCTCTCTGGCCACGGCTGGAAGGGTCGCCAAAGAAAATCATGATGGAGTCGCCCACAAACTTGTCGATGGTGCCGCCGTATCTCAGGGCAACTTCCGCCATTTCGTTGAAGTAGTGGTTAAGCAGTTCGGTTAGCGCCTCGGGTTCCATTTCTTCCGAAAGTTCGGTAAAGCCTTTTATATCCGAGAAAAATACGGTGAGCTTTTTGCGCTGGGTTTCAAGGCGGACGTCTCTTTCACCGGTAAAGATGGATTGCCATACCTGGGGCGAAAGGTATTTTGAGAGCTTGTGGGAAAGTGCAATGGACTGCTCGCGCTGACTCTGGATCTGTGTTTTTGCGAGCTTCAGTGCATGGGCCTGCTGGTGCGAATAGAACGCTGTAATACAGATGTAAAGGCCCATAGACAGAATGGATAGCATGCTGGTGAACAGCGGCGATTCAAAGGATTCTGCCGGGCCAAGAACGAGGAAGAACGCCAGAATGGTAGCTGCCATAAAAAAGCAGCCGATGAGCCATTGCCGAAGGCCGCCGATGATCAGGCTGCTGAACATAAGCATCAATGCAATTGAGGCTGAAGGGATGGCGACAAGGCCGATACAGCCGATGAAGCCACCGCCGATAATACAGTCTACCGTGAGCATTTTCTGGCGAATGCCAGGGGTGTTTCTAAGAAAGGTGTGCAGGGTAAGCACGTGTATGATGTGCGGCCAGAGCAATGCCCCGCCAATCAGCCAGAGATGCCACTGCTGGAAAGCTCCCTGCAAGACTCCAACAACGATAATTGCGGCGGTAACCGTGTAGGCAAGAAAGCGCCGGTAGTAGTCGGGCATAGGAGGGATTGCCACCGGGCTGTTGAGAGCTTCGGAAGCCTGGGTTTTGCTTGCGAAGGCGGCGGCATTGCGTAGATCTGCCTGAGCACTCATCATATGCGCTGATCACTCATGGCATTGGAACCGTATAGATTTATTTGTTTTGCAGAGCATGATTAGATAGAACGTACTGCTAAGTAAACATATCGTTAGTAGAAAGCACCCTTGGGTTGCAACCTAAGGTTAACAGTATTACGTATTGTCCACAATTCACTGGTTTTTCTCACGTTGTGCCCGACCATAATTCAGTCAGCGGAAATTATTGAAATGAGTTCAGTCACTGAGTTTTTGCTCAACAGGGCATCTGAGCCCCGGCTGGAAGCGCCGGCTCCGGATGCAGCAACACTTGAGCGGGCTTTTGCCTGCGCATCCCGCGCGCCTGATCACGCGTTGTTGCGCCCATGGCGCTACCTGGTCATCGAAGGTGATGGCCTGAAGGCCCTCGGAGATCTGTTTGCCGCGGCCTGTATTGATAGGGGCGATGCCGAAAAGCTGGAAAAAATACGCAATAAGACACAGCGTGCTCCCATGATTATTGTTGGAATTGCTTCGCCGAAACAGCACCACAAGGTGCCGGAGATGGAGCAGATGCTTTCAGCTGGTGCCAGCATGAGCTTTCTTGGGCTAGCCCTGCAGGACGCGGGCTACGGGGTCATGTGGCGTTCCGGAGAAATGTCCTACAGCCCTGTGGTGCACAAAGGGCTGGCGCTTGCAGAAGGGGAATCTGTAACCGGTTTTCTGTATACCGGCACTGTATCTTCTGCCAAGCCTGCTGTTCCCAGGCCAGAACTGGCCGAGTTTGTTGCACGCTGGCCGGCGTGATGCGCAGGTATGTTTCCCCCGCTGTTCCGGCAGGGGAAACAGCTTGCCGCTTTGATTGGTTTTGCCGCTACCTTTCCCTTCGTTAATACCCCCTTATACGCTGAAACCGCCCTGATTCTGGGGGCTGCCGAATTCTGGCATCAGCATTGCTACAGTTCTGCCATAGAACGATACCGGCAACATCCTGAGGCGCCGGTGACAGAATTTCGGAGGTTTTATGGCAATCACATTTGATAACGCTCTTGGCATTCACCAGTACGCGCTGGAAGCCAGAGTAAAGCGTGCTGAAATTCTGGCAAACAATATGGCGAATGCCGATACACCGGGCTTCAAGGCTCGGGATATGGATTTTCAGGCCATGATGCAGAAAGCCCAGGACAGCATGAGTGGCTTTGGCATGGAGAAAACCCATGACGGCCATATGGATGCTTCAGGAAGCGCCGGAGATTCGGATTTGTTGTACCGGGTACCAAATCAGCCATCGCTTGATGGAAATACGGTTGATGCCCAGGGAGAGCAGACCCGGTTCATGCGTAATGCGATGGATTATCAGGCGAGCTTCCAGTTTCTTAACAGCAAGTTTACCGGCCTGACCAAAGCCCTGAAAGGCGAGTAATCCGCGGTTCCACGATTAGCTAAGGAGAATCACCATGTCACTGGGCAACATTTTTGATATCGCCGGATCCGGCATGACAGCGCAGTCGTTGAGGCTTAACACTACCGCTTCAAATATTGCCAACGCAGAGACCGCGAGCTCAAGCACTGACACCACTTATCGTGCGCGGAAGCCTGTGTTTTCAGCCATTCAGCAGGCGATGCTGAACCCGGATCAGCAGGGTTTTGGTGTTCAGAGTTCAGAAGGTGCGGGAGCAGGCGTTCGTGTTGAGGGCATCGTTGAAAGTGATGCGGAGCTGCAGATGCGCTATGAACCTCATCATCCGGCGGCCAATGAAGACGGTTATGTGTTCTACCCAAACGTCAACGTAGTTGAAGAAATGGCAGACATGATGTCTTCCTCAAGAAGCTTTCAGGTGAACGTAGATGTTATGAACACCGCTAAATCCATGATGCAGCGCATCCTGACACTTGGTCAGCAGTAACGGGGCGAGGATTTGACCATGAGTATAGCTAGCACAACCGAAACCTCTGATGTACTGAGCGCATACCGCACAGATCAGTCCACTACGACCAGTGGTACCAATGAACTCGGAAAGAATGAGTTTATGGAACTGATGCTGGCGCAACTGGAGAACCAGAATCCTCTGGAGCCCCAGGATAACGGTGAGTTCATTTCCCAGCTGGCGCAGTTCAGCTCGCTTGAGGAAATGCAGACACTTACCAGCACTGTCGATGATGTGGTCACCCAGTTCCGCTCCACTCAGGCGCTTCAGGCATCGGCGATGGTCGGCAAGACCGTACTGGCGCCTTCCGAAGTCGGTATTCTCGGCGCCGAGGGTGAGATATCGGGCAACATTGAAGTGCCTGCTTCCACGGGTGGTGTGCGCTTGTCTATTGAGAGTTCGAGCGGTGAGCTTGTCCGGCAGATTGATCTGGGTAGCAGCTCAGCTGGTGTGCTCGGGTTCAGGTGGGACGGCACGGATGGCAACGGCAATAGTTTGCCGACCGGTTCTTACCGGATTGTCGCCGAAGGATCTTACCCTGACGGGAGTGTTCAGCTTTCAACGCTTGTCAGTGCAAATGTCGACAGTGTTTCACTGGGGCAGGGTGGCTCCGTAACCCTTAATCTGGCAGGCATGGGTTCCATTGCATTGTCAGATGTTCAACAAATCAATTGATACCGGTGTCAAGACCAGAGGTGAATTATGGCTTTTAATATAGGGCTCAGCGGCCTGCGGGCGGCAGCGGTAGACTTGGAAGTTACTGGTAATAATATCGCTAATGCCAGTACGGTTGGTTTTAAAGGCAGTAGCGTGCAGTTTGGTGATCTATACGCCAGTGGCTTTCTGAGCGGAGGCTCCAATCCAATCGGAGATGGTGTAAATGTCCAGAGTGTAAAACAGTCGTTCAGCCAGGGTAATGTCAGCTTTACTGATAACGGCCTGGATATGGCCATAGAAGGCGACGGCTTCTTTATTCTCAGCAATGGTGGCGAAACCCAGTATTCGCGTGCAGGGCAGTTCAACATTGATAAAGACGGCTTTGTAGTGAATAACCAGGCTATGCGGGTTCAGGGCTATACCGCTGATGAAGACGGAAATCTTTCCGGTATCCGCGGGGATCTGGAAATTGCGACGGCCAACCTTGCTCCGCATCGCACAACAAATCTCCAGTCTGATCTGAATCTGGATTCCCGCGAAACCGTGCTTGAATCCCGTGTGCGGGATGTGGGGGCACTGGCATTCAGCGATATCAGCGGGGAGCAATTTGATATTTCATATACCGACGGAACCCCTGATTACTCGGTTGACCTGAGCACTGCGACAACCGCCCGGGAAATTTCAGATATTATCACCGCTGCGCCCGGTCTGAGCGCTTCAGCGACCACTACTGCATCGATTGTCGATACCAATGTCCCGGCAGCGCTGGCGTTGACAGATAGTTATATTTCAGCGGCACAGCTTGCGGGTAGCTTTACGTTCAGTCTCAGTGTCAATAATGCCCCGCTCCAGCTTGATACCAGCGGCGCGACTTCGCTTCTGGAGCTGAGAGATGCGATCAATAATTCCAGTGATACCGCAATTTCGGCATCGGTTGTGGACGATGGCGCTGGTAATGACGTGCTGAGGGTGATTCACAATCAGGGTGAGGATATAGAGTTCAGTTACGGCAACGGCGTGGCAGCTGAATCCGTAAGCACTCCGGTGACGGTATCCGGTGATGTAAATGTGACAGGTGACCGGACGATTTCCGGCCTGACAGCGGCTGCAGCTTCAGGTACGAATTTTGTGGATGAATATGATAATTCTCCCATTCGTATAACCAATGAGTTTAACCCATTGGATCAGCGTACATACAATCACGCCACATCTACGTCTATCTTCGATAGCCTGGGTAACTCACATGAGCTGACGCAGTTCTTTGTTAAAGAGCCGTCTCCCGGAAATGGGGTGGGTGTGAGCGAGTGGTCTGTTTACCTGCAGATTGACGGCGAGATGGTTGCGGGTACTGATACGACTCCTTATACCGCCAGGTTTGATCAGGACGGTACTCTTGAGTCCATCAATGGTGATGTCAGTGGTGAGATAGTTGTGACTGACTGGACTCCAAAGGATGTGGATGGTCAGCCCAATGGAGCCGATGGCCCACCAGCTGCGGGTGAGACCGTGGTTACGCCGGTTCCGGAGCCACCAACTACATCGGCCTTTGTGCTTAACCTTAGTGAAACCACTCAGTATGGTGCTGCCTTTGGTGTTGATGATCAGACCCAGAATGGTTATACCACCGGCAGGCTCTCTGGTCTGGATGTGTCCGATGAGGGTGTGCTGTTCGCTCGCTACACCAACGGCCAGTCCAAAGCCCTGGGGCAGGTTGCCCTGGCGTCATTCAATAATACGAATGGCCTGTCACCCATAGGAGATACCAGCTGGGCTGAAACCTTTGAATCAGGCCAGCCGATTATCGGTCAGCCGGATACAGGCACCCTTGGCAGTATCAAAGCAAGTTCTGTAGAGGAATCCAACGTGGATCTTTCTGCTGAACTGGTTAACCTGATCATTGCCCAGCGCAATTATCAGGCGAATGCGAAAACTATCGAAACCTCCGATGCGGTCACTCAGACCATTATCAACCTCCGCTGATCGGCTTTGATCTGAATATGGCATGACTCCTGCAGGAAGACTGGAAACAGTCAAAATTCCGGCAGGAGTTTTCCCATGGACAAAGCACTTTATCTCGGTATGTCTGGCGCGAAGCAGAATATGCTTTCCCAGCGTGCCCACGCCAATAACCTGGCCAATGTAAATACCACAGGTTTCAAGAAAGACTTTGCCCAGGCCCGGAGTATGCCTGTGTTCGGGGAACATCATCCTACCCGTGCATACGCCATGGCCGAGCGCCCTGGTACTGATCTTACGGCCGGAGCGCTGATGCAGACAGGCCGGGATATGGACGTCGCCATAGAAGGCGAGGGCTGGCTGGCTATTCAGAACAATCTTGGTGAAGAGGTCTTTACCCGCTCCGGCAGCCTGCAGGTTGATGTCAACGGTCTGGTGCGCCTGGCCAGTGGTGAGATGGTACTGGGCAATGGTGGCCCGGTAGCGCTTCCTCCCTTCGAAAATCTTCAGATTGGTGCTGACGGCACTATCTCTATTATTCCCGTGGGCGGATCTCCGGATCAGCTGGTTGAAGTTGACCGACTGAAGCTCGTTAACCCCCCGCCGGAGGAGCTGGAAAAAGGTCTGGATGGTTTTATTCGCCGCAAGGGTGAGCTGGCAGGTGGTGGCGGAGAACCAGCCGACGCGGATTTGCGTGTGGCATCCGGATTTCTTGAAAGCTCCAACGTGAATGCGGTTGAGGAAATGATTTCCAACCTTCAGTTAACGCGCCAGTACGAGATGCAGGTGAAGGTTATGAGTACCGCGAAGGAAAATTCTGAAGCAACGGCACGGCTGTTGCAGAACCTTTAATAACTGTTGAAAACAACGCCAGTCTGGCCAGAAGCGGCAAATTTTAGCCGCATCCCGGACACCGGCAAGGGGTAAAGACTATGCATCCGGCTCTTTGGGTAAGTAAAACGGGGCTCAGCGCCCAAGACACCAACATGTCGACCATCTCGAACAATTTGGCCAACGTGAACACCACAGGCTTTAAAAGGGACCGGGCTGTATTCCAGGATCTGTTGTACCAGATCAACCGGCAGCCTGGCGGCATGAACACGCAGAACTCCGAGCTGCCATCGGGTTTGCAGTTGGGAACGGGTGTGCGGGTCGTCGGTACTGCAAAGCAATTTACCCAGGGTAATCTCCAGATTACTGAGCAGCCTCTCGATCTGGCGGTTGATGGCCGTGGTTTTCTGCAGATTGAATTGCCGGATGGCCAGACAGCCTATACACGTGATGGCCAGTTCCAGCTCAACGCAGACGGCGATGTAGTTACACCGGAAGGATACGCTCTCCAGCCCAACATCAACGTACCTGAGAACGCTACAACCGTGACCATTGGTAAAGACGGCACGGTAACGGCCATCACAGATGATGAGGCAGCCCCCATAAATCTGGGCCAGATCACGTTGGTTAGTTTTATTAACCCCCAGGGGCTGCAGGCTATTGGTAACAACCTGTTCAAGGAAACCAACTCCAGCGGCGACCCCGCTGAAGGTGAGCCGGGGCTGGCGGGGCTGGGCTCACTGGAGCAGGGCATGGTGGAATCTTCCAACGTGGAAGTTGTTGAAGAGCTGGTGAATATGATCACCACTCAGCGTGCCTATGAGATGAACTCCAAAGTCGTCGCCACAACCGATGAAATGCTCCAGTTCATTACTAACAACATTGGCTAACATTTTGAAATTCGGCGAGTTTGATAAAAACAGCGCGAAGCAATAGGTGAAACCGGTGGGGAACGAGCTCATGAAATCAACGACATCAACCTGGTTTGCCAGATCTGCAGGATCCCTTCTGCTGGTTTGGTTACTTATCCTGTTGCAGGGATGTACGGCCATGAGCCGGCCTCGGGCTGAGCCCAACGATCCCGCATACGCACCTGTGCGTGCTCAGGCAATGATGCAGCGTGACGCGGAGTCCGGAGCTATCTACCAGAGCTCCCGCAATTACAATTTTTATGGGGACACCATAGCCCTGAATATTGGTGACGTGCTGACGGTTACGCTCAACGAGTCCACCCGGGCGAGCAAAAACGCAGAGTCCAGCATCACCAAGGACAACGAATTGACTTTGCCAGAGCCCACTATTCTGGGCAAAAGCAGTTTTGGTATTGCGACCTCGTTAACGAGTGAACGGGATTTCAGCGGCAAAGCTGAAGCTGACCAGAGCAACAGTCTTGCTGGCAGCATTACGGTCACGGTTATCGAGGTCTTGCCAAATGGCGTGCTGAGAGTCCGCGGCGAGAAATGGTTGTCGTTGACCAACGGCGATGAGTATGTGCGTCTTACCGGCCTGGTTCGTCCACAGGATATTGATCCGGGCAATATGGTGGATTCAAGCCGTATTGCTGATGCCCGCATTGCATACGGTGGCACGGGTGATTTTGATCAGGCAAATCAAATGGGCTGGCTGGCCCGGTTCTTCAACAGCGAGTGGTGGCCCCTATGACTATACGCCGGTGCGTAGTTCTCTCGCTGATGCTTGCCGTAATGGCAGCACCTGTGATGGCGGATCGCCTGAAGGATCTTGCGCGGATCAAAGGTGTCCGTAACAACCAGCTTGTGGGCTATGGACTGGTAGTGGGTCTGGATGGCACGGGCGACAAGGCACCTTTTACCAATCAGACGTTTCGCAACATGATGAACCAGTTCGGCATTACTTTGCCGGATGGCGTGGACCCGAAACTGGCCAATGTGGCAGCTGTTACCGTGAGTGCAAATCTGCCTCCGTTTGCCAAAGCTGGCCAGGAAATAGATATCACCGTCTCGTCTATTGGTAACTCGGACAGCTTGCGGGGTGGCACATTGCTTATGGCACCGCTTAAAGGTGCCGACGGTAACGTTTACGCTATGGCACAGGGCAGTCTTGTTGTTGGCGGGTTTGGTGCCGAGGGGCTGGACGGTTCACGTATTACTGTGAACGTTCCCAGTGTTGGCCGTATTCCGAATGGCGCCACCATTGAGCGGGAGATTGCCTCCCCCTTTACCCGTGGCGACACGATTACCTTTCACCTGATGCGCCCGGATTTCACAACCGCCCGGCGTGTGGTGGAAGTAGTTAATGAATACCTTGGGCCTGATATGGCCTATGCCCATGATGCAACGTCGATTTCGGTGCGGGCACCCCGTGATCCTTCGCAGCGGGTCAGCTTTCTTTCCATCCTGGAGAATCTTGAGGTTACACCCGCAGAAGAGGCCGCGAAGGTCGTGATCAACAGTCGCACCGGGACCATTGTCGTAGGGCAGAACGTTAAGGTAAGCCCGGCGGCCGTAACCCACGGCAACCTTACAGTAACCATTCAGGAAAACCCGGAAGTACAGCAGCCAAATCCGTTTTCTGGTGGTACTACCGAGATTGAACAGGATTCCCAGATTGCCGTTACCGAAGATCCGGCCCGCATGTTCAAGTTCGGACCGGCGGTTACGCTAAACGAAATTGTTCAGGCCGTGAATCAGGTCGGTGCTGCCCCCGGCGATGTCATGGCAGTACTGGAAGCACTTAAACAGGCTGGTGCTCTGCGCGCCGAGCTTATAGTTATCTAGGTGACATGATGCAGGACTATCAGCTTCAGCAGGCCAGGGTATATACAGATTTCAGCGGGCTGAATGCACTGAAAGCCGGAGCCCGGGAAGACAAGCAGACGGCACTTGAGGAAGTCGCACGTCAGTTTGAAAGTATCTTTCTGTCTGAAATGCTGAAGTCTATGCGTAAGGCGGGGGATGTCTTCTCGGAAGGTAATTACCTGAACGGCGGCCAGTCAGAATTCTACCGCGATATGTTTGACAGCCAGATGAGTCTTACCATGGCTGGCGGGCAGGGAACCGGACTTGCTGATGCTCTGGTCCGGCAGTTGGGTGAGGATATTCCGGGCGTCAATAAGCAGGGCGCTCCTCTCGCATCCCACAAAGCCTCACTGGCTGACTACGAGCGCAGTTTACCGGCAATCTCGCCCCGGCTACCGGAGCGGGTTGGAGAAGTCGCTGAGGTCGCTGATGCAGCGCCTTTGACGCCGGTTGATGATATCTCTGTATTACCTGATCAGTTTGATTCCCCAGAGCATTTTGTCCGCACCCTGTTGCCTTTTGCCGAGAGTATATCTGCAGATACGGGCATTGACCCCAAACTGATGGTTGCCCAGGCGGCGCTGGAAACAGGCTGGGGGCGGCATATGATCCAGGGCGATGGCAATCAACCCAGTTATAACCTTTTTGGTATTAAGGCTGACAGTCGCTGGCAGGGCGATGCTGTAACAATTACTACCACGGAATTCCGTGAAGGTGTGGCTATGAAGGAGCGTGCGGATTTCCGTGCCTATCCGGATTATGAAGCCAGTTTCAGGGATTATGTGGAGTTTCTGGAATCGAATCCCCGGTACCGGGATGTGCTGGACAGTGCTGATCAGCCAGAGGTATTTGCCAGAAAACTGCAGGAAGCCGGCTATGCCACGGATCCTCAGTATGGCAACAAGATAAACCAGATTATGAACCGTGATTCGCTGATGACACTTTCGATGGGCAATGGAGCCGGGGAGTAAAATTATGGCAGGACTTATAGGAATTGGCCTGACCGGTATCATTGGCCACCAGAGTGCTCTGAATACTACCGGCAACAACATCACGAATGCGAATACGCCGGGCTACAGCCGGCAGGAAGTGGTGTTTGAAACTCAGTTGGGGCAGCGCACTGGCGCTGGCACGATTGGCAACGGCGTAAGTGTAGTGGATGTCCGCAGGCTGGCGGATGAGTTCCTTGCACAGCAGGTGCGTGAAGACAGTACCCTGTCTGGCGAGCAGGAAGCCCTGAATGCTGAACTGAGTCGTCTGGACAACTTGCTGGGTGGTGAGACCACCGGGTTGAATAATGCGTTAAATAATTTTTTTGCCAGTCTGCAGAATGCTGCAGAAGATCCTGCTTCGTTGCCGCAGCGCCAGTTGGTGCTGAGTGAGGCGGAGCAGGTAGTAAACCGTTTCCAGGCGCTGAGTGAGGAGTTAATTCAGCAGCGCGAGTCGGTGAAGACTCAGATGCAGCAGGGTGTCGGCGATGCCAATGCTCTGTTGAATAGTATTGCCGGTCTGAACCTTGCAATCTCTGAATCTCCGGGGCTGGCTCAGGGCCAGATGCCGAATGAGCTGCTGGATCAGCGCGATGAAAAATTGCGTCAGCTTGCTGAACTCGTAAGCATACGAGTGACTGAGGCTGAGGGGAGTCAGGTTAATGTTTCGCTTTCCAACGGATTGTCACTGGTAATAGGAGATCAGGCGTCTCAGCTGGGCACCCAGGACAGTGCTGAAGATCCCACGAGCCTGGAGTTCACATTAACTACCGGTGGCCGCGTCACTAACGTGGATGAACAGATTACTGGCGGCACACTTGGGGGGCTTAAGCGGTTTGAAAATGAGGCTCTCCAGCCTGCGTTTGATGAGTTGGGAAGGATTGCAATCGCGGTTGCTGACAGTGTTAACCATCAGCATGAAATCGGTATGGACCTTGAGGGTGATCTTGGCGGGTTATTCTTTAATGACGTGAACGATCTTGCTCTGCAGAGAGGCCGGGTGGTAGCCAGCGCCGATAACCAGTTGCCGAGGGATGGTCAGCTGGCGGTAGAAATTACGGATAGCAGTGAGTTGCCGGCCGGAAGCTGGAGGCTTCAGTTCACCGGTGACGGGAGTAGCTTTGAGCTTATTGATGAGGCCTCCGGGGAGATTGTGAATCAGGGCCGGCTGCCAGATCCTGTGCAGTCCGAGATAACCATGCCCGGGTTCAATATCCGCGTTGAAGGCGGAACCTTTAACGCCGGAGACTCGTATCTGATTCAGCCCAGCCGCAATGCTGCCGAATCGATGACCCTGCAGGTGAGCCGCGAAGAAGATCTGGCCTTTGCCAGTCCGATACGAGCTACCTCAGGTGATCAGAATATTGGTACGGCCGAAATTGACCAGGGAACCATGCTGAATGTGCGCAGCCCGTTCACGGGTTCTTTGCTGCCGGGTTTTCAGACTTCCGGAGAACTGGCTAACGGGCCTTTGACTATCTCGTTTGCTTCGGGCGGCCCGACAGGTATGACCTTTACCGTCACCGGCCCACCGCCGGCGAACGCGACAGTGGGTTCAGCAAACCAGCCTTATGAAGCCGGAAAAATCAATACGGTGTTCAGTGACGACCCGGCGGCGGGTGATGACTACCAGGGGTTCCAGTTCAAACTGACCGGTACTCCCGCAACCGGCGACACCTTTGAGATTGCCTATAACAGCAATGGGGTGTCGGATAACCGGAATGCTGAGCTTCTGGCCGCTCTGGGTACTGCGAATACCATGAATGGCAATAGCCAGAGTTTCACGGAAGGTTATGCCGGTCTGGTGGAAGACATAGGTGTAAAAACCCGCCAGAGCCAGTTTGATCTGGATGCGAGCCAGACCCTGCTGGAACAGTCAACCGCTGCCCAGCAGTCGGTTTCAGGGGTAAACCTTGATGAAGAAGCCGGCAGGCTGATTCAGTATCAGGCTGCCTATAATGCCTCGGCGCAGGTGATTTCAGTAGCCCAGGATTTGTTTGACACGCTGTTGCAGACTTTCCGGTAACAGATGAGGTGATGTGACATGATCAGGATTTCATCACAACAGATATTTGCTAATGGTATCAGCCGTTTGCAGGACCTGAACAGTAATCTGGCCAGTACGCAGGAACAGATATCCACGGGTAAGCGGGTGAATAAACCCTCGGATGATCCTGTGGCTGCTGCCCGCATTCTGAAGCTTGATCAGGAGCTTACCCGGATCAGCACCTATGAGCGCAATGTGGATCTCGCCGACAACAGGCTCAGCCAGGAAGAGAACGCTCTGGCAAGTTCTATAGACGTCCTTCAGAGAATTCGTGAGCTTACTGTTCAGGCCGGGAACGCGGCCTTGTCTGTCAACGACCGTATCTCGATCTCCTCGGAAATAGAAGAAAGGCTGGGCCAGCTCGCCAATATCGGTAATACCCGGGATGCCTCTGGCGAGTATATTTTCAGTGGTTTTCAGGGCTCTGTGCAGGCTTTTCAGCAGAATGATGAAGGTCAGTATGTCTATATGGGGGACGAGGGTCAGAGAGTTCTCGAGATTGATGATGGGGTCACTGTACCGATCAGTGACAACGGTAAAGGGATTTTTGTGAATATTCCGGCAGCGGCCACCGGGGAGTACACCAACAATGTTTCCGGTGGGTTTATCTCCGGTGTTTCAGTCGTCAATGAGGCTGACCTCAATGCAGCCTACAGTGGCAGCTTCCCCGATGATATTACGATCACTGTAGATGGTGCCGGTAATATTCAGGCTCAGGACACTCAGGGCAATGCGCTAGCCGTAAGTCCGGCTGTTTATGAGAGCGGTGAGCCGTTCGTGGTGGCCGGGGTTGAGGCGACTATTTCAGATATAACGCCGGGAGCCGGGGATTCATTCACGCTGAAGATCAACGAGCGGCAATCGGTATTCGGCACTATAGAAAACCTGATTTCCGGGCTCAGTTCCCTGGATAAGGGCACTCCGGAAGGGCTTGCGGCCTATAATGACTTGATCGCGCAGTCTCTGGTTAACCTGGATAATGCCCAGGAGAGCATATTGCTCAAGCAGACAGAAGTCGGTGGCAGGATGAATGCTGTGGACTCTACCAGGGATTTTCTTGCTGATTCATCGCTGTATACCAGCGAAATCCGCTCACAGTTACAGGATGTGGATTACGCAGAAGCCATCAGCAATCTCAGCTTTCAGAGTTTTGTACTAGAGGCTGCTCAACTGTCGTTCGCCCAGGTTTCTCAGCTATCGTTATTCGATCGGTTATAAAATCAGGGGCCTTTGGGAAAACTCAGGGCCTCTGTGTATTGCTTTCACGATCAGGCTAAGTATAATCCCCCTCTCTCTTTATTGGCGGCGTGGTGAAATTGGTAGACACGACGGATTCAAAATCCGTTTCCTTAACCGGAGTGGCGGTTCGAGTCCGCCCGCCGCTACCATATTAAAGTCGCATATTGCGGCGTCTTGAACAGCCCGGCCCATGAACGTCTCCGATTTTCATTTTGATCTCCCGGACGAACTCATCGCCCGGTACCCGCTAAGGGAGCGTAGTGCTTCCCGTTTGTTGTGCCTGAAAGGCAATGGTGGCGATATTGCCCACCGTTGTTTTACTGACCTTCCTGATCTGCTGCAACCTGGCGACTTGCTTGTTTTCAACAATACCCGTGTTATACCCGCCCGCCTGTTTGGAAAGAAAGAAACTGGCGGTCAGGTCGAGGTGTTGGTTGAGAGAGTGACTGGCGAGCATAGCCTTGTTGCTCACGTTCGTGCGTCCAAGGCGCTCAAGGCAGGCCAGAAAGTCATTCTTGAGGATGGTACCCGCCTGCATATGACGGGGCGGAGTGATGCGCTGTTTCATCTGGAGAGCGAGGCCGGTGAGCCGGTACTCGACATGCTGGAACGTATCGGGCATATGCCCCTTCCGCCTTATGTTGACCGCCCTGATGAGTCTGCGGATCGTGAGCGTTATCAGACTGTCTACGCGAAGGAAGCCGGGGCTGTTGCGGCGCCCACGGCCGGCCTGCATTTTGATGAGGCTATGCTGGAGACCCTTAAGGCACGGGGCGTGGAAAGTACATTTGTTACGCTGCATGTAGGCGCGGGCACGTTCCAGCCAGTACGTGTAGAGCGCCTGGACGAACATGTCATGCACAGTGAAATAGTGCATGTGCCCGAAGAGGCGGTGGAAGCTGTTAACCGTGCTCGCGCCCGTGGCGGCCGTGTGGTTGCTGTAGGTACCACTTCAGTGCGGTCTCTCGAATCTGCGAGTCGGGGTGGTCGTCTGCGTCCTTTCCGGGGCGAGACGGATATTTTTATTCATCCGGGCTACCGGTTTCAGACAGTCGATGCGCTGGTCACCAATTTTCATTTGCCCGAGTCCACGCTGATTATGCTGGTCAGCGCTTTCGCAGGCTATGAACATGTGATGCAGGCATATCGCGATGCGATCCGCGAAGAGTACCGGTTTTTCAGTTATGGCGATGCCATGTTTATAACCGGGCAGGAACCAAGCCGGGGGATGTTACTTGGCGCCCCCGATGAGTCTGCAAACGCAGGCAGCCCATTACCACTTAATAGCGGAGACAAGTCGTGAGCCAGTCCTGTTTCATGTCCTTTGAAAAACTGGGAGAAGATGGTCTGGCCCGACGCGGCAGGCTGACTTTTCCACGAGGTACGGTCGAAACCCCCGCGTTCATGCCTGTAGGCACCTACGGGACAGTTAAGGGGATGTTGCCTCGCGATATCCATGAGATCGGCGCTGAGATCATTCTCGGCAACACATTTCACCTTATGTTGCGCCCTGGTACCGAGGTAATCAAAGCTCACGGTGATCTTCACGACTTTACACAATGGAAGGGGCCGATCCTCACAGACTCGGGCGGTTTTCAGGTGTTCAGTCTTGGCGAAATGCGCAAGATAACCGAGAAGGAGGTGACGTTCCGCTCTCCGATAGACGGTTCGCCGGTTAAGTTGTCTCCAGAAATAGCGATTCAGGTTCAGCGTGATCTGGGTTCCGACATCGTGATGATTTTTGATGAGTGCACGCCGTATCCGGCAACAGAGAAGCAGGCGAAGGAGTCGATGGAGCTGTCTTTGCGCTGGGCGAAGCGCAGCAAGGACGCCCATGAAGGTAATCCGGCAGCTCTGTTTGGTATTGTTCAGGGTGGAATGTATGAATCCTTGAGGGATCGCTCTCTGGACGGTCTGACCGATATCGGGTTTGACGGTTACGCTATCGGTGGTCTTTCTGTTGGTGAGCCGAAGGAAGATATGATCCGCATCCTCGACCACCTGCCTCCGAAGATGCCTGCGGATAAGCCCCGCTATCTGATGGGGGTAGGGCGGCCTGAAGATCTTGTTGAAGGGGTGCGTCGGGGAGTCGATATGTTCGACTGTGTAATGCCCACAAGAAATGCCCGCAATGGCTACCTGTTCACGTCTACTGGTACTGTAAAAATCCGCAATGCGAAGAATCGACACGATACCTCGCCACTGGATGACCGGTGTGACTGTTACACATGCAAGAATTTTTCGAGAAGTTATCTGCATCATCTGGATAAATGTGGAGAAATGCTGGGTTCCCAGCTGAATACTATTCATAACCTTCGCTACTATCAGAACCTGATGGCTGGATTGCGCGGGGCCATTGAAGCAGGTACATTGTCGGACTTTATAAATACCTTCTATGCTCTGCGCGGCGAGACAGCGCCGGTTATGAGCAACGGGTAACTATTTTTACTAATCAACGGAGAGTTTTAATGAAATCAGTCAAGTTGTTTTTGGCCGGCCTTATGGCGATGATGCCTGCACTGGCAATGGCTCAGGATGCAGGAGCTGCCGGTGGTATGGGTGTTATGGGCCAGGTGATCTTTTTCGCCGGCTTTATTCTGATTTTCTACTTCCTGATCTGGCGTCCGCAGTCCAAGCGTGCAAAAGAGCACAAGTCTCTGATGTCCGGCCTTAACAAGGGTGATGAAGTGGTTACCTCCGGTGGTATTGTCGGAAAGATCACAAAAGTATCTGATGATTTCATCGTTGTTGAAATTGCTGACAATGTTGAAGTAAAGATACAAAAAGTAGCTGTTGCCGCCGCACTGCCGAAAGGTACGCTCAAAGATATCTGAGCAAGGACTCTCTGGCCGGCCCTGATACCCGCCGGCCTGAACCTTCCAGGCTGAAACACCAAGCCCTGCCTCCGGGCGGGCTATAAGGGATCCCATGCTGAACAAGTATCCGCTTTGGAAAAATCTGATTATCCTGGTCGCGATCGTGATCGGGTTCATCTACGCTTTGCCCAACCTGTTTCCTGATGATTACGCTGTGCAGATCACTGGTGCCCGTAGCAGCACTGAAGTTGATTCTGCTGTACTCGAAAGAGCCATTAAAGCTCTGGAGTCGGATGGCATAGAGATAAAAAGCAGTACGCTTGAGGATCGGGATGCCCTTATCCGGCTAAACAGTTCCGATGACCAGTTACGTGCACGTCCTGCTGTCCAGGCTGCTCTTGGCAGAGACTATCTCGTCGCCCTTAATATGGCAGCCTCTACACCGGCATGGTTGAGGAGTGTGGGCGCAGGACCAATGAAGCTTGGTCTCGATTTACGCGGTGGTGTTCACTTCCTGCTGGAAGTGGATATGGATACGGCTGTTGGCCAGAGACTCGAAGCGGTTTCGGGGCAGATCAAGCGGGAGCTCCGCGACGAACGCATCCGCTACCGTGGTGGTGATGTGGATGGTAGCCGGGATATCGTCCTGAGCTTCCGTGATGAGGAGTCCCGTGCTGAGGCTTTCGGCCTTATCAAGCGCCAGTACAACGAGTTTTTGCTGGACGAAAGAACCAGTGGTGGTGAGTTCCAGATTGTTCTCACCCTGTCTGAAGCCGAAGTTGATGCCATTCGTAAGTATGCCCTTGAGCAGAATCTGACCACTATCAGGAATCGGGTGAATGAACTCGGTGTTGCGGAACCGCTGGTTCAGCAGCAAGGTGCTGACCGGATTATTGTAGAGCTTCCGGGTGTTCAGGATACCGCGCAGGCCAAGCGGGTTCTTGGTGCCACGGCGAACCTCGAATTTCGTATGGAAGCCCGCCAGGATGCTTCGGCAAGTGATACCGAGCAGTTCAGCTTCCGTGATGAAGAGCTGCGTACAGCCCGTCTTGAGCGTGATGTGATTGCTACAGGTAATAATGTAGCCAATGCGCAGCAGGCATTCGACGAAAATGGTCAGCCCCAGGTGAGTATCACCATGGATTCTGTGGGTGGTGACCTGATGAACCGCGCTACGCGTAGTGCGATCGGTCGACGCATGGCTGTTCTGTTTATCGAGTTCCGCACCGAAACCGAAACCAGAATGGTGAACGGTGAACCTGTGGATACAGAGAAGAGGGTTGTGGAAAAAGGCATTATCAGTCTTGCTACGGTTCAGTCTGCTCTGGGAAGCAGTTTCCGTATCACTGGTCTTGATTCCATTCCTGAAGCTGCGGAGCTGGCCCTGCTGTTGCGTGCCGGAGCTCTGGCTGCACCTATGTACTTTGTACAGGAGCGCACCATCGGGCCAAGCCTGGGGCAGAAGAATATTGATGCGGGCATGATGTCGGTGGCGCTCGGGTTTATTCTTGTTCTGCTTTATATGCTGGTTTATTACCGCGGGTTCGGAGTTGTGGCGAATATCGCTCTGACTATCAACCTGATGCTTCTCATAGCCTGCATGTCTATTCTTTCTGCCACTCTGACGCTGCCCGGTATTGCCGGCATAGTGCTCACTGTTGGTATGGCGGTGGATGCTAACGTGCTGATATTTGAGCGTATCAAAGAGGAGCTTAAATCGGGCGTATCGCCACAGCTTGCTATTAATGCTGGTTATTCCCGTGCGTTTGTGTCGATCTTCGATGCCAATATAACTACCTTGCTCGTGGCCATCATTCTCTTCGCAATGGGCTCCGGCCCGGTGAAAGGCTTCGCGGTAACACTGTGTATCGGGATTCTGACGTCTATGTTCTCCGGGCTGATGGTTAGT
This sequence comes from Marinobacter sp. ANT_B65, assembly GCF_002407605.1. NCBI lineage: Bacteria > Pseudomonadati > Pseudomonadota > Gammaproteobacteria > Pseudomonadales > Marinobacteraceae > Marinobacter > Marinobacter sp. ANT_B65. The sequence goes on along the minus strand of NZ_NXGV01000001.1, from coordinate 1,947,643 downwards.
CGGAGTGTCGTCAATATGTTTTATGGCGGCCGCAGGGTCGAGAAACTGTCGATCGGAGGAAAGCTCACCAATGTCTGATGATCAGAAGAAACCGTTTGATTTTATGGGGTTCCGGAAGCTTGCTTCCGTAATCTCCATTGCCTTGGTGGTCGCGTCTATTGTGCTTCTGGGAGTTCGTGGTCTTAATCTTGGCATGGACTTTACCGGTGGTACATCGGTTGAGCTTGAGTATGCAGAGGCGCCGCAGTTGGATCAGGTGCGCTCCACGCTTACTGAAGCCGGATATGATCAGTTTGTGGTGCAGAACTTTGGTGCGGATACGATCGTGCTTGTACGTCTGTCTGAGTCGGGTAACGACCAGCTTGCAGGAGAAGTGACCCGTACGCTGGAGGCCGGCGGTGACAAGCTGGAGCTGATAAGTTCAGAGTTCGTTGGCTCACAGGTTGGTGATGAGCTGAAGGAAGAGAGTGGTCTCGGGCTCTTGCTTGCGCTTGTGGTTGTGCTCATCTACGTGGGTATGCGGTTTCAGTTCAAGTTCGGTATTGCGTCCGTTGTGCCTCTGGCACACGACGTTATTATTGTTCTCGGGCTTTTCGCGCTGTTCCAGTGGACCTTCGACCTGACGGTTCTTGCCGCACTGCTCGCTATCATTGGCTATTCCCTGAACGACACTATTGTTGTGGCTGACCGCATTCGCGAAAATTTCCGCAAAATGCGTGTGGGCGAATCCTGGGATATCATTAATGAGTCCATTCATCAGACCATTGCCCGGACCATAAATACGTCGGGTACCACATTGGTGGTTCTGCTGGCTCTGTACTTCTTTGGTGGTGAGGCTATCAACAACTTCGCTCTTGCGTTGATAATCGGTGTGGTTGTGGGTACCTACTCATCCATTTATGTGTCCGCTAATCTCCTGATGGTGATGGGCGTTTCCCGGGAGGATCTTATGGTTCCTGCGAAGGAAGGCACAGGCGAGGATGGTGAAGAAGAGCAGCCACCGGAATGGCTCAATCGCATGTAATTCAATGCAGGAGTTGATTCCCGGACACAAAAAAACCGCCTACTGAAAAGTGGCGGTTTTTTTGTGTCCGGAACCTGATTTTAACTCCAGGGGCCGGTGTCCAGTCTAGCCAGGAATACGGCCACGGAACGGTTGCAGTATTTTCAGGACTTCCCGGAACAGCTTCGGGTTTGCAACGACCAGCTGACGGGCGTTGCCTATCGACGGGTTGCCTGAGAAGTCGCCGGTGAGGGCGCCTGACTCCATGGCCAGCGTTACGCCAAGATCCAGGTCTGCGGTTTCCGGCCGGAAGATAACGGCCGCGTCCAGAAGGCCAGCGGAAACGCGGGCGATATCCAGAACCACGCAGCCGGATGTACGGAACATGGAAGAGTTCTGAGCCACTACGGCAGCCATCTCTCCCCACAGAAGCGGATTTTCGCTCTTGCGTGCCTGATCCAGGAGGTTGGTTGCGAAGGCCGCTTTTTCAGCGTGCCGGACTTCTGATGTGCGAATTCTGCGGCTGTTCAGCGCAGCACCGTGTCCACGGCTGGCAGAATATTCTTCGCCTGTAACCGGGTTTACGAGAAGCAGGCTCTCGGTACGGTTATTTTTCTTTTGCGCCAGAGCAAGAGCAAACTCGGGAATGCCCCTGAGAAAGTTCTCGCGGCCCATAACCGGGAAAATATGCCAGCTTTTATCGCTGGCACCGGCGTCGGCCTCGTTCAGTGGCGCAATCGTGTGATCTTTATATGACTTTCCGAGTTGCTCGGCAAAATTGTCATAAATGGATTGCTCTACCCGGTCCAACTGGATGCGACGTTCACTGTCGTCCTTTCCGGTAGGCTCCTGGCGCTCGAAGTGGGCTTTCAGGTAATCCGACCCTTGACGCGCAACGCGCAGGGCCATTTTGATAGCTGGTTCCATCTGAGTGTTCGTTATCCGGGTGTGTGAAGGGCGGGTATGATAGCAAAAGAACACCGCTCTTGTATGCTTTTTGACTCAGCAATAGCACGGATAAGGGGATTTCGGGGGCGCAGAAAGTAAGTGCTTTCTGATATCATTGCCGCCCTTAAATTTTAACTTTGGGCCTGCAGCCAATGCACAAACCATCTCCGCCACTGGAAGGGCCGGACGCGTATCAGGATCAGATCCGGATTGTCCTTGTTGAGACTTCTCACTCAGGCAATATTGGTGCCGTAGCCCGGGCCATGAAAAATATGGGCCTTGCCAATCTCTGGCTGGTTAATCCGAATTCGTTTCCTGATGAAGCTTCATACGCACGTGCGGCCGGAGCATCCGATATACTCGACCGGGCGCAGGTTGTAGCGACACTGGATGAGGCGCTGGGAGACTGTGTGGTTGTGATGGGTACCAGCGCGCGGGGCCGCAAGATACCCTGGCCGGTTGTGCCGCCTCCGGAAGCTGCTGCCATTGCCGCAGAAAGCTGCCAGGCAGGGCCGGTAGCACTGGTATTTGGCCGGGAGAATCACGGGCTTAGCAACGACGAACTACAGCGTTGTCACTACCATATTCATATTCCGTCCAACCCCGAATACAGCTCGCTTAATCTGGCCATGGCTGTTCAGATTATGTGTTATGAATTGCGTATGCTTTTTCTGCGCAACCTTGAAGGGGGTGAAGGTAGCCCCTATTTAAAGCCGATGATGGCGCCCGGCGATGAAGGCTGGGATGTTCCTCCCGCCAAAGTCGGCGATGTTGAAGGCTTTTTCGGTCACCTTGAACAGACGTTGCACGATGTGGACTTTCATCGTCGTGATAATCCCAGGCAGCTGATGTCCCGTTTGCGCAGGTTGTTCCAGCGGGCAAAGCTTGACCAGATGGAAATCAATATTCTCCGGGGCATTCTGAGTGCGGTACAAAAAGCCGCGGGGGTGTCGGGCGATACGAAACGGACCAAGGCCGGCACTGAGTCGACCGGACAGGATGAAGGCCATGTTTAGACGTTTGCGTGAAGATGTAAAAAGTGTTTTTCACCGGGACCCGGCTGCCAGAAACACGTTTGAGGTGCTCACTAACTATCCGGGGCTTCACGCTCTGCTGATACATCGTGTTTCTCACTGGCTGTGGAATGCAGGACTCAAATGGCTGGCGCGTACGATTTCCACGCTGGCACGTTGGTTTACCGGTATAGAGATACACCCAGGCGCAACGATCGGCCGGCGATTTTTTATTGACCACGGTATGGGTGTGGTTATTGGTGAGACAACGGTTATCGGGGACGATGTTACCCTTTACCAGGGAGTTACTCTGGGAGGAACGAGCTGGAACAAGGGTAAGCGCCACCCCACAATAGGCGACGGCGTTGTTGTTGGCGCCGGTGCAAAAATCCTGGGACCTTTTGAAGTGGGTGAGGGTGCCAAGATCGGGTCGAATTCCGTGGTGACCAAGGCGGTTCCGGCCGGAGCGACAGTTGTGGGAATTCCCGGTCGGGTTATCGTTAAACAGAAGGCGGAAGATGATGTCCGTCGCAAGATCATGGAAGAGCGCATGGGGTTCGATGCCTATGGCGTGACGGAAGAAATGCCGGATCCGGTAGCTCGCTCAGTACGGGCGCTGCTGGACCATATGCATGCCGTGGATGATCGGATCGAGATCATGTGCAAGGCCCTTCGCAAAGTGAATAGCGAATACCAGAATGGAGAATTGCCGGTTCTGGATGAACAGGATTTTGATTGTGTGCGTGATGACCGGGAGGATAAGGAAGAGCGGAGCTGAATACTTGACTGAAATACTAGGTCAATTCATACTCGGTACCCGATATCGAGATTCAATCCCATGATGGGGCTGATGCCATGAAGTTGACTACAAAAGGCCGCTACGCCGTTACGGCAATGCTGGATCTTGCCCTTCACGGGGGGCAGGGGCCGGTGACTCTTGCGGATATATCAGTCCGTCAGGAAATTTCACTTTCCTATCTGGAACAGCTTTTCTCTCGCCTTCGCCGTCGTCAGTTGGTGACCAGTATCCGTGGCCCCGGGGGAGGTTACCGCCTCAACCGTGGCGCGTCTGACATTTATATTGCGGACGTTGTTGATGCTGTGAGTGAATCCCTGGATACCACGCGGTGTGGAAATAAAGGTGACTGCCAGAATGGCGAAAAATGTCTGACTCATCACCTTTGGTCTGATCTGAGTGATCAGATTCATCAGTTTCTCAGTGAGATCAGTCTCGGAGATCTGATGGAGCGACATGAAATCCGCCTGGTTGCGGACCGGCAGAACCGCCGTCAGATAGATGGTGATTCTGACACTATTAATACCGAGCGTCTGAACGATCAGGCGCCCGCCTGAATCAAGTCTCTGTATTTTATGAAAAAGCCCGTATACCTCGATTACGCGGCAACGACACCCGTTGACCCCGCAGTCGCTGATGAAATGATCAAATACCTGACTCCCGATGGACTGTTTGGCAACCCTGCCTCGCGCACCCACGGGTTCGGCTGGCAGGCGGAAGCCGCCGTAGAATCGGCCCGGGGCCAGGTGGCGAGCCTTATTCACGCAGACCCGCGGGAAATTGTCTGGACCTCCGGCGCAACAGAATCCGATAACCTTGCGATCAAGGGGGCTGTTGCCGGGCGTGACAATGCGCACGTTATAACTTCGGCTATTGAGCACAAGGCGGTAGTAGATACCTGCAAGTGGCTGGAATCCAGGGGTGTCGATGTTACCTGGCTAAGTCCCGGCAGCGATGGTCGCATACAGCCCGACCAGGTGTTTGATGCGCTCAGGCCCGAAACGGTTCTGGTGAGTCTGATGCTTGTAAATAACGAGTTGGGTTGCGTGACTGATATAGCAGCCATTGGCTCGGAACTCCGGAGTCGTGGCGTGATGTTTCACGTGGATGCAGCCCAGGCGGCTGGCAAGCTACCTGTTGATGTGACTGCCATGCCGGTTGATCTGTTGTCTCTTTCAGGGCACAAGGTATATGGCCCCAAAGGTGTCGGCGCACTCTATGTGAGGCGCTCGCCCGATGTACGGATAGAGGCTCAGATTCATGGCGGTGGCCATGAGCGCGGTATGCGTTCCGGAACTCTGCCAACACACCAGATTGTCGGTATGGGTAAGGCCTTTGCCATGGCGGAAGCCTGCCTTGATGACGATGTGCAGCATCTTGAGTGTTTGCGTACAGCGTTTCTGGGTGGACTGAAAGGCTTGCCTGGTGTGACCCTTAACGGTTCTGACGCCTGTCGTGTGCCGGGGATCATTAACCTGTCGTTTGAAGGCGTAGACGCAGAGTCGCTGATGCTTGGGTTGCGGGATCTGGCTGTTTCCTCTGGTTCTGCATGCGCTTCAGCCGCAGTTGAGCCTTCTTTTGTGCTCCGTGGTATCGGGCTGAGCGATGAGTTGGCGCATCGTGCCTTGCGGTTTTCCATGGGGCGTTTCACAACAGCAGAAGAAATAGCCTTCGCCAGTGCGCAAATTGTTGATGTTGTTACCCGTCTTCGTGCAGTGCGGTAGGCAGTGGGCCTTCGACTGCGTATAATCGCAGGCCTGAAATTTACCCGAATTCTATAACCTGAACCTTAAAGGAGAAGTACCATGGCTAACGAGCGCACGCTTTCCATTATCAAGCCTGATGCAGTTGCAAAAAATGTGATCGGTGAGATCTACAGCCGTTTTGAGAAAGCCGGCCTGAACATTGTTGCCTCACGCATGATGCACCTTACTCAGGAGCAGGCTGAAGGTTTCTATGCCGAGCACAAAGAGCGTCCGTTCTTTAATGACCTGGTTGCATTTATGACGTCCGGCCCGGTTGTTGTTCAGGTTCTGGAAGGCGAAGGCGCCATCCTGAAAAACCGTGACCTGATGGGTGCTACCAACCCCAAGGAAGCTGAAGCCGGCACAATCCGCGCTGATTTCGCTTCATCTATCGATGCGAACGCGGTTCATGGTTCTGACTCTGCTGCTTCAGCTGAGCGTGAAATCGCCTATTTTTTCAATGACAACGAAATCTGCCCGCGCGGTTGATTCTGTTGGTCGGGGACTGCCGCCGGCAGTCTCCGCATTGGTTATCTGATTGAGGTTATAAAATGACAGCGGCCGCTGAGAAAACCAACCTGCTGGGGATGCCGAAAGACAAGCTTGAGGCTTTCTTTGATTCTCTGGGGGAAAAGCGTTTTCGTGCTACTCAGATACTGCAGTGGATGCACCAGCGTGGCGTGGATGACTTTGATCAAATGACCAATGTGAGCAAATCCCTGCGGGATAGGCTCAAGGAAGTAGCTGAAATTCGCGGCCCGGAAGTTGTCTATGACGAAACGTCAAAAGACGGCACTCGCAAGTGGGTCATGCGCATGGATAATGGCAACAGTGTCGAAACTGTGCTGATCCCGGACGGCGAGCGCGGAACCTTGTGCGTATCCTCGCAAATTGGCTGCAGCCTTGACTGCACCTTTTGTTCTACCGGGAAACGGGGTTTTAACCGAAACCTCACGGCTGCCGAGATTATTGGCCAGGTATGGGTGGCGCGTAAGGCATTCATGCCTTTTGAGCCGGGGCCGGACAGGCCAATTACCAACGTTGTCATGATGGGCATGGGTGAACCTCTGCTGAACTTCGACAATGTGGTAGATGCCATGAATCTGATGATGGAAGACCTCGCTTACGGCATCTCCAAACGCAGGGTTACCCTGAGTACATCCGGGGTTGTGCCGGGGATCGACCGGCTGGCAGAAGTTACGGATGTTTCACTGGCCATTTCGCTGCATGCCCCCAATGATGAGTTAAGGAACAAGCTGGTTCCGCTCAACAAGAAGTACCCGATAGCGGAACTTCTGGCGGCAACGCGCCGGTATTTCAGCCGCTTGCCGGAAAAGCGAAAGGCGACCATTGAATACACGGTCATCGAAGGGATGAATGACAAGCCTGAGCACGCCAGAGAACTTGCGGAACTGCTGCGGGATCTTCCCTGTAAAATCAATCTTATTCCTTTTAATCCTTTCCCTGAAAGTGATTTCCGCCGGCCAAGCATGAATGCTACCCGACGTTTTCAGGCTGTGCTGAATGAGGCCGGTTATATCGCAACTATCAGAACGACCCGGGGCGATGATATTGACGCTGCCTGTGGCCAGTTGGTCGGCAAGGTTGAAGATCGTACTCGCAGGAGTCAGCGATATATTAATGTTCAGCAGGTGAATCCCTGAGCGGACACCTACAACGTTTAATCTGCGAGGAACGCATTCTGTGGCTATGAAATCGGTGAGTGGATGTTTTACTGCTGTAGTGCCCTTGCTGGTCGCTCTTTTTATCACCGGGTGCGTCACCACAACAGACAGCCGTTTCACCCGGGAGGCGGATCGTCAGAAAGCTGTTGAAAACTATGTTCAGCTATCTACCGCCTACATTGGCCAGGGTAATATCGAGCGGGCCAGGCAGCACCTGGATCGCGCACTGGAACTTGAGCCAAACAGTCCTTCCGCTCTTGCCGCCCAAGGGCTTGTCTACCATTCTGACGGTGATCCGGAACTCGCAGAGCAGTCTTTCAGAAGAGCCATTTCCGAAGATGGCGGATACACTCGTGCCAGAGTGTATTACGGTGCATTTCTCTATTCCAAAGGGCGGTTCGAAGAAGCTCGCGACCAGTTTCAGGCAGCTTCCAGGGATACAGATTACAAAGACCGCAGCTCTGTTTTCTATAATCTTGGTATGACTCAGGAGAGGCTCGGCCAGCAGGACGAAGCTGTTGGTTCCTATCGTCGTGCTGTTGAGTTAAGTCGTGGTGATGCCCGATCGCTGCTTTCACTTTCCCGCGTGATGGTAGAAACCGGCGATATCGCGGGTGCTGCGCGTTATTACGATCGCCTGCTGCTGCGACTGGAAAGAACTGAGGGGCTGCAGCATTCCCCTGAGAGTCTGTTTACGGGTATCCGCATCTCGCGCTTTCTCGGAGACGTAAATCGGGAGTCGAGTATGGTGTTGCAGTTGAAGAACCAATACCCGGAGTCAGTAGAGTACCAACAATACAAGGCGCTGATTTCAAATGACAAGTGATGATCTCCAACAGTCTGTGTCGACTGAAACCGTTGGCCAGCAGCTAAAGACGGCAAGAGAAAGGCATGGATTGAGCGTCGCCCAGATTGCTGATGCGCAGCATTTGAGAAGTTGTATTATTCAGGCAATTGAAAGCGGTGATTACGGGAAGATAGACAGCGAGCTCTTTCTTAAAGGCTATGTAAGGGCCTATGCCAGACAGGTTAGCCTTGACGCTGATGCAGTTATTGCTGATCTGAATCGTGAGCTTGAGCCTCTGCGGCAACAGAAAGTGCGCGAACTGGAAGCGAGTCCGCTGGTTAATATTGAACGGCGGAGACGCAGAAAACGCAGGATTGGCAAGCTGCTTCTGCTGGTCACAACCCTTGTGCTGGTGGGCGCTCTGGTTGTCATGTTCGTTATTCCCAGGTTCAGCCCCGGAGAAGCCGGTGCACCGGTTTCCACACTGTCTGGGCCGGACGAGTCTTTGGTGAAAGACGAGCCCGCAGTTGCTTCTGACTCTCTGCAAAGTACCAATAGTGAAGGTCGTGAATCCGGCACTGGAACTACAATAGCTTCCCCGGACAACGACCTGGCCGGAGCTGCCGATCCGGCATCCCCGGAAAATCCGGATGCGGTAGATACTTCGATGGAGCAGTCCGCTGCAGCTGAAGTTGAGGAGGCAGCCGCTGCCCCGCAGAACCCCATTGAAAGCGATCAGATTCCGGTTGTCGCTCAATCTACTGAGCCCGCGCTGGCTCAGCCCCTGGTCAGTGACGAGTCAGGTATCATAGCCGGCAGGCTGGAAATCGATTTTACCGGCGATTGCTGGGTACAGGTGAGGGACGCCACCGGTGCAAGGCTTGCAAGCTCCCTGAAAAGAGCGGGTGATAAACTTGAGGTATCCGGAGAGGTGCCGCTGAAAGTTGTTATTGGTGCTGTTGATACCGTCAAAGCGATTCGCTTTCAGGGCAAAGTTGTGGACATTAGCGATTTTCCGGTTGTGAACAATCGGTCTGAGTTTACTCTGACAATCTGAAAACTGTGCATTTATCTATTTTGGTCTCTAGCAAATGAAACACGAATCCCCGATCAAAAGACGCAAATCCCGCCAGATCATGGTGGGGAATGTACCCGTTGGCGGTGATGCGCCTATTGCCGTGCAAAGTATGACCAACACCAATACGTGTGATGTTGATGCGACAGTCGGTCAGGTTGCAGCGTTACAGGATGCAGGCGCCGATATTGTGAGGGTATCTGTGCCGTCAATGGAAGCGGCCGACGCCTTCGGGAAAATTCGCGAACGGGTTTCAGTGCCTCTTGTTGCGGATATTCACTTTGATCATAAAATCGCCCTTCGGGTTGCCGAGTTGGGCGTAGATTGCCTGCGGATTAATCCTGGCAATATTGGCCGGGAAGACCGGGTAAGCGCTGTGATCAGTGCTGCACGCGATCGCAACATACCAATCCGTATTGGTGTGAATGCAGGCTCTCTGGAAAAAGAACTTCAGCGCAAATACGGCGAACCGACTGCTGATGCGCTGGTTGAATCGGCTATGCGCCATATTGATATTCTGGACCGGCACGATTTTCAGAATTTTAAAGTCAGCCTGAAAGCGTCAGAAGTTTTCATGACGGTAGACGCCTATCGCAAAATTGCGGCCCAGATTGAGCAGCCACTGCATCTAGGTATCACTGAAGCAGGCGGGCTCCGGTCGGGCACTGTGAAATCATCCATAGGCCTTGGCATGCTGCTGATGGATGGCATTGGCGATACTATCCGGGTTTCTCTGGCTGCGGATCCGGTTCAGGAAATCAAGGTAGGTTTTGATATTCTGAAAAGCCTGAGGTTACGCAGCCGAGGTATCAATTTCATTGCCTGCCCAAGTTGCTCGCGCCAGAACTTTGATGTTATTCAGACCATGAATGATCTGGAAGTGCGACTTGAGGATGTAAATGATGCGCTGGACGTTGCCATCATTGGCTGCATCGTGAACGGCCCGGGTGAAGCTAAAATAGCAGATATCGGTCTGACTGGTGGTAGCCCGAAGAACCTGTTTTATAGGGCTGGAAAGCCAAACCAGAAACTTGATAATGCCAATCTTACCGATGATCTCGAACGGCTCATCCGGGAAGAGATCGATCGTCGTAAAGCGCAGGAAGACGCCATCATCGTGCGCTCAGACAAGTGATCGTTTGATTCGTTCAGGCATTATTCTCCAGAAAGTACTAAGGGTTTACATTGGCTAAGATTCAGGCAATACGCGGGATGAACGATATCCTGCCAGAACAGACACCGCTGTGGCAGTTTGTTGAGTCGACTGTGCGCAAGGTTTTGCGGCAATATGGTTATCAGGAAATCCGGATGCCCGTGGTGGAGCAGACTGATCTGTTCAGGCGCTCCATCGGTGAGGTTACGGATATCGTTGAAAAGGAAATGTACACCTTTGAAGATCGCAATGGTGACAGCCTGACTCTCCGGCCTGAAGGCACCGCCGGGTGCGTGCGTGCTGCAGAAGAGCACGGTCTGCTGTTCAATCAGACCCGCAGATTGTGGTACACGGGGCCTATGTTCCGGCATGAGCGGCCACAAAAGGGCCGTTACCGTCAGTTTCATCAGATCGGTGTTGAATGTTTTGGCATGCAGGGCCCGGATATCGATGCTGAGCTGCTGATTCTCACTGCCAGGCTCTGGCAGGAGTTGGGCCTGGGTACCCATGCACGGCTGGAAATCAACTCTATCGGCTCGGCGGCGGCGCGCAAGGAATTTCGGGGTGCCCTGGTGCAGTACCTGGAACAGTACAAGGATCAGTTGGACGCAGACAGCCTGCGGCGTCTTGATTCCAATCCACTACGTATTCTGGACACCAAGGATCCGGGCACACGTAAACTGCTTACAGAAGCGCCGCGCCTGGAAGAGTATCTTGATGCTGAATCACGTGAGCATTTTGACCAGCTCAGGAAACTGCTGGATGTGGCTGGTATTGCTTATACCGTTAACCCGGCTTTGGTTCGCGGGCTCGACTACTACGGAAAAACTGTTTTTGAGTGGGTTACTGATAGCCTTGGTGCCCAGGGCACTATCTGCGCAGGCGGGCGCTATGACGGTCTGGTAGAGCAGCTTGGCGGCAAGCCCACTTGTGCTGTTGGTTTCGCTATGGGGCTTGAGCGCCTTATTCTGCTGCTTGATACCCTGGGGCTGGTTCCGGAAGAAGCCAACAGCAATGCGGATGTTTATGTGACTGCAATGGGTGAAGCGGCAGTTGCTCCGGCCATGGCACTTGCCGAGACCTTGCGTAATGAACTTGAAGATCGGGTCGTTGTCAGCCATTGCGGTGGTGGCAGCTTCAAGAGTCAGATGAAAAAAGCGGACAGAAGTGGCGCCCGCTATGCTGTCATTTTGGGGGAGAACGAGCTGGCGAATGGGACTGTGGGTCTCAAACCGTTGCGCTCGGATGAAGAGCAGAGAAGTGTGGCGCAGAATGATTTGGCAACGGTGCTTGCGAAAGCCCTGACGAACTGATTCGAACGAACATAAAAGTTAAAACACATTACAGGAGTCAACATGGCGGAATTGCGCACCGAAGAAGAACAGGTAGAAGCGATCAAGGACTGGTGGAAGCGTAATGGCAGTTCACTGCTCATTGGCGTCGGTGCCGCCCTGGCGATTGTATTCGGTTGGCAGGCATGGCAGAACCATCAGGAACAGCAACGGGCAGAAGCGGCTAATCAGTTCGCAACCCTGTTGAATGCCTTTGCCAATGAAGCAGATGAAACTTCGGGCAATACCGTAGCCTTTATCGCGACAACTCTGCGTGAGGATTTTACCGATAGTGCCTATGCCGTATACGGCAACCTGATTCTTGCCCGACAGCAGTTGGTTGAGGAAGACGATGCTGAGGCTGCGATTGATTCGCTCCAGTGGGCCCTTGAGAAAACAGGCGAGCATGAGGCTCTTGCATTGGTAGTTCGTAACCGGCTAGCCCGTGCCCAGTTTGCTGCCGAGAATTATGACGATGCACTGGCGACCATAGATGGAGCCGGAAGTGTTGAGACTACAGGTGCATTTGCGGCGATTTTCTCTGAGCTACGTGGCGACATTCTGCTGGCCAAGGGGAACGAAGAGGGCGCCCGTGATGCCTATCTGGCAGCACGGGAACAAAGCCAGCAAGGCGGGAGTGGTATTCTTGAACTCAAGCTTTCTGATCTTGGTGTCGGGGAGGACGCCTGATGTGGTTGACTGGTAACAGGCTCGTCCGCGCCGGCGTTTTTTCAGTGTTGGCGGCGGCCCTGGGCATTACCGGGTGCAGCACCACTGATACCTTTGAACAGCCGGTTCCTGTTCCCGATGTGGATAGCACCATTGAGTTTAAAACGGTCTGGAGCAGGTCGGTAGGTGACGGGCATGATGAAGAGTTTCTTTACCTTTCACCTCTGAATGCCGGTGACATAGTTTATGCAGCTTCTGCTGATGGCAAACTGTTAGCCCTGGATGCCGGGACCGGTAAGCAACAATGGCAGCGGGAACTGGAGGACCGGATTTTTGCCGGTGTTGGCGGTGACCTGAAACAGCTTTATCTGGTTTCCCGGGAGGCAGACCTGATTGCGCTATCCCGCGAAGATGGCCGTGAACTCTGGCGTAGTGCATTGCCTACGGAAGCGCTTGCAGCTCCGCAGTCAAATGGCACCATAGTGGTGGCTCAGACTACTGATGGCCGGGTTCTTGCGTTTGATACAGCCACAGGTGAAAAACGCTGGCAGTATGATGGTGTGGTACCCGCGCTCTCGCTGCGGGCTGCGGCCGCGCCTCTGGTTGGTGGCGACGTTGTGATTGCCTCGTTTTCCAACGGCAAACTCATTGCATTGTCAGCGGATGCCGGACAGCCTGTATGGCAATACGAAGTAGGACAGCCGCAGGGGCGTACAGAACTTGAACGCTTGGTGGACATCTCTGGTCAGCCGTTGGTTCTTGATTCTGCAATCATGGTTGTGGGGTATCAGGGTAAACTTGCGTTGGTTGATATCCGTACCGGCCAGGAAATCTGGAGCCGAAAGGCATCCAGCCTGAATGCTCCGATGATTGGGGACGGTAATATTTACCTGTCTTCTGCAAATGGCGAAGTCGTTGCATATCGTGGTTCTGATCGCCGGGAAATCTGGAATCAGGATGCATTATCGTGGCGCCAGCTGACCCAGCCAGCCATTTATGAAGATTATCTGGTCATTGGCGATTATGAAGGTTATCTGCATGTGCTTTCCGATGTTGACGGAAGTCTCGTTGGCCAGGAACGATACGACAGCGATGGTCTCCGGGTGCCGTTACAGCGGATGGCGGACGGGAACCTGATGGTTTTCGGGAACAGCGGTAAGCTGTCTGTATTCAAACTGAGGGAGCGGAACTGATCCGTACTCCTTCAACGCTCTGCTTCAGGCCGAGCCTAAAACGACTTTATAGCGACTTATTATGACCCCAGTAATTGCTCTTGTCGGTCGGCCTAATGTTGGCAAATCGACACTATTCAACCAGATGACGCGATCCCGCGATGCTCTGGTTGCGGACTTTGCTGGCCTGACCCGGGATCGTAAATATGGTGAGGGCACATACGAAGATCAGCGCTTTATCGTCATAGATACTGGCGGCCTCACCGGCATAGAAGAAGGGCTGGATGTTGAGATGGCCCGGCAATCCCTGCAGGCTATTGAAGAAGCAGATATTGTTCTGTTTCTGGTTGATGGCCGTGCGGGACTTATGGCCGGTGATGAAATTATAGCTGATCACCTGCGCCGGTCAGGCAAGCAGGGCCACCTGGTGGTCAACAAGACTGATGGTCAGGACCCCGATGTCGCCGCTGCTGACTTCTACAGCCTTGGATTCGAATCTGTTTTTATGGTCGCGGCCTCCCATAACCGTGGCGTACGTTCGATGCTGGAGGTGGTACTGCCTTCAGAAGAAGACCGGGTTGAAGATGATCGTGCAGACCAGTACCCAGGTATCCGTATCGGCATTGTTGGCCGTCCCAATGTAGGCAAGTCAACCCTGGTTAACCGCATGTTGGGAGAAGACCGGGTGGTTGTTTATGATATGCCTGGTACCACCCGGGACAGTGTTTATATCCCCTATGAGCGTCATGAAAAACAGTACACCCTGATTGATACGGCGGGTATCCGGCGCCGGAAGAATGTTAATGAGGCCGTCGAGAAGTTTTCGATTATCAAGACACTGAAAGCCATTGATGATGCGCACGTAGTCATACTTGTTATCGATGCGCGGGAGGGGCTGGTTGATCAGGACCTGCACCTGATTGGTTTTGTTCTTGATGCCGGCCGCTCTCTGGTGGTTGCGGTCAATAAATGGGACGGAATGGATCAGGAAGACCGTGCCAAGGTAAAAGAGCAGGTAAAACGCCGGCTGGACTTCCTCGATTACGCTGACAAACACTATATATCCGCGCTTCACGGATCCGGTGTGGGCGTTATGTATGAGTCGGTGGAAGCCTGTTATGAATCCGCCATGGCCAAATGGCCAACCAATCGCCTCACAGCGATCCTTGAAGATGCGATTGCTCAGCATCAGCCTCCGCTGGTTCGCGGGCGACGGATTAAACTCCGGTATGCCCACCAGGGTGGCTCAAACCCTCCGGTTATTGTTGTTCATGGTAACCAGACTGCCGCCTTGCCGGGTTCGTATAAACGCTACCTGGAAAATACATTTCGTAAAGTGCTGAAGGTTACCGGTTCACCGATCCGGTTTGAGTTCCGCTCCAGTGAGAACCCTTTTGCCAATAAGGTTGACCGGAAAACACCGCGTCAGAAGGTCAAACAGGATAATGATCTTAAAGCAGGGCGCCGTGTGAAAAAGACCCGTCAGAAAAGTCTGAAACGCTGACAGGTCTGGTTATTGCGCGGGGTGGGCTCAGGCGAGCCCCGCGTCCTCTACCTGCTTTGCCTGTACGGCTGTAAGGGCAATGGTAAATACAATATCTTCTACCAGGGCACCCCGCGACAGGTCGTTTACCGGCTTCCTCAGGCCCTGAAGCATAGGCCCGACGCTCACAACATTGGCACTCCGCTGAACGGCTTTGTAGGTGGTGTTGCCAGTATTCAGGTCAGGGAAGATGAACACAGTTGCCTTCCCTGCCACTTTGCTCTTTGGTGCTTTGCTCCTGGCTACGCTCTCTATGGCCGCCGCATCGTATTGCAGAGGGCCGTCAATGAGCAGGTCCGGGCGGCGTTCGCGGGCTATTCTGGTTGCTTCCCGTACTTTCTCCACATCATGCCCGCTGCCAGACTCCCCGGTACTATAGCTGATCATTGCGACCACAGGCTCGACACCAAAAGCTTCCGCTGATTCGGCACTCTGTATGGCAATATCCGCAAGCTCTTCTGCGTCAGGGTCGGGGTTGATCGCGCAATCGCCATAGACCAGAACCTGCTGAGGCAGCAGCATGAAGAAAACGGATGACACAACCTGAGCCTTATCGTGTGTCTTGATCAGTTGCAGAGCAGGGCGCACGGTATTGGCTGTTGTGTGGATAGCGCCGGAAACCAGACCATCGGCTTCATCCAGAGCGACCATCATGGTGCCCATAACCACGTTGTCCTCAAGCATGGCTTCCGCCATATCCGGGGTAAGTCCTTTGTGTTTACGCAGCTCAACCATAGGTGCAACATAATTCCTGCGCACTCGGGCCGGATTAATGATCTCGATATCCTCGGGAAGTTCGAAGCCCTGGGATGTCGCAACATCGCGTATTTCGTTTTCATCGCCGATCAGAGCGCAGCGGGCAAGTTGACGCTGGTGGCAGATGATAGCCGCCTGAACAGTGCGTGGTTCGCTGCCCTCAGGAAGCACGATGCGTTTGTTGGCAGCACGTGCACGTTCAGAGAGCTGGTAACGGAACGCCGGGGGAGATAACCGGCTTTGAACTTCAACGCGAAGATGCTCCTGAAGCCAGTCGGTGTCGATATTTGGTGCGACCGTCTCCATTGCCTTTTCAACCCTGTCGGGGTCGTCGGTAGGGATGGCGGTAGAGAGGTTGGCCAGCATGTGCGCAGTTTCGTAGGTATTTGTATGAGAGCTTAGTACAGGTAATCCGGTATGCAGTGCCCGGGAACACAGATCGATAACACGCTGATCCGGCATGAGACCGCCTGTCAGCATAATTCCGGCCAGAGGCACACCGTTCAGAGCTGCGACTGCAGTGGCTACAATGATGTCTTCCCGGTCTCCTGGGGTAACCATCAGCGTGCCGGGGCTCAGGGTTTCCGTCATATTACGGATTGATCGGGCGCATACTGAGACCTTCTGAACCCGGCGGGTGTACATCTGACCTTCGTGCAGTACCGGAATATCGAGCTCGCGGGCAATATCGGACACCCTGGGCGCAAGCAAATCCGGCTGCCAGGGAATCTCTCCCAGTAAACGGAAGCGACCGTCACGGAAAACCCTGCAATCATTACGATAGTCAGCGGCTTCGTATCCGGCTTGTGTCGTGTTGCTGTTTAGAGCACGGGTCGACCGTTCGGGTTCGCCGAGTTTGTTAAGAATAACTGCAATGACATCCTGGGCGGATACGTCGGAAAACAGCCGTGCCGAAAAATCCAGCTCTTCGTCAAGCTCGGTTGCACTGCTTGTGCCCGGAGTGCAGACCAGAACAACATCGGAGCCGAGGTTTCGTGCCACTTCAACATTGAGCCGTGCTATATATGCCTCACTACGGTCAGGAACCAGACCTTCTATGACGACAACGTCGACGTCTCTGGCAACTTTCTGGTACTCGCCAACTACCATTTCCATCAGCAGGTCAGCTTTCCCGCGGTTAAGCCATTGCTGGGCTTTTTTCAGCGGAATCGGATCGGGTGGCTGGAGGTGGCTGCGTGAGCGCACAAAGGTAACGGAGGAGTCTTTGCCGCCATTATGCAAGGATTCTCCCTGGTTAACCGAGTGGCAGAAGGGCTTGTAGAACCCGACACTGATTCCCACACGTTCCATTGCACGTAACAGGCCCAGACAAACCGACGTAAGCCCTGAATTCATGGATGTAGGGGCGATAAACAAGCTTTTGGCCATAGTGAGTTCCAGATAGATTTGCAGGCAGTTCTTTAAATACTGGTGGCCAGACGCCTGGCCTCGCGGGCGATTACAAGTTCTTCGTTGGTAGGTATAACCAGTACAGGGAAGCGGGAATCGGCAGTGTCTATTCTGCCATCAGTGTATCCACCGTGATGCTCATTCATGTCTGTATCAAGATTAAATCCAAGCAGTCCCAGATGGCTGAGGGTTTTTTTCCGTACCCGGCTGCTGTTTTCCCCGATACCACCTGTGAATACCAGTGCATCCAGATGGCTCAGCGAAGCCATCATGGCGCCTACGTATTTCGCCAGACGAAAGCAAAATATCTCAATGGCGAGGGCTGAAGGTTCATGGCCATGATCTGCCAGGTCGCAAAGAGTTCTCATATCATTGGTCTGGCCAGAAATCCCGAGCAGCCCGCTCTCATGATTCAGTACTTTGTGTACCTCTTTCAAAGAAACGCCCTGGGTGCTGAGGTATTCAAAAAGTCCTGGGTCAACATCGCCACTGCGGGTGCCCATGACCAGTCCTTCGAGAGGGGTGAGCCCCATGCTTGTATCGACGCTTAGCCCGTCTTTAATGGCGCAAATGCTGCACCCGTTACCCAGGTGTGCTGAAATAATGGATGTTGTCGCAGGTGTTTTCCCAAGCCGGCGGGCGGCCTCATTCGCCATAAAAAAGTGGCTTATGCCATGGAACCCGTACCGACGCACGCTCCAGTCACGATAGTAAGCTTCAGGAAGTGCGTAGAGGTATGCTCGCGGAGCAAGTGTCTGATGATAAGCCGTATCGAACACTGCGACTTGCGGGGTGTCTGGAAACAGTTCCCCGGTTGCTTCAATTCCTGCAATGTTAACCGGGTTATGCAGGGGCGCAAGTCCTGCGCAGCGGTTGATACCCTTGATCACGCTGTTGTTGACCAGAACTGCTTCACGAAAGGTTTCTCCCCCATGTACAACCCGGTGCCCGACAGACGCCGGGGCGTCGGTCATCAATTGCCTTTCACGTAAAGCCGTAACCAGTGCCTGTAAGGCTTGTCTGTGACTGGCGCCGGCCGGGAGTGCAATAGTGAGGTTATCGCCATCAATTCCGGCAAACGCATCCGTCTCGTTGAGGCGTTCTGCTTTTGCCGATGCAAGTTCGTTTTCATTTTCGTCGAACAGGGCGAGTTTCAGCGATGAACTGCCACAGTTAACAACAAGAACGGATTGTTTCATGTTCCCACAGTTCCCCGAATGTCAGGTTTGTACTCGATGATTAGCTTTCAGCCACTCAGTAAACTCAATGGCCGGGAGAGGGCGGCTATAAAAATAGCCTTGGGCACAATCACACCCTTCCTGCTTCAGGAACTCTGTCTGAGCCTCGTCCTCAACGCCTTCGGCTATTATGGTCAAACCGAGGCTGTGAGCCATATTGATAATGGCACGTACAAGAGCCGCATCTTCAGGCTCTTTCATCACATCCTGGACAAATGACTTGTCGATCTTGAGTGTATCGAAGGGGTAGCTCTTGAGATAGCTGAGGGCGGAGTAACCAGTACCGAAGTCATCTACTGACAGGCGTACCCCTGCTCGGTCCAGGTTTCTGAGAATATCTGCTGTTTCTATTGAGTTGTCGAGAAGCAGGCGTTCAGTGATTTCGAGCTCCAGCCTCTCGGGAGCCAGATCATTGTTGGATAGAGCCCGCATGACTGCATTGGTAAAGCCGGGGTCGCGGAACTGGCGCGGGGAGACGTTCACTGATATGCCGATGTCCCGACCGGCTATCGCTTGCCAGCTGGTTGCGGCATGGCAAGCTTGTTCAAGAACCCATTCACCGATGGGGATAATCAGGCCGGTCTCTTCAGCCAGCGGGATAAAGCGGTCAGGCATAATCATGCCCATAACCGGGTTATTCCAGCGTAATAGTGCTTCGGCTCCCTGCAGTTTGCCGGTAGCTGTATCCACGATTGGCTGAAAGTAGATTTCCATCTCCTGTAGTTCGAGAGCTCGCCGCATACGTGATTCCATTTGCAGGCGCTCGTGGGAAATCTCTGACATTTCCGGTGTGAAATGCGCAAAGGAGCTCTTCCCCTGGTGTTTTGCCTGGTACATGGCTGCATCAGCGTGCTGCAGAAGGGTGCCGCTGTTGTCAGAATCCGTAGGGTATACGGCAATGCCTATGCTGGTTGTAACAAACACTTCCTGACCATTCAGGGAGTAGGCCGGAGCAAAGGTATTCAAAATGCGTTCGGCAACCTGGGAGGAAGATTCGGGGCCGGCAAGGCCCGGAAGTATAACCAGGAATTCATCACCCCCGAGCCGGGCCACTGTGCTGGTTCCGCGCAGGCAGCTGGAGATTCTTCTGGCTGCTTCTATCAGCAGATTATCACCGGCGTCATGGCCCAGTGTGTCGTTAATGTGCTTGAAGTTATCAAGGTCCAGAAACATGACGCCAACCATGGAGTTCTCGCGCCGGGCCTGAGCCAGGGCCAGTTTGAGCCGGTCCAGAGCAAGCATCCGGTTGGGCAGGCCGGTCAGGATGTCGTAGTTTGCCTGCCGCAACAGCTGCTGCTCGTAACGCTTTCGGATACTGATATCCTCACCGAGAATGAGGTAGCCCGTGGTATCGCCGGCACTGTCTTTTATTGGTGTAACGATCAGCTGTTCCCAGAACCGCTCCCCGTTACGTCGCACGCTGTTGACCTCGCCCTGCCAGACACCAACCCGCTGAACCTGTAACCGAATAGACTGCCACAGATGGCGACTGTCACGGTTTTCCAGATTGTCATCGCTTAAGGCGCCAGGGTGCCGGCCGACGATGGACTTAGCGTTATAACCGGTAAGCTGGGTGAACTTGTGGTTTGCAAACTCGACGCGCCACTGGCGGTCACAAATGACAACGGAAGAGGGGCTTTGCTCAATCGCCTTGGAAAATTTATGGATTTCTGCGGCGTCCCGTTCCTGGCGTTCGATATCATCGTTCAGCCGTTCACGCATCTGGTTGAATGCTTCGGTTACGCGGCCGATCTCATCATTACGGTGTGAGGGTGAGTCGGGGCGGTCGAGGGTGAGCGGCGTACTGAGGTTCGTCAGCGAAAAGTCTTTCGCATAGTTAGCCATGGTCGTCAGGTGGCGGGTAACGAAATGCTGGAAAACCAAGATAATCAGTATGGATACGAAAAAAGTCTTGAGGAACTCGGTGGCCAATATGATGCCAACCTTTACTTTCATCTCCTGGTAAACGCGCTCGAGACTGGCTGTTACCGTGAGTTCACCCAGCTTGAGCGACCCTTCACCCAGGTAAACAAGGTCGAACTTGTGTGACAGGGTGTCAGCTCCGCGCGGTATCTCACCCATTACCAGTTCAGAGTCGGGTTCAATGCCCAGTCGTATATGAATCACGTCGGGAAGGCTGAGAATGCCCTCCATTTGAGTCTGAAGCAGTTTTTTATCGAGGGCCCAGAGACTTCTGGTGAGACTGGATGCATACCCCGACTCAACTACCTGCATACGGCCCTCAATCTGGACAAGATCTTTTCGATAGTCGGAATAGATCTGAATAGCAGAGGCTATAAGGGAAAAAGCAGAGCTGAAGAGAAGTATCCAGGCAAGCAGTCTGAAAGACAGGGGAGAGCCCGTACGGAAACGTTGAAGACGCGTCGTTAGTTTTGGCATCTTGTAACTTCAGCCATCCAAGCCGGTTGATAAAAGCAGGCAGTCTCTCACTAACGAACTATATCAGCCCCGCTCTTCGAATTCCTTGCAAATACGCGAGAATTGGAGAGAAACATGCGCGCTTCGAGGTTTTCTGAATAATTCAATTTTACGAGTGATGTCATCCATTGACGCAGATCAATATGGATATTAGGCGGTAACGTAACCTGAGCTTAATCAAGTTTGATATAGGGCAGGAGCAGAACTATGTATATGGACGCAGTGGTTATCGCAGGTATCGCAACTGTATTGCTGATGGTTGTATTCTTTGTTGGTGTGGGTATCTTCATAATGCGTGATCAGAAGACCCATGGAGGGGATGAACAAAAGAAACAACTGAAAACTGGAGGAAAGACTGCTTGACAGAGGCCGGCTAGGCCATCTGTCACTACAGTAGACTTTCATTTCCGTGCTTGTAAATCTGTGAAGCGGAAATGGCGTCCCCTAGGGGGTTCGAACCCCTGTTGCCGCCGTGAAAGGGCGGAGTCCTAGGCCACTAGACGAAGGGGACGCAACGCTTCAAAACAATGCCTCGTCGAGGTGGCGCGTATATTAAGAAAGCCCCTTCCACCTGTCAACGCTTTTATTCAAAAAGTTTGTTTTTAACCTGTAGCCTCTTTAAGCGCCAGCTCCAGTGAAGGGAGCTCGAATACAAACCCGGAATCTGTGAGCCTTGCCGGGATTGCCTGCTGCCCGGTGAGTAAAAGGCGTGACATTTCTCCAAAAGCAGTTTCAAGAATCAGCGCCGGAACAGGAAATATTGCCGGACGTCTGAGCACATCTGCCAGGCAGCTTGTAAAATCCCTGTTTGTAACAGGAGCCGGGCTTACCACATTGTATGCTCCTGACGCCTCCGGTGTTTCCAGCATCCAGATAAGTGCTGCAACAACATCATTGCGGTGAATCCACGGCATATATTGATGGCCATTCCCAAGACGTCCGCCCAGACCTAATTTGAAAGGGACAATCATTCGCTGCAGAAAGCCTCCTCCGGAGCCGACAACGACCCCTGTTCTCGACAGGCACACGCGTACATTGTGTGAGCCTGACTCAAGGGCTGCGTTTTCCCAGTCTTTGCACAACTGGTGGGTAAACTCATCGTGAGGTGCAGTAGCTTCGGTTACCACTGTACTGCCCTGGTCGCCGTAAAAACCAACGGCTGAACCGGAAATCAGTACCTCTGGCAACTGTGCCCAGCTGGTAATGATCTCTGTCAGGGTTGTGGTGAGGCGTATGCGGCTATCGCGCAGAACCTGTTTCCGCTCATCAGACCATCGCTTGTCTGCAATGCCTTCGCCTGCAAGATTGATTACTGCACTATAGCCCTTGTGGGATCTGAGGTGCTCAAGATCAGTGATGACCTCTACCGGGCCGCACACTGATTGCACCTTACTTGCAGGCTGTCGGCTCAGTACTGATAGTTTATAGCCTCTTGTCAGTAACTCGCGGCACAGTACGTTGCCGATAAATCCCGTGCCGCCTGTAATCAGTACACGCTTGTTCATGGCTCTTTTCCTTATTGGTCGTCGCCCTGATCCAGTTGATGAGCGACTATGTCCTTGATCGCCAGGCCTAGCAGAGGGTTGTCTCCGATAGGGGGGGTGAGCAGAACGCTGGCTCCTGTGGCCCGTTCCAGCTCTTCTATCATGGCCGGTACGTCTTTGCGCAGGTGGCGCCCGGCTGCCAGAAACAGGGGGACGATGGTAAATTCACGGGTGCCCGCGGCAACCCCGTCATGAATCACCGATTCCAGGGACGGCTCTGCCAGTTCCATGTAGGCAATTCTGGAGTTGCTTATGCCTTTGAGGGTTGGCTCTGCAAGGGCTTCAAAGGTGTCACACCAGCGCTTGTCGCTGCTGCCATGTGCTAACAGAATAATGCAACGGCTGTTCATTAACGCTCCTGAATAGTGGTGTTGAAAGTGACTGTCGTAATTTGAGTTCCGGGCCGTTATTCTCTGCCTGTCCAGATAATCAAGATAACAGGGTGTATTCTAATGTTCGATTGGAAAGAGATTCTGGATTTCTGGTTTGGAGATTTTGATGAACACGGCTTGCCTGACAGCCTTCATCGCAACCGCTGGTTTCGTTCAAGCAAGAGGTTTGATCAGGAAATACGGCGACGGTTTCTTTCGATGGTTCTGTTTGCGTCTGAGCAGGGCCTTGACCACTGGCGCAAGGCGGCAGGCGGGAGTCTTGCGGAGATAATCCTGCTTGATCAGTTCTCCAGGAATATATTCCGGGGCAGTGTTATGGCTTTTGAGCAGGATAAACTGGCCAACAGACTCTGCAAAGAAGCTATGCGCAAAGGCCACGATATGTCTCTACCCCCGGTTCAGCGAGCATTTATCTATATGCCGTTGGAGCATGCCGAGCGTCTTGAAGACCAGGCTCTGTCCGTCGAATGTTATGAGCAGTTGGTGGCTTCAACATCGGGAATGCTGCAGGGCTTTATGAAAAGCTTCTTGCAGTCTGCGCTGGATCACAAAGAAATTATCGAGCGTTTTGGTCGCTTCCCCCACAGAAATCAGGCCCTCGGGCGGTTGTCCACGGATGCTGAAAAGGACTATCTGGGTTCGGCTCGTCGCTTTGGACAGTAAAAAAGTCTCAAATTGAGGTTGACGAACGGAGCTGAATGCGTAGAATACGTTTCCGTTGTCGGCGCAAGCCAATCAACACTGCGGGAATAGCTCAGTTGGTAGAGCACGACCTTGCCAAGGTCGGGGTCGCGAGTTCGAATCTCGTTTCCCGCTCCAGATTCCGGAAACCCGGCCTCGAAAGAGGTCGGGTTTTTTGTTTTTGGTTATACTGGGCCGCCTCGTCAACATTAACCCGCAACTCCGGAGACGCGCCTTGTGAAAGTTCACTCGCTTCATATCTACCCGGTCAAGTCCTTGTCCGGGATTCAGGTTCCGTTCTTCGAGATGGATGATTTCGGCCCGAAAGGTGACCGGCGTTGGATGATTGTTGATGAAGACCGCAACTTTGTTACACAGAGAGCCATTCCTGAACTGGCAAGGATTGCTACCTCGCTTGTAGATGGCCGTGTCAGTATCCATATTCCGGGCGAAGGTAATTTCACATTGAGTCCAGCTGATGACGAACTGCGCGTTCTGGTCTGGCGGGACTGGGTGAAGGCCCGGAACGGAGAGTCTTCGGCCAGTGAAGCGCTGAGTCGTTTCTGTGGTAAAGCCTTGCGTTTTGTCTATATGCCGGACTCGGAGTTCCGGCGGGTTGATGCCGGGCGTGTAACAGAATATCGCCGTGTAGGTTTTGCCGATGGTTTCCCTTTTCTGATTACCAGCCTGGAGTCGCTCGGGGAACTGAACGGGCGCCTTGAGGTGTCAGTGGATATGCGCAGATTCCGGCCCAATATTGTTGTTGAAGGTCTGGCTCCCTGGGAGGAAGACGGTTGGCGCAAACTCAGGATTGGTGCACAGTACTTTGATATCGTAAAGCCTTGCTCCCGCTGTGTACTTACAACTGTTGACCCGGATACCGGAATAAAAGATACCGGTCTGCAACCTTTAAGAACGCTTTCTGGCTACCGTAAAACGGCAGATGGTGTCATTTTCGGCCAGAACGCAATTCATGAATCCCCCGGAATCATTCATGTGGATGATTCCGTCACTGTTATTGAACCGGAGTAGACCACAAAGTGCCATTGTTAACGCTGGACTCGATTTCCCTGGCCTATGGGATGCACCCGTTGCTGGATAAGGCATCCCTCAATATTGATGCCGGTGAACGGGTGTGCTTGCTGGGTAGAAATGGTGAGGGTAAATCAACCTTGCTCAAGATTGTCAGCGGAGAGGTTTTGCCGGATGGAGGTAAGATCCGTCTTGAGGATGGCGCTGCGTTAGCCGTATTGCCACAAAACCTCCCCACTGAAGATTCGAGAACGGCTTATGAGGTTGTATCCGGGGCTTTCCCGGAGGCAGGTCAGCTTTTAGCCGAATTCCATACGCTTACGCAGCATGCAGATGAGGCCAGCCTCGACCGTATGATGAAAGTGCAGGAGCGCATAGAAGCTCTTGATGGCTGGCGCCTTGACCAGAAGGTTGCAGCAGTTCTTGCGCAATACGGTATAGATCCTGATCAGAGGCTGAATACGCTCTCTGGTGGATGGCAGCGCCGGGTGCTTCTTGCCCGCGCGCTCGTTGGAGAGCCTGATATTCTGCTACTGGACGAGCCCACCAACCATCTGGACGTACCGGCAATTGCCTGGCTTGAAGAGGCGCTCGGTGCGTTTCGCGGTGCGATGCTGTTTGTGAGTCACGATCGTGCTTTTATAAGGCGCATGGCTACCCGCGTCGTGGAATTGGATCGGGGAAAGCTCGTCAGCTTCGCGGCTTCTTATGACCGCTATCTGGAGCTCAAGGAAAAAGCGCTTGAGGAGGAAGACAGGGAAAACGCACTTTTTGACAAACGACTGAAGCAGGAAGAGACCTGGATTCGCCAGGGTATCAAGGCCCGTCGCACCCGTAACATGGGGCGGGTGAGGGCGCTCAGGGCAATGCGGGAAGAGCACCGGCAGCGTCGGGTTCGTGGCGGAACGGCTACGTTTGCAGTCGAGGATGCGGCGCGCTCGGGCAAGCTGGTAGTCGAAACGGTTGATGCTGGCTTTGCATACCCGGACGGGACTTCGATTATCCGGAACCTGAATCTGACAGTGCTTCGGGGCGACAAGATTGGTCTTGTGGGTGAAAACGGAACGGGTAAAACAACACTGGTACGTTTACTTCTGGGAGACCTGGAGCCGACAGAGGGTGTTATTCGTCTGGGAACCAACCTCAAAGTTGCATATTTTGACCAGCTTCGTGGTGAACTGGACCTTAGCCGTAATGCACTTGATAACCTGTCAGAAGGTCGTGAGTTTATTGATATCAACGGGCAGAGTAAGCACGTGCTGGGGTACTTGCAGGAGTTCCTTTTTACTCCGGAGCGGGCACGGTCTCCTGTCAGTGTCTTTTCGGGGGGGGAGCGAGCCCGGCTGTTGCTGGCAAAACTGTTCAGCAAGCCTGCGAATATTCTGGTTCTCGATGAGCCCACTAACGATCTCGATGTTGAAACCCTTGAGCTTCTGGAGGAACAGCTTGCTGAGTTCGCCGGCACAGTGATTGTTATCAGTCACGACCGTGAATTCCTTGATAATGTCGTAACCGAAACTGTATTTCTTGACGGGTCGGGAAGCGTACACGAATACGTGGGTGGCTACAGTGACTGGCGTCGGCAGGGCGGCTGTTTCCCTGCAGAGGCTAGTGGTGCCCGGCCCGACAAGCATGACAAGGCGGCGAAATCCGGCAGGCAGAGTAGTAGCGGAAAAGAGAGCAGCTCGTCTGCAGGCAAGGTACAGAGTGCTTCAGGTTCTCCGGAAGGCGGCGGTACCAAGCCCAAACTATCAAAACTGAGCTATAAACTAAAGCTTGAGCTTGAGCAGTTGCCGGGGCAGATCGAGGCCCTGGAGCAGGACATTGTCCGTATTCAGGAGCGTATTTCGTCGCCGGACTTCTATGCCGGTCCGCCTGACGAAGTTGCGGCTACACTGGGTGAGTTGGAGCAAACGGAAAAGCGTCTGGAAAAAGTGATTGAACGTTGGATGGAGCTTGAGGAGCAGGCGCTTAACTGATTGTTCCGGGAGTCACGGCAAGCCCGGAGGCAGATAATGCCCCGGGCAAGTGTATAAGGTGCGGCTCAGGTCAGGGAGTATTAATTGATTCTGATGGCCAGAACATCGCATTCGGTTCCGTGCAGAACGCCGTTGGCGGTTGAGCCCAGAAGAAGCTGAAAGCCTTTTCGTCCGTGACTTCCAACGATCACCAGGTCGGCTCCCTGTTCTTTTGCCAGGCGGTGAATCTCCGATTCGGGACGACCGACGGTCACAATCTGGTTCGCCTTATCGATGCCATATTTGTCGCCATAAGCGGTGAGCTGCTCGCGGGCAGCCTTGTCGAGCTGATCCTGCAGCTCGGTCAGGTCCATGGGGATATCTCCACCGTAGGCGTAACCGACTGGTTCCACAACGTGCACCAGAACCAGACTCGCGTCATTGGCCTTGCTCATTGCTTTGGCTTTATCCAGAACCTGTGGTGCTTCCTCAGTGAGATCTATGGCAACGAGCATTTTCTTGTATGCAGACATCGCTAACTCCTTAGTGTTCGGGCTTTGGTACAGCATAATACGCAAGCACGGCGGGGGAAAGAGGCCCGGGGTTATCAGGAGCTTTGCTGAAGCATTTCAATGGCTGTGGTCAAGTTCTGGAGAATCTTTTTCGAATATCTGTCAATTACAAAGCCTACGTTGTTTTCGTTGTAGTTAATGTAGGAGCCTCGGATAAATTGCCATTTTCCAGCGACATCGTTTAAAAGTGCTGCGAGCTCGCCATCACTTTTTCCCTTCAGGACAGATTCGAGCAACTGATCAAACTCCTTTGCCTGCCCGTCCAGAGGTGTTTCTGAAGATGAGCCCTGAAAAATCTGTGAAACGGATGAGTTGGTTCTGACTGAGTATTTTGCCATCATCTGGGCAATCTTGACTGCGGCCAGCCGTGCCGCCTCTACTCGTGGGCTTGTCTCTGCCTGGGACTTTTCTTGAGCATCCCGATAAAACTCTGTTGCCATATCGTTCATGGTCAACGCCTGATTGGCCATATCAGAAACCAGGCGTAAGTCCGGGTAACCTGTGGTGCGTACATCATTGATGTTATCCCGCATCAGGCTTTTGAACTTGTCGAATTCGCGGTTGAGAGCTTCAGTCTGTTGGGTTGTCAAAGCATCGCTGGTGCTGCTTGTCAGCAGATTCATGGATTCGTTGGCTGTGTTGATACCTGCTACGATTTCGTTGAGGGTGCTGGTGGTCCCGTTTCCGATGAACCGGTAGTACGCATCCAGTGAAACATAGTTGCTGACACGAAAGGTGTGAAGCTGAGACAGAAAGTCATCAGTATCCTGGGCCCGGAGGTTTGCGGACGTAAGCACCAATAACAGAAGCGACATTGCAAGGAAGCGCGACCGCAGGAGGATGGTGTTCATCGGATGAGTCTCCGTTATTTTATTATTGTGTACGAAAGTCGTAGGTCGAAGGTAAAGTAACATCTATGACCAATCAAGCGGTTGGTCTCAGGGAAATGTAAACATTTTTGAAATTTGCGGGATAAAGCTCAGGCGTTTTCTTTATATTGCGTGCAACTTGCTGAAATTTATTGCCTATTATTTATGGTCTCTAAAAATTTTGGTTTGGTTGGGTCTGATCATAAAGAAACAAATTGACAAACGTGCTGTTTTTTCCCATCGTGTGCCCTCACGATTCAAACGACTGTATGAATTTCAGGTCGGTTGATCGGGCAGTGACCGAAATCTCGCTGCGTAAACAGACTGGATAACTCTTGCAGTTTCAAGAGTGATGCCAGAGCTGAAAGCAGTTCCAAACACAGACTGGAGATCAGTTGATGATTTACGAAGGTAAAGCCATCACGGTTAAAGAGATCGAAGGCGGGATCGCTCAGTTGGACTTTGACTTGCAAGGCGAGTCAGTAAACAAGTTCAACCGTCTTACCATTGAAGAGCTCCGCGCCGCGACTGATGCACTTAAAGCACAAAAGAAACTCAAGGGCCTGGTGGTAACCAGTTCCAAAGACAGTTTCATTGTTGGTGCCGACATTACAGAGTTTACTGAGTTGTTTGCCGGCTCCGAAGAAGATCTGGTTGCCAACAACCTGAAAGCCAATGCCATTTTCAGTGCGGTTGAGGATCTTCCGTTCCCGACTGTCACAGCTATCAACGGTATGGCGCTGGGTGGTGGTTTTGAGATGTGCCTGGCGACCGATTACCGTGTCATGGCGCCCAAGGCGAAAGTTGGACTGCCAGAAGTCAAGCTGGGCATCTTCCCGGGCTTTGGTGGCACTGTTCGTCTCTCCCGCCTTGTAGGTGTAGACAATGCTGTTGAGTGGATTTGTGGCGGTACAGAAAATCGCGCAGATGCAGCTCTGAAAACCGGCGCTGTAGATGCGGTTGTTGAGCCTGCGAAACTGGTTGAAGCAGCTGTCGTAATTATTAACCAGTGCAATGAAGGCAAGCTCGATTACGAAGCGCGCCGCGAAGAAAAGAAAGGCAAGATCAAGCTGAACGCCATGGAAAGCATGATGGCGTTTGAAATCTCCAAGGCATTTGTCGGTGGCAAAGCGGGTAAGAATTACCCCGCACCGGTGGAAGCTATCAAGGTTATGCAGAAGCACGCGGGCTTGACCCGTGACAAGGCGGTTGAAGTAGAAGCCAAAGGCTTTGCCAAAGTGGCGAAGACGAACGTGGCAGCCTGCCTTGTTGGCTTGTTCCTGAACGATCAGGAGCTGAAGAAGAAAGCCAAGGCGTGGGAAAAGGAAGCTTCTGAAGTGAAGCAGGCCGCTGTACTGGGCGCCGGCATCATGGGTGGTGGTATTGCTTATCAGTCTGCGCTGAAAGGCACGCCAATCATCATGAAGGATATCAACCAGGACGGCATTGCACTGGGCCTTAAAGAAGCCAAGAAGCAGCTGACCAGGCGTGTTGATAAAGGCCGCATGAACGCCGGGCAGATGGCGGATGTTCTTAACAGTATTACGCCAACCCTGAATTACGGTGATTTCAAGAACGTAGATCTGGTTGTTGAAGCTGTTGTTGAGAATCCCAAGGTAAAAGACGCTGTTCTGCGTGAAGTTGAAGAAATGACCCGTGATGACGCCATCCTGACGTCTAACACATCGACTATTTCTATTGATCTTCTGGCCAAGAACCTTAAAAGGCCTGAAAACTTCTGCGGCATGCACTTCTTCAACCCGGTGCCAATGATGCCGCTGGTTGAAGTTATCCGTGGCAAGAAGACAAGCAATCGCGCTATTGCAACAACCGTTGCTTACGCAAAGGCGATGGGCAAGACCCCGATTGTTGTAAATGATTGTCCGGGCTTTCTGGTCAACCGCGTTCTGTTCCCGTACTTCGGCGGCTTTATCGGCCTGGTGCGCGACGGTGCGGACTTCCAGCATGTAGACAAGGTAATGGAGAAGTTCGGCTGGCCCATGGGCCCCGCATACCTGCTCGACGTTGTTGGCATGGATACCGGCAAGCATGCCGGTGCGGTTATGGCTGATGGCTTCCCGGATCGTATGAAGCATGAAGGCACAACGGCTATCGATGTCATGTTTGACAACAACCGTTATGGCCAGAAGAACGATAAAGGCTTCTACAAGTACGAGCTGGACCGCAAGGGCAAGCAGAAGAAGGTTGTCGATGAAGAAACCTACAAACTGCTCGAACCAGTTGTTCAGGGTAAGAACGATTTCAGTGACGAGGATATCATCGCTCGCATGATGCTCCCTCTGTGTCTTGAAACTGTTCGCTGCCTGGAAGACGGCATTGTTGAAGGCCCGGCTGATGCCGATATGGGTCTGATCTTCGGTATCGGCTTCCCGCCGTTCCGTGGTGGCGCCTTACGTTATATCGACGATATGGGTGTCGACAAGTTCGTTGAACTGGCAGACAAGTATGCAGACCTGGGTCCACTTTATCACCCGACCGAGAAGCTGCGCGAAATGGCCAAAACTGGCGAAAAGTTTTTTGGCTAACCCTGAATGAGATTTCCGAACGGAGAAAGATCTATGAGCCTTAATCCGAGAGACGTTGTCGTCATCGATTGCGTGCGGACTCCGATGGGTCGTGCCAAAAATGGTTGTTTCCGTAACGTACGTGCGGAGACCCTGTCGGCTACGCTGATCGATGCATTGTTCGATCGCAATCCGAAGCTCGACCCAAAAGAAGTTGAAGATGTAATTTGGGGCTGTGTAAACCAGACAAAGGAACAGGGTTTTAACGTGGCCCGGCAGATTTCTCTGCTGACCCGTATCCCTCACGAGTCTGCAGCCCAGACGGTAAACCGTTTGTGTGGCTCCGCAATGAGTGCGATCCATACAGCGGCCCAGGCCATCATGACCGGTAACGGTGATGTGTTCATGGTTGGTGGTGTGGAGCACATGGGGCACGTACCCATGACTACAGGCTTCGACCATAACCCCGCTGCATCAAAGTACTCTGCCAAGGCTTCCAACATGATGGGCCTGACTGCAGAAATGCTGGCAAAAATGCATGGTATCAGCCGTGAGCAGCAGGATGAGTTCGGCGCTCGTTCACATCGTCTTGCCCACGAAGCAACCCTGGAAGGTCGTTTCAAAAACGAAATCATACCTATTGAAGGTCATGACGAGAACGGCTTCAAGGTGCTGATCGAGCACGACGAAACGATTCGTCCGGAAACCACTGCGGAATCTCTGGGCAAGCTGAAGCCAGCATTCGATCCGAAGAACGGAACCGTGACTGCCGGCACTTCCTCGCAGCTGACAGACGGCGCCTCAGCACTGGTGCTGATGTCTGCAGAGCGTGCTGAAGCGCTTGGGCTGAAGCCCATGGCGAAGATCCGTAGCATGGCCGTTGCAGGTTGCGATCCCGCAATCATGGGTTACGGTCCGGTACCGGCCACCAAAAAGGCATTGAAGCGTGCAGGCCTGAAAGTCGAAGATATCGACTTCTGGGAACTGAACGAAGCTTTTGCCGGACAGTCTTTGCCAGTACTGAAAGACCTGAAGCTGCTGGGTGTGATGGAAGAGAAGGTTAACCTGAATGGCGGCGCGATTGCCCTTGGTCATCCGCTGGGCTGCTCTGGTGCCAGAATCTCCACAACCCTGTTGAACGTAATGCAGGCCAAAGGCGGTAAGCTTGGTGTTTCCACCATGTGTATCGGCCTGGGGCAGGGCATTGCAACAGTGTGGGAGCGCCTGTGATCCGCTAGACGGACACGTTAGTGCTTTCATGGAAGGCCCGGCTTGCGCCGGGCCTTCCTGCTTTCAGGAAGCCGTGAAAGCGCCTTCCGAAATACGAAAAAAAGCATGACTGAAACGAAAGAATGGGTTGTCTTGCAATTGATGACCCTGTAAAACAGTGAGCCTATACATAATGGCGGCTCCTATAGTTTTTCCAGCCGATTGATTTTACAGCGAGTTTACGGTCTGCTTGTTTAATGACCGATTTATCGCCAAGGATACAGATCTCCGATATGGGTAAAAGTCTCGTAATTGTCGAGTCACCAGCGAAAGCGAAGACCATCAATAAGTACCTGGGCTCCGACTTCATCGTGAAGTCGAGTGTCGGGCATATTCGTGATCTTCCCGTCAGTGGCAGCGGATCCCAGTCCGACCCTAAAGAGCGTGCCAGGCAGGCGGCAGTCACTCGAAAACTCAGCCCTGAAGACAAAATTGCGCATAAAAAGCGCAAGGCACGGGAGCAGCTTGTTGCCCGTATGGGCGTTGATCCCGATCAGGACTGGAGTGCCCGCTACGAAATTCTTCCTGGCAAAGAAAAGGTTGTCAGTGAGCTTAAGCGACTTGCCAAGACTGCTGACCACATCTATCTCGCAACGGATCTCGACCGCGAGGGGGAAGCCATTGCCTGGCACCTCAAGCAGACCATTGGTGGTGAGCCGGAAAAATACCGTCGTGTGGTGTTTAACGAGATCACCAAGCGTGCGATTCAGGAGGCATTCGAACATCCGGGCACTCTTGATCAGAACCAGGTGAATGCGCAGCAGGCGCGGCGCTTTCTGGATCGTGTTGTGGGTTATATGGTCTCGCCTCTGCTGTGGGCAAAGCTTGCCCGTGGGCTGTCGGCAGGCCGTGTTCAGTCCGTTGCGGTTCGATTAATCGCAGAGCGCGAGCGTGATATTCGGGTTTTCGTACCGGAAGAATACTGGCAGTTGTTTGCGGCCCTTGGTGCCGAGGCCAGTACTCAGCCTGTGCGTTTTGAAGTTACACGCTATAACGACAAACCTTATCGCCCGGTCAACGAACAGCAGAGCAAAGAACATGTAGAGCGCCTTGAGTCAGGTAGTTTCAAGGTATCCAAGCGGGAAGACAAACCGACAAAATCCCGCTCCGGGGCTCCGTTTATTACATCGACACTGCAGCAGGCGGCGAGCAATCGTCTGGGCTTCAGTGTCAAGAAAACCATGATGCTTGCCCAGCGCCTTTATGAGGCAGGGTACATCACTTACATGCGTACCGATTCGACGAACCTCAGTCAGGACGCCGTTAATAGCTGTCGTGATTACATACTGGATCAGTTCGGCGAGCGCTATCTGCCAGAGAAGCCAAAGGTCTATGGCAGCAAAGAGGGCGCTCAGGAAGCGCACGAGGCCATACGTCCGACAGAAGTGACGCGCCAGGCTGTGGCTATCAGTGGCCTTGAAAAGGATGCTGAGAAGCTTTATGAGCTGATCTGGCGGCAGTTTGTAGCGTGCCAGATGTCTGAAGCGGAATTTCTCAGTACATCCATCGTGGTTGCCAATGGTGATTACGAGTTGCGCACACGTGGCCGTATTATCAAGTTTGATGGTTTTCTGAAGGTCGCACCTCAGTCGGCCAAGAAAGAAGAAGATGTCGCTTTGCCGGATATCAAGCTGG
The DNA here is from genome assembly GCF_002407605.1 of Marinobacter sp. ANT_B65. NCBI lineage: Bacteria > Pseudomonadati > Pseudomonadota > Gammaproteobacteria > Pseudomonadales > Marinobacteraceae > Marinobacter > Marinobacter sp. ANT_B65. Next base: position 1,914,403 of record NZ_NXGV01000001.1, on the reverse strand, counting down.
GAGAGGCTCTGAGTCTCGAGAAGCTGGAGCCGAGTCAGCACTTCACCAAGCCGGCGCCCCGTTACACTGAAGCGAGTCTGGTTAAAGAGCTTGAAAAGCAGGGTATTGGTCGTCCATCTACATATGCTTCTATTATTTCGACCATTCAGGACAGAGGATATGTGCGCCTGCAGAACCGGCGTTTTTACGCAGAAAAAATGGGTGAGATTGTCACCGAGCGGCTTTGTGAGTCATTTTCCAACCTGATGGATTTTGATTTCACGGCTAAGATGGAAGGTGATCTGGATCATATTGCTGAAGGCGATGTGGACTGGAAGACTGTCCTGAACGATTTTTACGCGCGGTTCCGTCAGCAACTGGAGTCTGCCGAGGCAGCTGATGGTGAGGGCGGTATGCGCCCGAACGATCCGACGGAAACGAATATTCCATGTCCGACCTGTGGTCGCAATATGCAGATCCGGGTTGCCAGTACCGGGGTCTTTCTAGGTTGCTCGGGTTATTCGCTGCCACCTAAAGAGCGTTGTAAAACCACCATCAACCTGGTTTCCGGCGATGAAGTTGTCAGTGCCGACGATGATGTGGAAGGTGAGGGTGAGACCCGCTTGTTGCGGAAAAAGCGCCGGTGCCCGATATGTTCTACCGCCATGGACAGTTACCTGGTTGACGAGACTCACAAACTGCATGTTTGCGGTAACAATCCTGACTGTTCCGGTTATGAGGTGGAGGAAGGGACCTTCCGCATAAAAGGCTATGATGGGCCTACGCTGGAGTGTGACAAGTGCGGCTCCGAGATGCAGCTGAAAACTGGCCGGTTTGGCAAGTATTTCGGGTGTATGAGTGATACCTGTAAAAATACCCGTAAGCTGCTGAAAAGTGGTGAGCCAGCGCCGCCTAAAATGGATCCGGTGCCAATGCCCGAGCTTCAGTGCCTGAAAGTCGATGACACCTATGTGCTGAGAGACGGGGCTTCCGGGCTATTTCTGGCGGCAAGCAAGTTTCCGAAAAATCGTGAAACCCGGCCCCCGCTTGTTATGGAGATCAAGCCGCACCAGAAGGAAATTGATCCAAAGCACGATTATCTGATGAAGGCGCCCGAACGTGACCCTGAAGGTAACCCGACGGTTATCCGGTACAGCCGAAAAACGAAAGAGCAGTACGTGATGTCGGAAAAAGACGGAAAGGCAACGGGCTGGTCTGCGTGGTACGTGGATGGCAAATGGCAGCCTCGGGAGAAAAAATAGTGGCTGTATAGCGCTATTCTGAAAAAACAGGGGCAGGAACTAAGGTTCCTGCCCCTGTTTTTTTATGAGGCTCTTCCCGGTTTATCGAGCTTTGGGCTCACCTGAACTTCCGCAGTCTTTCAATCAGCGAAGATGTATCCCAGCGTTTTCCGCCCATTTCCTGAACATCGCCATAGAACTGGTCAACCAGGGCGGTGACTGGTAATGATGCCTTGATTTTCCGCGCCTCATCCAGGCATATGCCCAGATCCTTGCGCATCCAGTCTACGGCAAACCCATGTTCAAACTCGCCTTCAATCATGGTTGCGGATCGATTTTCCATCTGCCACGACTGAGCGGCGCCTTTTGAGATCACATCCACGACTTTTTTTACGTCGAGGTTTGCCTGTTCAGCGAAATGCAGGGCCTCAGACAGCCCCTGTACTAGACCGGCTATGGCAATCTGGTTCACCATTTTGGTTTTCTGTCCGCTGCCAGCCGGTCCCATCAGGTTCAGGGCTTTGGCGTAATGTTGTAACAGGGGGTGGGCTTTGGCGTAGTCCGACTCGGTACCGCCACACATGATCGTAAGCTGGCCGTTTTGTGCTCCCTGCTGGCCTCCGGAAACCGGTGCATCAATAAAGCTCATCCCGACTTTGAGTGAAGCTTCAGAAAGTCTCTCGGCAACTCCTGCTGATGCAGTTGTGTGGTCCACCAGGATGGTACCGGGCTTTCCATGGGCCAGAATGCCGTCATCGCCCTCATAAACAGCAATAAGGTCTTTGTCTGCGCCCACACAGGTCAATACAAAATCAGAGCCTTTCACAGCCTCCGCAATAGTCTCACAGGCGGTCCCTGTGTACTCCTTTGCCCACTGTGAGGATTTTTGTTCTGAGCGGTTCCATACCCGGACGGTAAGGCCTGCCTTGGCGAGATGGCCAGCCATCGGATATCCCATAACACCAAGGCCGATGAAGGTTACTGTAGTCATTATTGTCTCCTTTTTTAGTTATGGGGCTTAAGTTAGCACAGAGTTCAGGAGTTGCCGGGCCAAAACCCTGTATTTGTATTGGTCACAAAAAAAGGCCGCTGAATCAGCGGCCTTCTGGCTTTCGGGTGTGCAGGATTACTTTTTCGGGTAATCCCTTGCTGGGAAGCCGGTATAGAGCTGACGAGGGCGGCCAATGCGATAGTCGCCACTGACCATTTCATTCCAGTGTGAGAACCAGCCGATCGTACGCGACATCGCGAAGATGACCGTGAACATGGAAGTCGGGATTCCGATTGCCTTGAGAATCAGGCCGGAATAGAAGTCCACGTTCGGGTAGAGCTTGCGTTTGACGAAATACTCATCTTCCAGAGCAATCTGCTCAAGGCGCTGAGCAATTTTCAGCAGTGGGTCGTTTTCCAGTCCCAGCTCGCTCAGAACTTCGTGTGCGGTTTCTGCCATTACCTTGGCGCGCGGATCGAAGTTTTTGTATACCCGGTGGCCAAAGCCCATGAGACGGAAGGGATCGTCTTTGTCCTTGGCCTTCGCAATAAAGGTATCAATGTTGTCTACGTCGCCGATTTCCGCGAGCATATCGAGAACGGCTTCGTTAGCGCCGCCATGAGCCGGGCCCCAGAGTGCTGCGATGCCAGAGGCGATGCAGGCGTAAGGGTTGGCACCGGTTGAGCCGGCCAGGCGTACTGTGGACGTTGACGCATTCTGCTCATGGTCTGCGTGCAGAATGAAGATTTTGTCCATGGCTTTAGCCAGGATCGGATTCGGTTTGTATTCCTCGCAGGGAACGCCAAACATCATCTGCAGAAAGTTCTCGGAATAGGAGAGGTCGTTTCTGGGATACACAAACGGCTGGCCGATGCTGTACTTATAGCACCAGGCCGCAATTGTGGGCATTTTGGCGATCAGGCGGTGGGCAGTAATTTCCCGCTGATGTGCGTCTGTAACGTCCATCTGGTCGTGATAGAACGCAGAAAGGGCGCCAACAACACCGCACATGATGGCCATAGGGTGCGCGTCCCGGCGAAAGCCGTGGAAGAAATTGCGCATCTGGTCATGCAGCATGGTGTGGTTTTTGATGGTGTTGTGGAACTGCTTGTTCTCTTCGGGGGTAGGCAGTTCGCCTTTCAGTAGCAGGTAGCAGGTTTCAAGGTAATCTGAATGCTCTGCGAGCTGTTCAATCGGGTAACCCCGGTGCAGGAGAACGCCGTTCTCACCATCTATATAAGTGATGGCCGACTCGCAGGCGGCTGTAGAAACAAACCCCGGGTCGTAAGTGAAAACGCCTTGCTGGACTAGGCCTCGTACGTCGATGACGTCAGGGCCAACGGTGCCGGAATAAACCGGTAGCTCAATGGACTTGTCCCCCACCGAGAGCGTGGCTTTCCTGTCGGTCATAGTGCTCTCCTGTTTATCAGCTTTAGCAGCATGCGCTGCCTTTATAGTTGCGCTAGAAGGCGCGTATTATCGCAAAACTGGCGGCAAAATATAGGGTGTTGGCTTTTTTTGTCAATGAAAGAGTGGGGAAATATTGTGTTCCTGTAGTTGTTGTAAATCAGGGATATCACGAATAACGCGGCTTCAGGCCGTAAAAAGTATTTGTCAATACGCCTTATGGCTTGCCCTGATGCTGTATCTTCAATGCTTTGGCGTGGGTTGCCCGTTTGTAATTATACGGGCGCCTCCTTATAATCCCTAGCCCAGATTTGGGGATTCATCTTTTTCATGGGCGCTTGTGTACAGTGAGCTACCTGATGGGTGTCCACCCTCCTGAACCAATCGGCTGCCGATTTCGTATCGAACATCCGATCCTTACATACAAACCATCCGCCACCGGTTCGCCGGCTCCGCGGTACTAGAAAGAGAGTGTGAGAGCGCTGTGAATAGCAAACGACCAGTAAATCTCGATCTCGGCAAGTTTCATTTTCCGCTGCCTGCCATTACGTCCATATTGCACCGAGTAAGCGGCATCATCATTTTTGTTGGTGTTGCGTTCATGCTTTATGGGCTTCAGCTTTCCCTTTCCGGGGAAGAAGGCTTCAGTCAGGTTAGTGATTTGCTGAACAGCTTCCTTGCCAAGCTGATTACCTGGGGCATTCTGTCTGCTCTGCTTTACCATCTGGTTGCTGGTATCAAGCACCTGCTCATGGATATGGGTATTGGTGAAGAACTGGAGAGCGGGCGTGCTGCCGCCAAAATCACAATTGCAGTTTCCGTCATCCTCATCGTTCTGGCAGGAGTCTGGGTATGGGCATGAATAGTGTGACCAATATTGGCCGTAACGGCGTCCAGGACTGGATTATTCAGCGGGTTTCGGCTTACGTTCTGGCCTTTTATACGTTGTTTTTGCTTGGTTTTTTTGCAACAACCGATGTTGATTTCCAGGTGTGGCAGGCTCTGTTTGATCAGGCGTGGTTCAAGATCTTTACGTTGTTGGCGCTGCTTTCTATCGGGGCTCATGCATGGGTCGGGCTTTGGACCGTTTCTACCGACTACATCAAATCAGCAGTGCAGCGCTTTCTGTTTCAGGCAGCGTTCATTCTGGTGATTTTTGTGTATGTGGTCTGGGGTATTCAGATTATTTGGGGGCTTTAATCGATGTCTAATATCAAGACTATGTCGTACGACGCGATTGTTATCGGCGGCGGCGGTGCCGGTATGCGAGCGGCCCTGCAGCTGACCGAGTCCGGTGTTAAAACGGCTTGTATTACAAAAGTATTTCCTACCCGGTCACATACGGTATCAGCCCAGGGTGGTATCACCTGTGCAATTGCAAGTGCTGATCCCAACGATGACTGGCGCTGGCACATGTATGACACCGTTAAGGGGTCTGACTACATTGCCGATCAGGACGCAGTTGAGTATATGTGTTCCGTAGGTCCCCAGGCTGTTTTCGAGCTTGAGCACATGGGTCTGCCGTTCTCGCGTACCGAGCAGGGCCGGATTTATCAGCGTCCGTTTGGCGGGCAGTCCAAAGGTCCGGATAACCCTACCCAGGCAGCGCGCACATGTGCGGCGGCTGACCGTACTGGTCACGCGCTCCTGCACACGCTGTATCAGGCAAACCTCAAGGGTGGTACTACCTTCCTTAATGAGTGGTACGCCGTAGATCTGGTCAAGAACAGTAAGGATGAAGTTGTTGGTGTTGTAGCCATTGAGATTGAAACTGGCGAAGTGGCCTACATCAAATCCAAGGCTACGGTTCTGGCAACTGGCGGCTCGGGCCGTATTTATGCCTCTACTACCAATGCTCTGATTAACACTGGCGATGGTATTGGTATGGCGCTGCGTGCGGGCTTCCCGATGCAGGATATGGAAATGTGGCAGTTCCACCCAACGGGTATCTATGGTGCCGGTACGCTGGTAACCGAAGGTTGCCGGGGTGAGGGTGGTTACCTGATCAATTCCGAAGGTGAGCGCTTCATGGAGCGTTATGCTCCAAACGCAAAAGATCTGGCTGGCCGCGATGTGGTCGCGCGCTCCATGGTTATCGAGATCCTTGAGGGTCGTGGCTGTGGTCCGGAGAAAGATCACGTACTGCTGAAGCTGGATCATTTGGGTGAAGAAACCCTGAACCTGCGTTTGCCTGGTATCTGTGAGCTGTCTCGTACTTTCGCTCACGTGGACCCGGTGAAGGAACCGGTTCCTGTTGTGCCTACCTGCCACTACATGATGGGTGGTGTTCCCACCAACGTAGGTGGTCAGGCATTGACTCAGGATGAGAATGGTAACGATAAGCCGATTCCTGGTCTGTTTGCCTGTGGCGAAGCGGCGTGCGTATCCGTTCACGGGGCTAACCGTCTGGGCGGGAACTCTCTGCTGGATCTTGTTGTCTTTGGTCGTGCTGCTGGTCTGCACATTGAAGAGCAGTTGCGTGGTGGCTTTGAGGTAGATGGCGCCAGTGATGAAGATATCAAGCGCGCGATGGCGCGTCTGGATCGTCTGAACAGCACCACTGAAGGAGAGAGTGTTGCAGAGGTTCGCAAGGATCTTCAGAACTGCATGCAGCTTTACTTCGGTGTGTTCCGTGACGGCAAGAGTATGGAAGAGGGCTTGAAGAAGCTCGAGTCTATCGGTGAGCGTGTTCGTAACACCATGCTGACAGACAAGAGCAGTGCGTTCAATACGGCGCGTATCGAGGCGCTGGAGCTGGACAATCTGTATGAGGTGGCTCTGGCTACTGCGATTGCCGCAAATGAGCGTAAAGAGAGCCGTGGTGCTCATGCCCGTAACGACTTCACCGAGCGTGACGACGAAAACTGGCTGAAGCACTCTCTCTACTTCCCGCTGGATAAGCGTATTGGCAAGCGTGATGTTAACTTCTCGCCTAAAACTGTCGATACCTTTCAGCCGAAAGTCCGGACTTACTAAGGGGAACGTACATTATGTTGGTAAGCCTTTACCGTTATAACCCGGAAACTGACAACGCCCCATACATGCAGGACGTCGAAGTTGAACTCCCGGCCGGAAAGGATCTGATGGTCCTGGATGTGCTGAATCTCATTAAAGAGAAAGATGCGTCAATGGCCTATCGCCGCTCATGCCGTGAGGGTGTTTGTGGGTCTGATGGCATGAATATGAATGGCAAGAACGGCCTGGCGTGTATCACGCCAATGTCTCAGGTTGTCAAGAATGGCAAGCTGGTGCTGCGTCCGTTGCCTGGCCTGCCCGTTATTCGTGATCTGGTTGTCGACATGAGTCTTTTCTACAAACAGTATGAAAAGGTAATGCCGTATCTGGTGAACGATAAGCCTGCGCCTGCTATTGAACGTTTGCAGACGCCGGAAGACCGCGAAAAGCTGGATGGCCTGTACGAGTGTATTCTCTGTGCATGTTGTTCAACGTCGTGTCCATCGTTCTGGTGGAATCCGGATAAGTTTATTGGTCCGGCCGGGCTGTTGCAGGCGTATCGCTTTCTGGCAGATAGCCGTGACACTGCTCAGGCTGACCGTCTTGCGAATCTGGATGACCCGTTCAGCGTTTTCCGTTGCAGGGGCATTATGAACTGTGTCAGCGTTTGCCCGAAAGGCCTTAACCCTACAAGGGCAATTGGCCATATTCGGAACCTTCTGCTGCAGCGGACTGTTTAGGCGGCAAAGTTGAAGGCAGACGCTATACTTATCTGTTCAGGATGAAAGCTGAAGGCCTCGCATTTGTGCGGGGCCTTCAACCAAAGGCTTATAGTCAAAAGTATTAACCGTGTGCACACTACGCAAGCCGTGGCGGAAATTTATTCTGTTTTCTTGCGGCGTTGCTGAGTACAAAAAAATCATTGGGGAACGGAAGACATCCGTGTTGGGTGTGGTTGCCATAGTCGATCCCGTAAAAACCCGTATTGACTGATAACCACCCCTGGCCGACCATACCGGGCTTCCCCGCACCAGCCCAAGGTGAGCTATTCAAAATGCAAGAAAGCATCATGGAGCAGTTATGGCAGACGTCCCACTTACAGGGTGGAAATCTGGCCTACGTTGAGCAGCTTTTTGAGACCTACCTGACAGATCCTAATGCCGTTCCCGAAGAGTGGAGGAGCTACTTTGACAAGCTCCCCAGCGTTGACGGCAACCATGGTCGTGATGTCAATCACTCTTCTATCCGCGAGCAGTTTGAACACATATCCCGGAATCAGCGTTTTCTCGCGAATAATGGCGTGCCAGTCAGTGCAACGTCGGATGCTGATAAAAAGCAGACCCGTGTTCTCCAGCTTATTAATGCTTATCGCTTTCGCGGTCATCAGGAAGCAAAGCTGGATCCTCTTGGGGTCTGGCAGCGCCAGAAAGTAGAAGATCTCGATCCCTCGTTTCATGAACTGTCGGAATCTGATCGTGATCTGACTTTTCAGACCGGCTCCCTGAGCTTTGGTTCTGAAACCATGAAGCTCGGTGATATCGTCGATGGACTGCGGCAGACATATTGCGGCAGCATTGGCGCCGAGTATATGCACATAGTTGATACCCGCATTAAGCGCTGGTTTCAGCAGCGTATGGAGCCTGTTCGCTCCGAGCCGGGTTATGAGACCAATACCCGCAAGCATATTCTCGAACGTCTGACGGCGGCTGAAGGTCTGGAGAAATACCTTGGTTCCCGTTACCCGGGTGTCAAGCGTTTCGGGCTTGAGGGTGGTGAGAGCCTTATCCCTTGTATGGACGAGCTTATCCAACGCGCTGGGCACTACGGCGCCAAGGAAATTGTGCTGGGTATGGCCCACCGAGGCCGACTGAACGTTCTGGTAAATACTCTCGGTAAGAACCCGACAGAACTGTTTGATGAATTTGAAGGTAAAAAGCTCGCAGATTCAGGCTCCGGTGACGTCAAATATCACCAGGGTTTTTCATCCAATGTGATGACTGAAGGCGGCGAAATACACCTTGCAATGGCGTTTAACCCATCGCATCTGGAAATCGTATCTCCGGTGGTTGAAGGCTCTGTTCGTGCCCGCCAGACCCGCCGCACTGACACTCAGGGTAATCAGGTAGTTCCGGTTATCATGCACGGTGATGCAGCGTTTGCGGGCCAGGGCGTCGTCATGGAAACCTTCCAGATGTCCCAGACCCGTGGTTTCGGCGTGGGTGGTACCATCCATATCGTTATCAATAACCAGGTCGGCTTTACTACCAGCAAACAGGAAGACGCCCGCTCCACAGAGTACTGCACAGACGTCGCCAAAATGGTGCACGCACCGATACTTCACGTGAATGCGGATGATCCTGAAGCGGTAGTGTTTGTTACGCAGATGGCAATGGACTATCGCAACGAATTCAAGGGCGATATTGTTATCGATCTGGTCTGCTACCGGCGTCGTGGGCATAACGAGGCCGATGAGCCTGCTGCAACCCAGCCGGTGATGTATGACAAGATCCGTAAGCTGAAAACGACCCGTACTCTTTATGCTGAAAAGCTGATCGCTGCCGGTGTGATTTCCGAAAGTGAAGCCAAGCAGATGGAGAATGACTACCGTGATGCTCTTGATAACGGCGAGCATGTGGTCAAATCTCTTGTTAAAGAACCGAACAAGGATCTGTACGTTGACTGGACACCGCACCTTGGCCATGAGTGGACAGCCAAGTGTAAATCCAGTGTTGCCCTGAAAACGATCCAGAGACTGGGTAAAAAACTGACTCAGGTTCCGGAAGGGTTCAGCATTCAGCGTCAGGTTTCCAAGATTGTTTCTGATCGCGAGAAGATGACTGCTGGCGCATTGCCGATTAACTGGGGTTATGGCGAGATTATGGCCTATGCCACACTACTCAACGAAGGCCACCCGATCCGGTTGACTGGTCAGGATGTTGGGCGTGGAACCTTTTCTCATCGCCACGCGGTATTGCATAATCAGAAAGATGGCTCCAGGCACATAGCCCTTGCCGAGCTTTCCGATAAGCAGCCGAAGTTCGAGATTTATGACTCGCTGCTTTCTGAAGAAGCGGTCATGGCGTTTGAATACGGATATTCAACCACCACACCGGATGCGCTTGTGGTTTGGGAGGCCCAGTTTGGTGATTTCGCAAACGGCGCCCAGGTTGTTATTGACCAGTTCCTTACCAGTGGTGAGCATAAATGGGGTCGTTTGTGTGGCCTGACCTTGCTGTTGCCACATGGCTATGAAGGGCAGGGGCCTGAGCACAGCTCTGCGCGCCTTGAGCGTTTCCTGCAGTTGTCTGCAGAGCAGAATATTCAGGTTTGTGTGCCGACTACGCCATCGCAGGTTTTCCACATGCTGCGCCGGCAGGTCAAGCGTCCACTGCGTAAGCCGTTGATTGCTATCACGCCCAAGAGTCTTCTGCGTCACAAGGAAGCGACATCTGATCTGGAAGATCTGACATCTGGTACCTTCCAGACTGTTCTTCCCGAGAAAGAGTTGTCTGATGCCAAAAAGGTTAACCGGATTATTCTTTGCAGCGGCAAGGTCTATTACGATCTGCTGGAAAAGAAAAAGACCGATGAGCGTGATGATGTTGCCATTGTGCGTATTGAGCAGCTGTATCCGTTCCCCGGAGAAGATCTGGATGAAACCCTGGCCCAGTATACTAAGCTGAAACATGCCGTATGGTGTCAGGAAGAGCCCATGAACCAGGGTGCCTGGTATTGCAGTCAGCATCACATGCGTAATGCGCTGCAACGCCTGAATCCCAAGCTTCATCTTCAGTACGCCGGTCGTGAGGCTTCGGCTGCTCCGGCAGCAGGGCATATGTCTGTTCATATTGAAGAACAGAAAAAACTTGTTAACGACGCGTTTGAAATCTGACGAGCTACCGAATTAAGGAACTGTAATGTCTACTGAGATTAAAGCACCCGTTTTCCCGGAGTCGGTCGCAGAGGGTACCGTCGCGACCTGGCATAAACAGCCTGGCGAAGCTTGTTCACGTGACGACCTGATTGTTGATATCGAAACCGATAAGGTCGTTCTTGAAGTGGTTGCGCCAGCTGACGGCGTGATCGAAGAGATCATTAAAGGCGAAGGCGACACCGTGGAAAGCGGTGAACTTGTCGGCAGGTTCAAAGCTGGTGCTGTGGCCAGTGCCGGCGCTGACAATACTGCCGGTGCCGACAAGAGTGAAGCCAAAGCTGAGCAAAGTGCCAGTTCTGAAGACGCTATTCTGAGTCCGGCTGCACGTAAGCTGGCAGACGAGAATGGTGTTGATCCTGGCTCCGTGAAAGGTACAGGAAAAGACGGAAGAGTCACTAAAGAAGATGTTCAGAATCATGTAGATAGCGCCAAGTCTTCAGGTGGCTCCGTGAAAGCCCCGGCCGCCATGCCTGAAGTCAATGTTGCTGCAGGTGAGCGTCTGGAAAAACGCGTACCCATGACCCGTCTGCGTGCCAGCATCGCCAAGCGTTTGGTGAATGCGCAGCAGACAGCTGCCATGCTGACGACCTTTAATGAGGTCGACATGGGTCCCATCATGGAGATGCGCAAGCAATACCAGGAAAGCTTTGTTAAGCGCCACGACATCAAGCTGGGCTTTATGTCGTTCTTCGCCAAAGCCTCTACCGAAGCCCTGAAGCGTTTCCCGGCCGTTAACGCGTCTATTGACGGTAACGACATGGTTTATCATGGCTACCAGGATATTGGTGTTGCCGTCTCTACGGATCGTGGTCTGGTTGTTCCGGTACTGCGTGATGTTGATGCGATGGGCCTTGCAGATATCGAGAAGAAGATTGTTGAGTACGGTACCAAGGCAAAAGGCGGCAAACTTGCAATTGAAGATATGACCGGTGGTACGTTTACTATTACCAACGGTGGTATTTTTGGATCGCTGATTTCCACGCCGATCCTTAACCCGCCGCAAACGGCTATTCTGGGTATGCACAAAATCCAGGAGCGGCCGATGGCTGTTAATGGAAAGGTAGAAATCCGTCCGATGATGTACCTTGCGCTGTCCTATGATCACCGCATGGTCGATGGCAAGGAAGCGGTACAGTTCCTTGTGGCCATCAAGGACATGCTCGAGGATCCGGCGCGTATTCTGCTGGACGTCTGAGCCGACATTTAACGAATCAGAAAACAGGATCAACTATGTCTGATAAGTACGACGTAATCGTCATTGGCGCCGGCCCGGGAGGCTATGTTGCTGCCATTAAAGCTGCTCAGCTTGGCCTGAAAACCGCATGTGTCGAGTCGTGGAGCTCGAAGGATGACCAAAGCCAGGTGCTTGGTGGTACCTGCCTGAACGTAGGTTGCATCCCATCCAAAGTGTTGCTGGAAATTTCTCACAAGTTTGAGGAAGCGAACCACGACTACGAAATGCAGGGCATCATCGCCAAGGATGTCAAAATGGACATCGCCAAGATGATGGAGCGCAAAAGCGGCATTGTTAAGCAGCTCACTGGCGGTATTGCGGGACTATTCAAGGCTAACGGTGTTACCGCTATCCATGGTCACGGGAAGCTTCTGGCCAATCGTCAGGTTGAAGTTGCCGCTCCGGATGGCAGCACAAAAACCTACGAAGCTGACAACGTAATTATTGCTACTGGCTCCAAGCCTATTGAAATTCCGCCTGCACCGATGACCGAAGGCTACATTGTCGATTCGGAAGGTGCTCTGGAGTTTGGTGAGGTTCCCAAGCGCCTTGGTATTATCGGTGCGGGTGTTATTGGTCTCGAATTGGGCAGTGTCTGGGCGCGTCTGGGTTCCGAAGTTACCATTCTGGAAGCTCAGGATACCTTCCTGCCTGCTGTAGATCAGCAGATAGCCAAGGAAACGCTGAAGCAATTCCGTAAGCAGGGCCTGAACATTGTAATGGGCGGCCGTGTAACCGGTGCCGAGGTCAAGCGCAAGCTGGTTTATGTGAATTACGAAGACAGCGCCGGTAAACAGGAATTGAAAGTCGACAAGCTGATTGTTGCGGTTGGCCGCCGGCCATATACCGACAATCTGCTGGCTGCCGACTCGGGTGTCAACATGGATGAGCGTGGTTTCATCTTTGTTGATGACACTTGTAAAACCGAAGCTCCGGGTGTCTGGGCAGTTGGTGACGTTGTTCGTGGCCCAATGCTCGCACACAAAGCCTCGGAAGAGGGTGTTATGGTTGCGGAGCGTATTGCCGGCCATAAACCCCAAGTCAATTATGACTGCATTCCTAATGTTATCTACACAGCGCCTGAAGTGGCCTGGGTAGGTAAAACGGAAGAGCAGCTGAAGTCTGAAGGTGAAGCCTACAAAGTTGGTACTTTCCCATTTGCGGCTAACGGCCGTGCGATGGCTGCAAACTCAGTCGCGGGCATGGTGAAAATCATTGCCGATGAGAAAACTGACCGGATTCTTGGCTTCCACGTTGTAGGGCCTCAGGCATCGGAAATCGTTGCCCAGGGTGTTATTGCCATGGAATTTGGCTCCAGTTCAGAAGATCTGGCGTTGACCTGTTTTGCACACCCGACTCTTTCGGAGTCTGTGCACGAGGCGGCGCTTGCGGTTGACGGTGGTGCTATTCACAAAGCGAACCGTCGCAAAAAGAAGTAACGCAATCCAGGAAACAGGGGCGCCAGTGATGGCGCCCCTTTACCATAGAAAAGGGCTGATTTCCGGTTGCGATCGTGGTGAGCTGAGGTGATCCCCTGCTCACCGAAATGAATCCGTATTAACTGCTTCCTTTGTGGGAGTGGCGGGTTCACTTCCGTACGTGGTTATCCTCCATCAAAAAGCGGGACACTAACTATGAATTTGCATGAATATCAGGGCAAACAGCTTTTCGCTGAATATGGCTTGCCTGTATCACAGGGCATCGCCTGCGATACCCCGGATGAAGCTGTAGCAGCTGCAGAGAAAATTGGCGGAAACAGCTGGGTAGTCAAAGCCCAGGTTCACGCTGGCGGCCGCGGTAAAGCTGGTGGTGTAAAGCTGGTCAAGAATACTGACGATATCCGCGCGTTCGCGGAACAGTGGTTGGGCAAGCAGCTGGTTACTTTCCAGACTGACGAGCATGGCCAGCCAGTCAGTAAAATTCTTGTTGAATCCCTGACTGACATCGACCAGGAACTGTACCTGGGTGCAGTTGTTGATCGCGGTACTCGTCGCATCGTATTTATGGCTTCTACGGAAGGCGGTGTTGAAATTGAGACCGTTGCAGAAGAAACTCCCGAGAAAATTCTGAAAGCCGAGATTGATCCGCTGGTTGGCGCACAGCCATATCAGGGGCGCGAGCTGGCCTTCAAGCTGGGTTTGGAAGGCAAGCAGATTGGTCAGTTCACCAAAATCTTTTTGGGCCTGGCTAAGCTGTTTGAAGACTATGACCTGGCACTTCTGGAAATCAACCCACTGGTTATTACCCCGGCTGGTGATCTGCACTGCCTGGATGCCAAGATCGGTGTCGATGGCAACGCTTTGTACCGTCAGAAGAAACTTCAGGAAATGCGCGATCCCTCGCAGGAAGATGCCCGCGAAGCAGAAGCTGCAGCCTGGGAACTGAACTACGTTGCCCTTGAAGGTAACATCGGCTGCATGGTTAACGGTGCCGGCCTGGCAATGGGAACCATGGATATCATCAAACTGTCTGGTGGTCGCCCGGCTAACTTCCTGGACGTTGGCGGCGGAGCTACCAAAGAGCGTGTGTCCGAGGCGTTCAAAATCATCCTGTCGGATGATGCAGTGCAAGCCGTTCTGGTTAACATCTTCGGCGGTATTGTCCGCTGTGACATGATTGCTGAAGGCATTATCGGCGCAGTTAAAGAAGTTGGCGTTAAGGTGCCCGTGGTTGTTCGCCTTGAAGGTAACAACGCTGAACTGGGTTCAAAGGTATTGGCTGATAGTGGCCTGAACATCATCGCCGCCAGCAGCCTGGCCGATGCTGCAGAGCAAGTCGTTAAAGCCGCAGGGGGTAAATAATGAGCATCCTGATTAATAAAGACACCAAGGTAATTTGCCAGGGCTTTACCGGCGCACAGGGTACATTCCACTCTGAACAGGCGATTGAGTACGGCACCAAGATGGTTGGTGGCGTTAGCCCGGGTAAAGGCGGTACTGAGCATCTGGGGCTTCCGGTGTTCAACACCGTACGTGATGCCGTAGAAAAGACCGGTGCTCAGGCAACCGTCATCTACGTTCCGGCTCCGTTCTGCAAAGATGCCATCATTGAAGCAGCAGATGCAGGCCTTGAGCTCATCGTTTGCATCACTGAAGGCATCCCGACTATCGACATGCTTTACGCCAAGGAATATGTTGATCGTAAAGGTGTTCGCATGATCGGGCCTAACTGTCCGGGTGTTATTACTCCGGGCGAGTGCAAAATCGGGATTATGCCAGGCCATATCCACAAGCCAGGTAAAGTCGGTATTGTGTCCCGTTCCGGTACCCTGACTTACGAAGCAGTCAAGCAGACCACAGACTTCGGCTACGGCCAGTCTACCTGCGTGGGCATCGGTGGTGATCCGATTCCGGGCTCCAACTTCATCGATATCCTCCGTTTGCTGCAGGACGATCCGCAAACAGAAGCTATCGTTATGATTGGTGAAATCGGCGGTACCGCTGAAGAAGAAGCGGCTGCGTTCATCAAGGAAAACGTCACTAAGCCAGTGGTTTCCTACATTGCCGGTGTTACAGCACCTCCTGGCAAGCGTATGGGCCACGCGGGCGCCATCATCTCTGGTGGTAAAGGTACAGCAGATGAGAAGTTTGCGGCCCTGAACGATGCCGGTGTTAAAACCGTGCGGAGTCTGGCCGATATTGGTAAGGCTCTGAAGGAAGTGACTGGCTGGTAAAGCTGGTTTCTTTCACTAAAACCCCCGTTCTGTCCTGCAGAGCGGGGGTTTTTTATTTATAATGCCGAGTCGTCTGATTTACTCTGGGCGAATCCTATTCAAATGAAGGAGTTTGTGCTTTGAGTTCTGTAGATTCCCAGCAACGGGTTTTGTCTGGTATGCGTCCGACCGGCAAGCTTCATCTCGGTCATTACCATGGTGTGCTGAAAAACTGGGTAAAACTCCAGCACGAATTTGAATGCTTCTTTTTTATTGCCGACTGGCATGCCCTGACGACACAGTATGATGACCCTTCCGGCATCGAACAAAGTGTTTGGGATATGACTATTGACTGGCTGGCGGCGGGCGTAAACCCCGGGTCATCAACCATGTTTATCCAGTCGCAGGTACCTGAGCATGCGGAGCTGCACCTGTTGTTATCGATGATCACGCCTCTGGGCTGGCTGGAACGTATCCCCACCTATAAGGATCAGCAGGAAAAGCTGCGTGAAAAAGATCTCGCAACATACGGTTTTCTTGGCTATCCGCTGCTGCAAACGGCCGATATTCTGATGTATCGTGCGGGTAAGGTTCCGGTAGGTGCCGACCAGGTGTCTCACGTCGAAATTACCCGTGAGATTGCTCGCCGGTTCAACCATCTCTACGGGCGTGAACCCGGGTTTGAAGATCAGGCAGAGTCAGCTATTGTCAAAATGGGCAAGAAGAACGCCAAACTTTATCGCACTCTGAAAAAACGATATCAGGAAGAGGGCGATATGGAGGCACTTGAGACGGCTCGTGCCTTGCTTATGGAACAGCAGAATATATCCATTGGCGACCGTGAGCGTCTGTATGGATACATAGAGGGTGGCGGAAAAGTGATTCTTCCGGAGCCTCAGCCATTGTTGACGCCGGATTCAAAAATGCCGGGTCTGGATGGTCATAAAATGTCCAAATCCTACAACAATTACATTGGTCTGCGGGAAGAGCCAGACAGCGTGGCTCAAAAAGTCCGTACCATGCAGACAGACCCCCAGCGGGTCAGAAGAACGGATCCCGGTGAGCCTGAGAAATGTCCGGTCTGGGGGTTGCATCAGGTCTACTCCGATGCTGAGACCAAAGAGTGGGTTCAGGTGGGTTGCCGTAGCGCCGGTATTGGTTGTCTTGACTGCAAAAAACCGTTGATTGATTCGATTGTAGAAGAGCAGCGGCCTTTGCATGAACGGGCCCGTGAATATGAGGGCAACCCGGATCTTGTGTATTCAATTCTGCAGGAAGGGCGTGAACGCGCACGTGATGCAGCCCGGGATACGCTTGATGAAGTCCGGTCGGCAATGGGTCTCAGTTATCGTTAATCCTGATGGGCCGGGGCAGGCTCCACTGGCGCGGGTTTCCGGGAAGGCGTTGATCGATCTTCCCACTGACCTGTATATCCCGCCAGATGCCCTTGCGGTATTTCTGGAAGCCTTTGAGGGTCCGCTCGATCTGTTGTTGTATCTCATTCGTCGTCAGAATATGGATATTCTGGATATAGACGTGAGCGAAATAACCCGGCAATACATGGACTACATCGGAGCGGTGGAGGCCATGCGCTTCGAGCTGGCTGCAGAGTACCTTGTGATGGCGGCCACCCTGGCAGAAATAAAGTCCCGGATGTTGTTGCCAAGGCACGAAAGCGACGAAGAAGACGAGTCGGATCCAAGGGCTGAACTGATTCGTCGTCTGCAGCAGTATGAACGTTTCAAGCAGGCTGCGGAGGATATCGATGCCTTGCCGCGTATGGAGCGTGACAGCTTTTATGCATCGGCATCTTTGCCGCAGTTACCGTCAACCCAACAGCACCCTGACGTTGATTTCCGGGATATGCTTCTTGCCCTTCGGGGTGTGCTGCAACGGGCTGATCTTTTTACCAGCCATCATGTGGAAAAAGAAAAGCTCTCAACCCGTGAGCGTATGTCAGCCATTTTGTCAGTTTTGCAGGATGATCAGTTTGTCGCCTTCCAGAGCCTCTTCACCGCAGAGGAGGGGAGGCTTGGTGTGGTTGTCACGTTTCTGGCAACGCTGGAACTGGTTAAAGAGCAGTTGATTGAAGTTGTGCAGACAGAAGTGCTGGGTTCTATTCACGTGCGGGCCCGGGCTGCCCGCTAGATTATTCTGTGGCGGGAAACGGCGCATTGAAGAATGGATAGCCATCATGAATGAAGAACACCTCTCCAGAATTCAGGCGATTGCCGAAGCTGCGTTGCTGGCTGCAGGCAAACCTCTCTCTCTTGAGCAGTTGCGGGAACTGTTTACGGAAGATGAACGCCCGGCCAGACAGATTATGGAGCATGTCATGATGCTTCTTGGTGATGCATGTGAGGGGCGTGGATTCGAGCTTCGCAAGGTGGCCAGCGGCTACAGGCTTCAGGTTCGTGAAGAGTTTGCTCCCTGGGTCAGCCGCCTGTTTGAGGAAAAGCCTCCCCGCTACTCCCGGGCATTGCTGGAAACTCTTGCATTGATTGCCTATCGTCAACCTATTACCCGGGGTGAAATTGAAGATATCCGGGGTGTTACGGTAAGCAGCAATATCATTCGTACATTACTTGAGCGAGAGTGGGTTCGCGTCGTGGGACATCGAGATGTACCTGGCCGGCCGGCCATGTATGCGACGACCCGACAGTTTCTGGATTATTTCAATCTTTCCGGCCTGGATAAGATGCCTCCCTTATCTGAGATCCGGGATCTGGAAGAAATAGGCAGAGAAATTGAAAAAAATATTCAGGCCGAGATTGAGTTTGGCTCAACCACGGCAGAGTCCGCCGAGGATAACTCTCCGGACGAGACACTTCACTGATACCATTCGGGTATCAGTCAGCGATTAAGGATTATGTTCATGGCGTCACAACGCCCCGGAAGAAAGGCAAAACCGTCCGCAGATACGGTTACAAATGAAGGTCCGGAGCGGATCCAGAAGCTTCTGTCCCGTGCCGGAATTGGCTCGCGTCGGGAAATTGAGGGCTGGATGGAAGCCGGGCGCCTGACGGTTAATGGTGAGGCCGCAGTGCCTGGCCAGAAAGCAACGGTGAATGACCGCTTCGAACTGGACGAGAAGCGGCTGGAGGTTGCAGCGGGCGCTGCCACTGTTCGTCGGGTGCTTATCTACAATAAGCCCGAAGGCGAGGTGACTACCCGTAAGGATCCCGAGGGTCGTCCGACAGTTTTTGACCGCTTGCCCAGGCTAAAGGACAACCGCTGGATTTCAATAGGCCGGCTGGACCTGAATACCACCGGGTTAGTCCTCTTTACTACCGACGGAGAGCTGGCCAACCGCCTGATGCATCCTTCGAGCCAGATCGACCGGGAATACGCTGTCAGGGTTTTTGGTGAAGTTGATGACGCCATGATTGCACGCCTGATGGCTGGCGTTCTTCTTGAAGACGGCATGGCGAAATTCAGCGATCTCAGCCCTGCCGGTGGCAGTGGAATAAATCGCTGGTTTCACGTTACGCTTCTGGAAGGCCGTAACCGTGAGGTACGGCGTTTGTGGGAGTCTCAGGGTGTGCGTGTGAGTCGTCTGAAACGCGTGCGTTATGGGCCAATTTTTCTGCCCAGCAGACTGACGCTTGGTAAATGGGAAGAGCTGGACCAGAAAGCAGTAGACGCCCTGAGTAAAACAGTCGGACTGGATTCCATAGATATACCCCAGAAAACTCCGGACGAGCAGGCGGCCCATGACCGGCAGAAAAGAAAAAGCCCGGGAAGCGGCCTCAGGAAAGCTGGTAGCCGGCGCTGGGATGTCAGTGATAGCAAACCTTCGCGCAGTAGTGGCTCAGGTAAGCCCCGAAGCGGGGCTGGTAAGCCTAAGGCTGGATCAGGTCGGCCGCGTAAAGCCCATTCAGCAAGCGCGGGTAAATCGGGGCGCTAGTCCGGAACGCTGAGCCTGAAACTGATGGCTCAGCGAATAGTGGCAAACACCTGAGTGCAGTTCCGGCCATGGTCCTTGGCTCTGTAAAGGGCTTCGTCGGCGCGGGCCATCCACTGATTCGCGTTTTCTGCCGGCATATGGCTGGCCACGCCGCAGCTGACTGTTACAGACAACTCAGTACCTCCGCAATCTACCCGAAGACTGGCGACGGCGTTTCGTACGCGGTCAGCTACGTCCCGGGCTTCCTGTACGCCTGTGTGAGGCAGTAAAATAGCGAACTCTTCACCACCGAACCGGTAAACGCTGTCCGAATTTCTGATAGCGGATTCCAGAGTTGCTGCGGTCAATCGCAGCAGGTGGTCCCCCACTACGTGCCCATGCTGATCATTTACCGCTTTAAAATGATCCAGATCGCAGAGAATCAGGGAGTATTCGTGTGCGTGACGCTCAGCAAGCAGGCTTGCGCGCTGAAGTTGTTCATCCAGGGCCCGTTTGTTGGGGATCGCCGTAAGCGCATCGGTCAGTGCCGCCTGTTCGATTGTAATAAACTGACAGGCATTGCGAATCGGGCATATAGCTGCACTGATGACCATCTCTATACCTTGTAATTCATCGTCTGAAAACTTCTGTCTCCGGTTAAGCGTCAGTGATCCGTAGCAAACTCCTTCAAGGTTGAGGCGATACTCACAGCGGTGAGGCCCGCCCATCCCGGTCGCATATACAAAATCCCGGTGTGCTATCTGATGACGATAATTGAGAGCATCAAAGGGGATAACTTCTTGCAGTTCCTCAGCAAGAATACCAAGCTGGGTTTCCAGTGACAGAGTGGTGGAGAGTCGTCTTGTGAGCCTGCTGAAGGTGTCTGGCGTATTCGACCAGTTCTGGTAAGACTGTCGAAGTGCCGCAAGGTCTTTCGGCTGTGAGGTGGGGCGCTGTATCGACGATATGTTTTTCACTGGGGCTCAGTCTCTGGCAAGGTTGATCGCTGGCTTTCGGTAACACAGAGCAGCTTTCGTGCCTGACAAAAAAATTCGCATATGAAACATATAGATGTTGTTGAATCCTGAACCTTGTTGAGGTATTTCACAGCAGGATCAGCCCGAAGCGTCAAAAACACGGCGTTCCTGTCAGGGGGGCAGGGTTTCCCAGGGCATAATGCTCTTTAAGAGGGGGGTGGGGATGGGGAATCCCTGTGTTAAACTGCCTTGCTTAAATCCTCGCCGATTTCAGAAGTGAGCAACATTCCGTATGACGTTTCAGGCTCCAGAAAGTCTCACTGAACAGAGTGTCCGGTACCTGGTTGAGATTTTCTCTTGCCATCGGGGCGCGGTCGTTTCAGGCCAGGCGAGTGTACTCAAGGAGGAGCGCGCGTGACATGCGCCTGAAGTCCATCAAGCTTGCCGGATTCAAGTCCTTTGTAGATCCCACTACGGTTCCGTTTCCTACGAACCTTACGGCAGTGGTTGGACCAAATGGCTGTGGAAAATCCAATATTATCGATGCTGTCCGTTGGGTGATGGGGGAAAGCTCTGCCAAGTATCTGCGGGGCGAGTCCATGACTGACGTTATCTTCAATGGTTCCAGTGCACGCAAGCCGGTGGGGCAGGCGTCAATCGAGCTTGTGTTTGATAACAGCGATGGCTCAGCCCCTGGTGAGTTTGTCAGCTTCAACGAAATATCTGTGCGCCGCCGGGTTTCCCGTGAGGGTCAGTCAGAGTATTTCCTCAATGGTGCAAAATGCCGCCGCCGGGACATCACCGACCTGTTTCTCGGTACAGGTCTGGGTCCCCGGAGCTACGCCATTATCGAGCAGGGCATGATTTCAAGGCTCATCGAGGCCAAGCCGGAGGAACTGCGAACCTATATTGAGGAAGCGGCCGGTATATCAAAATACAAGGAGCGCCGCCGGGAAACAGAAAACCGGATGCGCCGCACTCAGGAAAACCTTGAGCGCCTGACCGACCTTCGTGAGGAGCTTGGCCGCCAGTTGCATCACCTTGAGCGGCAGGCTGCTGCAGCGGAGAAATACAAATCCTACAAACACGACGAACGTAAGAAAAAAGCTGAACTCACCGTCCTGCGCTGGCAGTCACTGGATAACGACCTGCAAAGCTGGCGCGGTAAAATTCGCGATACCGAACTTGAGCTGGAAAAGCAGCTTACCGAACGCATCAGCCTGGAAACTTCACTTGAATCGCTCCGGGATGGTCATCACGAACGTACCGAGCACTTTAACCGTGCCCAGGCCCGTTATTATGAGGCCGGGGCAGATATCGCACGTATTGAACAAAGCCTTGAGCATCAGCGCGAACGCAGCCGGCAGACAGCAGCAGAGCTGGATCAGGCCATGGCCAACCAGCGTGAGCTTGCCCGGGAGTTGAGTCAGGACGAAGAGAAGCTGGCAGGGATCCTCGAAGAGCTCGAGATGATTGAGCCGGAGCAGGAAGCTTTGGCCATTCGTTCGGAAGACTCCGGTGAGAAGCTTCAGTTGGCTGAAGACGCCATGAGTAACTGGCAGCAGCGCTGGGAAGAGTTCAGTTCGCGTTCTGCAGATACCCGCCGTGAAGCGGAGCTTGCGCAATCCCGTATAGCCTCTCTGGAAGAGGCCATAGAGCAGTTGCTCGTGCGCCAGCGCAAACTCCAGGATGAACAGGCTCAGCTGGACGGACAGGTCGATCGCGCAGAGCTTGAGGAACTTCAGGAGCAACAGGAGACACTGGAGCTTCAGAGGGAGGAAGCTGCTGAGCGCATTGAAGCCGTGCAGGATGAGCTTCAGGAAGCCCGTCATAATCAGCGCGATACAGAAAAGAGTCTGGCCGATGCGAGGCAGCGCGTTCAGAGTTTGCAGGCCGCGCTGGAATCTCAGCAAGCTTTGCTTGATGAACAGATGGGTGGGCAGGATGACACCCTTCAGACCTGGTTATCAGAGCATCATCTGGGTGAATTGCCCCGGGTGGCGGGCCAGCTTCGTATAGACGATGGATGGGAGTTTGCACTGGAGCAGGTAATAGGGCGCTTCAGTCAGGGGTTGTTGCTTCCTGATATTGACCAGCTTTCCATGGCCCTGCAGCAGGCACCCAAAGGGCTTGCTGTTATTCAGTCTGGTTCTGGCCGCGGTGTTTCGGTTCCGGCTCAGGGGTTGGCGGCCAAAGTGGATGGTCCGGCTTCGGTTAATGTCATGCTGGCGGGTATAGATACATCTGAAACCCTTTCTGATGCCATGGAACGCAGAGAGGGTCTTGCAGACGGTTGTAGTATCATCACCCGAGAGGGTGTCTGGATCGCGCGCGACTGGGTTCTGATGCCGGATTCAGATGCCGGGCAGATCGGCGTTATTGAACGACAGAAAAAAGTGGATGAGCTGGCGCGGCAACTGGCCGGGGCGGAACAGGCTCTGGATGAGGTTAAGGCACGTCATGAAGCCCTGCAGGAGCGAACCGAAAAGGCTGAGGGTGCAAGGGATGATGCCCAGGCCCGGCTGAGTGAAGCCGATCGCGCGCTTGGTTTGTCAGCCTCCAGGATCAGTGGGCTTCTGGCCCGGGCAGAACAGATCGACGCGCGTCTTGCACGCATCCGTGAGGATGTATCGGATGTAGCACTGAATCTCGAAGCTCAACAGGAAAGCCTTGGGATCGCTCGTGAAGAGTGGCAACAGGCGCTGGCCCTGACAGAAGACGGTGACGATGAAAAAGAGCGGCTTCTCGAACAGCGGGACCTGCTAAGGGAAAAGCTTGACGGACTGCGCCAGGAAGCACGCCATGACAGGGATCATGCCCATCAGCTGCAACTTCAGTTGCAGACCCTCAGCAGCCAGCGGGACGGGCTGAACCAGACTATAGATCGCATGCAGATGCAGAAAGAGCGTCTGGAGGAGCGACTGGAAATGCTCAGGGAATCCCGGGAAAATGCGGAAGAGCCCATGGAAGATCTCCAGATGCAACTTGAAGGGCTGCTGGACCGCCGGCTTGCAGAAGAAGAAAAGCTGAGTCTGGCCCGAGATGCACTGGAAGAGATCGACCGCGAGGTGAGGGAAAAAGAGCAGGGCAGAAGTGGTACCGACCACCGGATTCAGGATGTCCGGTCAAAGCTTGAAAAGCTGAAAATGGAATCTCAGGCCCTTGAGATCCGTTCGGGCAATTACATTGAACAACTCGAAGAGCTGGATGTGAAACTTCAGGACATCCTGCCCCAGTTGCCGGAAGACGCCAGTCAGGATGAATGGGCGGCAGAGCTCGAAAAAATCGGTAACCGGATTCAACGCCTTGGTGCCATTAACCTTGCGGCGATTGATGAGTATCAGGTGCAGAGCGAGCGTAAAACCTATCTCGACAGCCAGCACGAAGACCTGACGGAGGCTCTGGAAATTCTTGATACTGCTATCCGTAAAATTGATCGCGAAACCCGTCAGCGGTTCAAGGAAACGTTCGATCAGATAAACGGAGGTCTTCAGGCCCTGTTCCCGAAGGTGTTCGGGGGCGGCAGTGCATACCTGGAGTTGACCGGAGAAGACCTCCTTGAGACCGGTGTGAGCATCATGGCACGGCCTCCTGGCAAGAAGAACAGCACTATCCACCTGCTTTCCGGTGGAGAAAAGGCGTTGACAGCGATTGCTCTGGTATTTTCCATCTTTCAGCTTAACCCGGCGCCTTTCTGTATGCTTGACGAGGTTGACGCGCCTCTCGACGACGCCAATGTTGGTCGTTACGCTAATCTGGTCAAGGAAATGTCGAAGCAAGTGCAGTTTATATACATAACCCATAACAAGATCGCGATGGAAATGGGTGATCAGCTTATGGGCGTTACCATGCACGAACCCGGATGCTCACGCCTGGTTTCAGTGGATGTTGACGAGGCAGCGGCGTTGGTGGAGGCCTGAAAACAGGCTGGCCAGAAAATCGCCAAGAATGACAAAAAGGCCATGTGGTGCGGCTTTGCGTTGTATTCACTACGGGCTTTTTTTAGAGTATCAACCGGAGCCCTTTATTCGCTCCCGGACCCGAATTGCAAACAGGACAGCAGCACTATGTCACTAAGGGAATGGTTAATTGCCATCGGTACCCTGGTTATCATCGGCATTGTTATAGATGGTTTAAGGCGCATGCGCCGTGCCCGTAAGGAATCTATAGCGATTTCTTCAGGTATGGGTGCCGACGATCTTAAAGGATCTCCGTTGGATGAAGACCACAATCCCGAGCTCCCCAATGGCGGGGCCAGGGCTATTTCAAAAGATACTCTGGAAGAACGTGGCTACGTGCGTCGGGAAAAACCGTCGCGCTCCCGTACTCCAAAACATAAGCCTACGCGTCCCGTTTGCGATACACCTGAGCCAAATGAGGCTGTTCAGGACAGCTCTCCTCAGGGGAACAGCGAAGAGACGGGTTTCTCCTCCATTGAGCAGGACGATTTAGCCGTTGATACAGGTTGGGGGGCTGGAGATGATGAGTCGTCTGAGCCGGCAGTTGCGGCAATAACGACAACCGATGTAGAGGAAGATACGGCCCGTCGCGAGCCGCAAAGCCCGAAGCCGGACCAGCCTCTTGCCGGAGCTAACCGCCCGGAAGCCCGTGAGGTTATCGTGATCAACGTGCTTGCGCGTCAGGGGGAGGAGTTTAGCGGGAGCGCATTGCAGAAACTGTTTGAAGCCTGCGGTCTGGCCCATGGTGATATGGATATTTATCATCGCCATGAAGCAGAGGATACCACCAGTCCTGTGCAGTTCAGTGTTGCTAACGCTGTTGAACCGGGCACCTTTACGCCCAACGATGCAAGCGCTATGACTACGCCGGGCATCAGCTTTTTCATGAGCATGCCGGGGCCAACCAATTCGTTGCAGGCCTTTGACTTCATGCTTGAAACCGCTCAGTGCGTGGTACGCAATCTCGGCGGTGAACTGAAGGATGAACGCCGCAGCGTGATGACCGGCCAGACAATTGAGCACTGCCGTCAGCGCATTCGTGAGTTCGAACGTAAGCAGCGGTCGCCCCGGCACTGAGTCCGTTTGAGCCGTTACAGAAACAATAATGCCCGGAGTCGTCCGGGCATTTTTTTGACAGCCAAGAGCACGAATCTATGAGCAAGCCTTCACCGGATATTATCAGGCGGACGATGGAGCTGCGGTCAGCGCTTGATGAACATAACTACCGGTATTACGTGCTGGACGATCCGGGCATTCCCGATGCGGAGTATGACCGCCTGTTTCGTGAACTGCAGAAGCTTGAATCTGAATACCCTGAGCTGGCATCGGATGATTCGCCGACCCGCCGTGTAGGAAGTAGTGCAGACACCAGCTTTGAAGAAGTGGTTCATCGGTTGCCCATGTTGTCGCTGGATAATGCATTTAACGAAGACGAGCTGCGTGATTTTGATCGCCGGGTGAGAGAGCGGCTCAATAGTGATCAGGATATTGAGTATGTCTGTGAGCCCAAGCTGGACGGGCTTGCTGTGAGTCTCACCTACGAGCAGGGTTCGCTAACCCGGGCGGCGACCCGGGGAGACGGCTATGCGGGGGAGGATATCACCGCAAACATCCGCACTATACCGTCCGTTCCTTTGCGCCTGAGAGGGAACGATTTCCCCGACATGGTGGAAGTACGGGGTGAGGTATACATGCCGAGAGCCGGCTTCGATGCACTTAATCGCCGGCTGGCGGATCAGGGCGAGAAAACCTTCGTTAACCCCCGGAACGCTGCCGCTGGTAGTCTGCGTCAGAAAAAATCTACGGTAACGGCCCGACGTCCTCTGGAAATGTGCGCCTACAGTGTTGCGGTAACTGACGAAAGCCAGTTGCCGGATACGCAGTGGGACAGCCTCCAGCAAGTCCGGCGCTGGGGGTTTCGTATCAACCCCGAGATGCGTAAAGCCATCGGTGCCCGCGAATGCCTTGAAGCTTATGAAGAGCTGATGCAGAAACGCGATGCGCTGCCGTATGAGATAGACGGCATTGTGTTTAAAGTAAACCGGCTGGATTATCAGACAGCGCTGGGTTTTGTTTCCCGCGCACCGCGCTGGGCCATAGCTCACAAGTTCCCTGCGCAGGAAGAGCTGACAGTTGTTGAGGATGTGGAGTTTCAGGTCGGGCGCACCGGAGCAGTTACGCCGGTTGCACGTCTTAAACCTGTCTTTGTGGGTGGCGTGACGGTAAGCAATGCGACACTTCACAACATGGATGAGATTCGCCGCCTGGATGTTCATATCGGTGACACGGTGTTCGTGCGCAGGGCCGGTGATGTTATTCCCAAAGTTGTAAAAGTGGTTAAGGAAAAACGGCCAGCATCCGCAAAAGCAGTAGTGCTCCCCAGGCACTGCCCGGTCTGCGGCTCTGACGTTATTCAGATTGAGGGTGAAGCTGTTGCCCGCTGTTCCGGCGGCCTGTTTTGCCCCGCTCAACGGAAAGAAGCGATCCGGCACTATGCGTCCAGGAAGGCGCTGGATATCGAAGGCCTTGGCGATAAATGGATCGATATTCTGGTTGATCAGGGCATGGTGGAGACCGTTGCTGATATCTATCACCTCACTACCAGGGATTTGACTCGTCTGGAGCGCATGGGCGAAAAATCAGCAAACAATCTTGTCGCAGCCATTGATCGCTCCCGGCACCCGGTGCTCTGGCGCTTTATTTATGCTTTAGGTATACGGGAGGTGGGAGAGGCTACGGCAAAATCACTGGCGTCCCATTTCGGCACCCTTGAGGCTGTTGCAGAAGCCGATGAAGAATCCCTCAAAGAGGTACAGGATGTAGGTCCGATCGTCGCTGGCCATATCCGCGGCTTTTTTGCTCAGTCTCATAACCGGGAAATACTTGATGCACTGCGTGAAGCTGGCGTGAAGTGGCAACAGGAGGAAATTATCATTGGCGCCAAGCCGCTTCAGGGCCAGACCTGGGTGCTTACCGGCACTCTGTCAGAACTGACCCGTGATGAAGCGAAGGAAAAGCTGGAAAGGCTTGGGGCAAAAGTGGCTGGAAGCGTTTCCCGAAAAACGGCTTGTGTTGTGGCAGGGGAGGCCGCTGGTTCGAAGCTGGCCAAGGCCGAACAGCTAGGTCTGCAGGTGCTGGACGAGCAAGCTTTGCTGAAAATGCTCAAAGAGCACGAGCTGCTGTAACTGAAGGCTCCTGAGGGTGTGTTTGAATGGCCCTGGCCACCTTTCAGGTGGCCTTAAACACTGCCTTGCTGTCCCCCGACGCTGGCATACAGGCGCAGATAATCAGTGCTTGTTACAAGGCCTGTCGGTTCGCCCTGAGCGTCAACAACCAGCGCAGCATTGAGTTGGTGCGCCAGCATCAGTCTGGCGAGCTGGTGAGCGTCGGTTTCAGGAGAGGCCGTCAGGAAGGCTGGTAATTCAATTTGGGTGAGAGTCTGGTTCATGGCATCAGCCTGATGTTCGTGAAGCCAGGCCAGTAGCCATTGCTGGGCAACAAGCCCCGCCACGTTCGTGTCGGCGGTAACCACCAGATGATTGGCGCCCTGTTCGTCCATCATGGTGATGGCGTCAGCAACTGTTGCAGAGGCTGGAATGGTGAAAAGTGCTGGTGAGCAGATGGAGGACACCGGAAGATAAGGCCGCTGATCTTTGCGTTCACCTGCTACGGCAGCACCATACTCCTCCAGTGCACGATGCCGCCCGGACTGAGCAGCAAGCTGAAACTCAGCATCTGTTGCTTCACTACGACCGGGGTTGATCTGCTGGCTCTCTGTCAGTTCGCTGACATCGCCCACACGCCTCCCACGGAAGACCTCCGGCAATCTTGTCCCGACGGGACGGCCTGGTTCGCTGACAAAAATGGACACCTGTCTTACCCTCTGGGAACAGTACCTATCAGGTAGTGTATCGGCGTGTCTGTTCAGATCATTAGCGGTAATTGATTACGAAGATTCCACCTTTGGCCTGTGCATGCGGCCAGTGGCCACTCTTTTTATCAGCGCCGCAGGAAGAACTGATGGCTGATCTGTCAGTTGGTCTGCGACAAACTCTGCGAGCAAGGGGGCATAGGTAAGGCCTTTGCTCCCTAAACCGGTTAAAAGATAGATGCCAGCCGGCGTATGCCCGTTTTCATCCACAAATGGCCCGGCAACAGGCTGATAATCATGGGTGGTGCAGCGAAACCCTACGCGCCCAGTCAGCTGTTCTGGCAGGCTACCGGATGCCAGTTCCGGCGAAAGTACCTGTGGCACCATTGCTGACAGTTCCCGGAGGTTCTCAAGGTGGCCCTGCGTTGTAGGGGCTGGCTCATCGCTGTGAAGGTCAAACGTTGCACCAATGACAGACAGTTGCCCGCCTTCAGTGTCTTGAGCCGGATTGAAATAACGGGCTCCGCAGATAACAGCCTTCGGGTTTACAACCATGGCCGCTGGCATGTGAGTTACCTGTCCACGAATGGCTTTAAAGCGAAATGCGCCCCGGCCGGGAATCAGGCGCGGGCTCAGGTGTCCCGCACAGATAACAACGCGATCTGTGCGGATGTCGGTGTTGCCTGTGCCGGATAGAATCCATTCGCCATCAGCCGCAGTCATATGTTCAACTGAAAAATCAAAAACTCTTCGGATACGCGGGTGCAAGGCGAGTGACTTACAGAGTTCTCCCGGTGCAAGCCAGCCGCTGGAGGGGAACCATAGTCCACCACTCTCAAGGCTACTGCCGGTGAGAGCTTCGCCTTCCTGCCTGGTCACTGCGCGCAGGATTTCCTCCGGATATCGATTGCGTTCGATAAAACGGTGCTGGCGATCCTTTTCATTTTCATTCCAGGCCAGTTGCAGCAAGCCTGTCGGATGCCAATACTGATCGCGGTAGGGGCGGTAATAACGCTGGCTGAAGGTCAGGGCAGACAGGGCAAGCTGGGTCTGGTGGTTGAATTCGACGCCAAGCTTTACGTACATAGCGCCCTGAAGGTTGCCGGACGCAGCAGAACCGGCCTGGCTTGCAGAGTCTATCAGGGTAACAGTACAGCCTCTTTCGGCAAGGTTGTTCGCAAGCAGACACCCGGCAATGCCGGCGCCAATAACAGCCACAGATACTGGAGCGCTGGCAGAAATATCCGATTTTCCGGGGGGAACATTGAGAGGTTGAAATACGCCGTTCAGTATCGTCTCGTTACACCCTGAGTCGTCAGGTTCCTGTATTTGAAACCCTGCCTCTTTCAGTGTTCTCAGGGTTGCCTTGTCAGTTGCTGAGGTGGCCAGCGTAGTGCCGGGCCTGCAGTGCTGCCGGATTCGCTCAATGGCTGTGTTCTGCCATATTTCAGAATTCATTTCATGGGCAGGGCGGTTCAGAAACCAGGCGTCAGCCTTAAAACCCAGCTCATCCCAGGCATTACTCGCTTCGCCAAAAAATAACGTCAGACGAACACGGCCGCCGGCGAGGATCAGACGGTGAGCACCGCGTACCAGAGGTGGGTAGTTGGCGACAAGCTCTCTGGAAAGGTCCTTCAGTTCTGGCCAGGCTGAAAGAGCTTTTTCAAGATCCTTCAGGGTCAGGGGATGAGGCTCAGCGGATATGAAATGAAGTGTCGCAGCATGCGCTGGCCCTTTGCTTTGCCATGCTTGCCATGTAGCCAGGAAGTGCAGGCCGGTACCGAATCCGTTCGATGCAATAACAAAGGATCCAGACTCGGAAACCGCAGCGAAACGTGCAGGAAGATCGTTTTGGCTGATAAAACTGCAACGGACTTCATCCAGGCCGTTTTTTCCGCTGAAAGTGATGTCGCCGAACTGTTTTGACTGTGGCAAGCCGTCTTGCCAAACCAGTTCCGCCGGCGCAATGGCTGGCGGAACAGTGGAGGAGGTCATGGGGAGATGTCCTGTGATGCGTTGTTAATCCAGGAGGGTAATACTCTCGATGATTACCGGATTCACAGGTACGTCAGCCATGCCTCGAACACGGGTAGTCCGGACACCTGCGATGGTATCAACCACACCCATGCCTGCGGTTACTTTTGCGAAGACTGCATAGCCTGCTCCGCGAACGCCGGCATTCAGAAAGTCGTTGTTTGCTACGTTGATAAAAAACTGGGAAGTTGCTGAATCAGGAGCATTGGTTCTTGCCATGGCAACTGTTCCGCGGAGGTTCGGGAGCGTTCGGGATGCTTCATTTTTTATGGCTGGCCGTGTTTCCTTACGTGCCATATCGGCGGTAAAACCACCGCCCTGAATCATGAAGCCGGGAATAACCCGGTGGAAAATGGTTCCGTCGAAAAAACCGGCCTGGGCGTATTCCAGAAAATTCCTGACCGTTTCAGGGGCCACGTCGGGGCGGAGTTGCAGCTCAATAGCGCCTTCGCTGGTAAGAATTCGTACCTTGGGCA
The DNA here is from genome assembly GCF_002407605.1 of Marinobacter sp. ANT_B65. Taxonomy (NCBI): domain Bacteria; kingdom Pseudomonadati; phylum Pseudomonadota; class Gammaproteobacteria; order Pseudomonadales; family Marinobacteraceae; genus Marinobacter; species Marinobacter sp. ANT_B65. The sequence continues at coordinate 1,883,807 of NZ_NXGV01000001.1, read as the reverse complement.
GCTCGGCCCCGGTGCTCTTACTGTCTGTCTGGGCGTGAACCTGGAGTGTTAAAAACGATAAGCCGAGAAACATAATCAGGGCGGTGATCGAACTGCTCAGCGGTTTAACCAGATCTTTCATTGCAAGGGCTCTCAATAATTACATGGACTGAATCGGACCAGGATCTTAACAGATTTGGGTCATTGTTTGAGAAGCCCTCCCCCGCAGGGGAAAGGCCATGGCCCCTGCGAAGGGCATTGAGCTGTCAATCTGTAGCTGTCATCAGGCGCTGGCAAGAACCGTGCGGCTGGATACAGTCGTTTGCTGGCCCTTGGCGCCATACAGTTTTTGTTGCCCGGAGGCGCCTCTGAAAATGTCCGAAAGCCGGGTCAGGCGTTTTTGCAGGTGGCTGACAATGCGTCCGTTGTTTTCGTTAAGAGTGTGGCACTCACGAAGCTTTGTATCAGCTTGCTGCCAGAGGGCGTAAAGATCGGTCAGGCCGGCGCTGCGGATAAAACGGGAAGGTTCTCCGCTGTCTGGCCGGAATCCCATGGCTACCAGTATGCGAATTTTCTGCTTTGCGCGTTCCCGGATTTCTCCAAGAAGGGCATTTTTATCCCGGGTTAATGCTTCGAGTGCTTTGGCATCGGAGCCTGAAAGGCAGGATTTTTCTTTTTTCAGGATATCCACCAATGACTCAAGCTGGTGGATATCCAGGGAAAGAAGGTTCTTCAGATCGTCGATTGCAGCCATGATTTACTCATCCAAAAATGCTTTTATCCATATCAAGCATTTTCTGGGCCAGCTTCTCTGCATCTATCTTGTAGGTACCGTTTTCCAGAGCTGAGCGAATCTCTTCAATCCGTTCATCATCCATTTCAGGGTAATCGCCCAGCTTTTGCTCAAGCTGTTTGAGGTTCTTGGCCTGGCTACTCAGGTTTACATTTTCGCCGCGGGCACTCTGGGGCCGGGCATTAGCCTGTTCCGGGGGAGTTTGCCCGCCACTTTTGCTGGTCAGGGGCTTGTCGGCCGTTGTTCTTTGGGTGTTGACCTGGCCTTGGCCAATTCCATTTAAGTCAACTGACATATCGTTACCTGCTCTACAGTTGCGCCACACATACGTGGGCTGACTCGGGTTTATATCTGCTTAACGGCTCAATCTCTCTATACTTTAGGGTGCAGATATACACTTTTCGTTAACATTATGTAACATTGAAAATCTGTGTTCGTAACGGTGCTTACCCGGTGGCAAAGTTTTGCCGGCGGAAAAACTTTGCCACCAGCTTCCACAGGGAAGGTTACATTGGAACTTCTACGTGCCCCGGTGCCGTTACATTCGCCCTTACGGTGCGGGAGGATGTGAGGTTTTCTACCAGAACCTGCTCTCCAACAGACGCACTTGCCAGGGCTTTGCCCCGGGAGCGAACTGAAAATGTGCCGGCGCGGGCGGTGATAATAACATGGTCGCCTCGCGCAACGGCATCCGGCGCCTCAAGAAGGTCTGGCGTCAGGACCGAGCCGGCATTGACCGGTCTGCGTACCACCATTCCTTCTACAAGGCTGGCGTCGGCTATTATTCCGCGGCGGGTCGCATTAATGACCACAGAGCGGGTTTCAAGCATGTTGCCCGTTATCCGCTCACCACGGCCAAGCGGCCGGGCTGCAACAAGAGCCGGGCCGCTGATTGAAACAGTGGTTGTTACAAACAGGCGCCAGGGCCGGTCGCCATTGCAGGCTACCTGTACCGAAGGATGTTCGCTTTTCCAGGGGTCACCCGTAAATTCAACCTTTAGCGGATCTGCGCAAGGTGCGAGGGCGATTCTGCTATCGATATTGCCTGCCTCAAACTTAACCTGATACCCATCTTCAGCCTGGGTTCTGGCATAGCTCTCAAGAAATGACCTGGTCGCCATATGGATCTCATCCGCAGTCGTGCTGGCCGACACAGAGTTGGCCAGGGACGACATGAATAAGAGCGAGACTAAAAGCGTGGTGCGCATATGTCCTGGTTTGTCCTATGCTGTCAGTATTACGGCATAAATCATATTCAAATGCCTAAGGGTTGAGGCGTTCCGGCCGTTAAACAGGCAGGTCCACTCAGGGATGACGTTATTTTGTCACCCGGACAACTCATTCTAAAGAACAGCAAAATGCATGCCGGTGTTTTCAGTGTGCGCGGGAGAGGATGCTATGGCAGGAGTATTGGACAGTGTTAACCAGCGTACGCAGCTGGTCGGGCAGAATCGCCTTGAGCTCCTATTGTTCCGTTTGCGGGGGCGCCAGATATATGGCATCAACGTATTTAAAGTGAAGGAAGTGCTCCAGTGCCCGAAACTGTCTTCCATACCGAACAGTCTCCCGGTTGTGCGTGGTGTGGCTCATACTCGTGGCGAGACTATTCCTGTTATTGATCTGGGTATGGCTATCGGCCTGCCGGGAATTCCTCAGGAAGATCTGGCATCGAGCTTTGTGATCATTACCGAGTACAACCGCAAGACACAGGGTTTTCTGGTTACCGGCGTAGACAGAATCATGAACATGAACTGGGAGGATATTCTTCCTCCTCCCAAGGGGACAGGTCGGGATATTTATCTTACGGCTGTTACGAAAATTGATGATAAACTGGCTGAAATCATAGATGTAGAGAAGATTCTTTCAGAGGTTTCTCCTCTCCGGGAAGATGTAACAGAAGCAATTATAAACAAGAGTGCTGACAGGGTTCCTGGCCATTTCCCGGTCCTGGTTGCTGATGATTCAGCTGTAGCACGGCGGCAGATGGAACGCTGTCTTACTGCTATTGGTATGGAAGTGATAACCCGGAATGATGGTAAACAGGCGCTTGAATACCTGAAAGAAATTACCAGCGATGGTTCGAAAGCAACGGACCATCTTTCACTGCTGATTTCCGATGTGGAAATGCCTGAAATGGATGGCTATACACTGGTTACCCGGATCAAGAGTGACCCCGCCCTTGCTGATCTGTTTGTTATGCTCCATACCTCATTGAGCGGCGTATTCAATAAAGCGATGGTGCAGAAAGTCGGTGCAGACGATTTTATGGCAAAATTCAGCCCTGATGAACTTGCTGAACGAATCATGGAAATTGTTGACCAGAACTGAGCTTTCCAAATGCCCGGTTATTCATTAAGAACTGATGAGATGCGATGAAAGCGGATATTACGCTACAGGAGTATGAAGCCTTTAAATCGTTCCTGCAGGATGCTTGCGGCATTTTACTGGGTGACAACAAGCAATACCTTGTGAAAAGCCGGTTGCGCCGAATTCTTGAAGAGAACGAATTGAACTCTCTTGGGGAATTGCTTGAACGTCTGAAAAAACCTGGCCGGGCCAGCCTTAAGGAAGTGGTCATCGATGCCATGACCACTAACGAAACACTCTGGTTCCGGGACAATCACCCGTTCCGTATTCTCCAGGAGAAACTGCTTCCGGAATTCGCTGCCCGCTCCTCTCTCTCTCCTTTGCGAATCTGGTCAGCTGCTTGCTCTACCGGGCAGGAGCCATACTCGGTTGGCATGATTGTTGACGAGTTCCGGCGTCAGAAACCCGGTAAATTACGCGATGTAAAAATCACTGCGACGGACATATCGAAAAGTGTACTCGAGGTGGCTCGCAGTGGTGAATATGAAATGATCGCCATTGGCAGGGGGTTATCTCCGGAGCGCCAGAAGCATTTCTTCACGCCCTCCGCAAAGGGCGGCTGGCAAATCCGGCCACAGATTAAAAGCATGGTGGAGTTCAAGGAGTTGAACCTGCTTGAGCGCTACATGCTTTCCAGGTTTGACATAGTGATGTGCCGCAATGTCCTGATTTACTTCTCCGCAGACCTGAAGAAAGATATTCTGACCCGTATTCACGCTACCCTGAATCCGGGAGGTTATTTGATTCTTGGTGCTTCTGAATCACTTAACGGCTTGCCGGATCTCTATGAGATGGTTCAGTGCCACCCCGGAATCATTTACAGGAAAAAATAGACCATGCCTTTTAACGTATGGGTGCTTGTGGCAGCGCAGGCCCTGGCCATGTGTACGGCTCCCTATATTGTTTTTATCGGCAGTATTCAGGGGCGACTGCTGGCCTCAACTCCGGAGTATGCCACTCTGCCCGTTGGGCTGGTTGTTTTGGGCACTGTGCTTGCTATCAAACCTGCGACCTGGCTGATGGAGAGGCTCGGACGCAAAAGAGTGATGCTGCTGGGGACGGCGATGGGAATGCTTGCGGGTCTTCTCGGAGCCCTGGCTTCGTGGTCAGAGCAGTTTCCGTTGCTTTGTCTGGCTGCTGTTGTAGGCGGCACCGGGCTTGCAGTGGTTCACCAGTATCGTTTTGCCGCTATGGAATCTGTCCCGGATAGTCTGGCGGGGTCCGCTGCAGCCCGGGTTTTGCTCGGCGGACTGATTGCCGCGTGGCTTGGGCCTGAGATTGCCACACTCGGTAATGGAACCGAGGCCGAGTATCCGTTCCTCATAAGCTGGCTGGCCCTGTCGGGTGTTCAGCTGGGGGCTTTGGTCATACTCGGCCTGGGTTACCGGGCGCAAGGAGAGCGGGTCCGGGAGGCGCACGCTGGTGGTGGCCGGCCACTACGGGAAATACTTGCAAATCCGCTGATCTGGGTGGCAATCAGTGCTGCTGCGATTGGCTATGCGGTTATGAGTTTTATCATGACTGCAACGCCACTTAGCATGACTGAAATGGCCGGGCATGATCTGGATGACGCCAAGCGCGTTATTCAGCTGCACATAATGGCAATGTATCTGCCGTCGCTCATCAGCGGCTGGCTGACTCGGGTTATTGGCATACCTTTGATGATGGCAGCCGGATTGCTGGCCTATCTGGGGTGTGTTGTACTGGCTGCCAGTGGCGTCAGTTTCCACCACTACCTGTCGGCACTGCTTTTGCTGGGTGTTGGCTGGAATTTGCTGTTTGTGAGTGGTACCACATTATTGCCCCGTGGCTACACAGAGGCTGAGCGCTTCAGGGTTCAGGGTATCAATGATGTATTTGTGTTTGGCTCTCAAGCCACAGCCGCCTTGTCTGCCGGCGTGATTCTCTCCTGGCTTGGCTGGTCCTCGCTCGTAATGATTGCTGTGCCGTTTCTGGTTATCCACGGTGTTCTGATGGTTTTCTGGCTATCCAGAAAAGGCGAGCTTTGTTCCTGAGGATTTCAGCGTGGTTGAATACCTGCCCTTCAATCAGAGGGCAGGTGACCCGTTTTCACCCAGATAATGGTTTCTTCATCTACAAAAGGATGATGCTGGCTCAGGTGAGGGCTTCTTAGCCAGGAGCCCTTCGGGTAACGGCCATATTCATCGCAGAACTCGCCTGAAAGCACGTAGATTTCTTCTCCGCCAAAATGCCTGTGGGGCTGAAACACTTCATTGGCCGGCCATTTAACAAGCGCAACATGCTCGTGTTCAAACTCATGCAGGGGCATCACTTCCAGACCGCCAATCCCGGGGTGCCAGTCACTGTTTGCGGTATCAATCCTTACAGTAGTCAGGTCGCGCCCGTTAAACTGGTGCAGTTTTACAAGCAGTGTGCAGCCTGGTTTGCTGAAGGGCGCATGGCCACTTCCGGGAGGGTTGCGCAGATAGGTACCGGCAGGGTAATCACCTGTTTCATCTGAAAACACGCCATCCAGAACCAGGATTTCTTCTCCAAGGGGATGTTCGTGCCGGTTGAATGATGCGCCAGGTTCGTAGCGAACAATACTGGTAGCGTGCCCGCGCTCGGCTTCCTCCCGGGCCAGCAGTTTTCTTGAAACTCCACCTGAAGGGCTGGGAACCCAGTCCTGGTCAAGGGTACGGACAACCACTTTGCGGGCAAAATCCATGTTCAGCATTGTGAACCTCTTGGCTACTTGATTAGCATCTGCACATCACGAAAGGCAGGGTGCTTGCTATGCCGCATCCATTCAAAAGCCACCATTTCTGTGGTAACAATCCGTGCGCCGCTATCGCTGAGCCGGTCAAGAGCAACATCCCGGTCAAACTCGTTT